>DFQX01000076.1:6439-26347 GCA_002381155.1 Flavobacteriaceae bacterium UBA3478 | reverse complement strand
CACATCTCTGATGTCTGGCTTAACGCGTGCTAGCAGCTCTGAAGATTCATCTCGAAGAGGAAAAATCCAAAAGAATAGAAATGCCGTAACCACAGACAAACCAACCATCACCATAAAATTCTTTAATGAGCGATTGAGTAGATCAATATCGTTCGTTGCCAGTGAAAACCCTAAACCCAAAATAGGCCCCATTAGTGGAGAGATTAACATGGCTCCAATAACTACCGCGGTAGAGTTTGCATTTAATCCAATAGAGGCAATAAAGATCGAGCAGATTAAGATCCATGAGGTATGCCCTTTGAATGGGATATCTGCAATAATTGAATCTTTAGTTGCTTGCATGTCCGTATTGGTACGGATGTTAAGAAGCTCTCTTAAAAAGCTTCTTAGAATTTCAAACAGTCCCTTAGCAGACTGTTTAAGTTCAGGAGTGTTGTTCATTTTTTTCGGTCGCTAGCACTCTAGCATTAGGTTGAAATAAATAGCGTTTTCCGGTCTTAACTTCCACGCATTCAATACGTTTGCGTCGTACAGATCTACGTTCAAATATACGCGAGTTCCCGAAATAAAAATGATTTCCTTCTGCTAAATCAACAACGAATAAAAGGGCGTCATCAGGGCGATCATATTGCGCTAATGCACGATCAAGAAATGCATCTGAACTGCTTGAAGCCTTGGGGCTTTTAAAATGTCTTGCGAGCACAGGCAGTAACTCAGAGGGAAAAATGTCGGAATTTAAGAAAGGTAACATCAAATGCTTAAAAACACTTTTCCATTCTATTCCGTGTGGTTTTATTCTTCTTCCGAATTCGGTAAAAGCAACCAAATGAGCTATTTCATGAATAAGGGTAATTAGAAAACGATATTGATTCTCAGTAGCATTTACAGTAATTTGATGATTGCCACTAGGAAGCAAACGATAGTCGCCGTGTCTAGTTTTTCTTTGATTAACAATCTTGAGATGTACCCCATGAGTTTGAATGAGTTCAAAACACGGTATCAAAGCCTTTTCAGGTACATAGGGAGCAAGAATATCAATCATCAACCACAGCTTTAAGGGGTACTATTACTGACTTGTAGCACCTTACCATTATACAATTCATGACCGGTGAGTGCAAACTTGGCAACGTATTCACCCATCTGCCGTGCAGATACATTGGCTACAAAGTCAGGAAATGCCTTAGCAAGCATCTCAGTATTTACAGCTCCTAAAGCAAGGGTGTTAAAAGCCACCCCTGCGCTCTTATACTCTTCAGCTAATAATTCAAATAAGGTAATTAATGCGCCCTTACTCGAACTATATGCCGAAAGACCAGGAAATTTAGCACTTCCTTGGATACCTCCCATAGAACTGATACCTAATACATGAGAGCCTGAAACTAATTTGTCCGCTAAAGCTTGCGTAAGTCTTGCTACTCCAAAAACATTTACCCGATAAATGGATTCAAAATCTTCAATACTGGTTTCGCTAAACGGTTTATTCAAAAAGGCGCCAGCATTATGAATCAAGGCATCCACATGGCTCCAATCTTTGATTATTTCGTGTAATGGCTCAAAATTAGAATCAGCTAGGTCTATACATACCGATCGAAGTAAAGGTAAATCGACTCCCTGCAATGGGCTTTCAGTACGAGAAATAGCAACTACTTCATGCCCTTCTTCTAATAAAAATCGAACCGCTTCAAGACCAATACCTCTACTAGCACCGGTAACAATAATTCTAGCCATAATTTATAATTGAATTAAAAAGATACAAAAAAGCATTCCTGAGAAGGAATGCTTTTAATATAGATCTATGAAATTTAGACTATGCCAGTAAGGTAACTGGATGTTCTAAATACATCTTTAACGTTTGTAAGAATTGCGCTCCTGTAGCTCCATCAATGGTTCTATGATCACATGCTAAAGTTAACTTCATCATACTTCTAGGCACGATTGCTCCATCACGTACAACAGCCTTTTCAATGATTGCTCCGACTGAAAGTATCGCTGAATTCGGTTGATTGATAATTGAAGTAAATTCCTCAATACCAAACATTCCTAGGTTAGAAACTGTAAAAGTGCTTCCTTCCATTTCTGCAGGGGTAAGCTTCTTATTACGTGCTCTTCCAGCCATATCTTTTACAGTGGCACCCAACTGAGTGAAAGATAATTGATCAGCGTGCTTGATAACAGGAACAACAAGTCCGTCTTCAACAGCTACGGCAACCCCAAGATGTACATGGTGATTAATGATCGTAGCCTCATCACTCCAAGTGGTATTTACTTGCTTATGCTTGAGCAATGCCATAGCAGAAGCCTTTAAAACCATATCGTTGAATGAAACCTTAGTGTCAGGAAGTTGGTTGATTTGCTGACGAGCGGCTTTAGCTTCGTCCATTTCAACCTCAACGGTCAAGTAATAATGAGGTGCCGTAAATTTAGACTCTGAAAGACGCTTGGCTATTACCTTACGCATTTGAGAATTCTTGACTGACTCTTTATTTTCTACTCCTGAAGCGACAACTACAGGTGCAGCTGCTGGTTGAGCTTTAGCTGAAGCTGCCGGAGCGGCAACGACTTGCGCTTGCTCTACGTCACGGCGAATGATTCTACCGTGTTCTCCAGAACCTTTTACTGTAGATAAATCTAGACCCTTCTCGATGGCTAATTTTTTAGCTAATGGAGAGGCAAATATTCTTGTATTTGAAGCAGTGACTTCAGCGGCTTGCGCGGCTGGAGTAGCAGCGGCTGGAGTAGCAGCGGCTGCTTCGTTTTTTACTTCAACTGCTTCTTTAGGAGCAGCTTGAGCAGCAGCGGCTGGAGCAGCGGCGCCACTTAAAACAGCCGATACATCCGTTCCAGCAGGTCCAATAATTGCTAGTACAGAATCAACAGGGGCTGACCCACCCTCATCAATACCGATATATAATAAAGTACCTGAATAGAACGATTCAAATTCCATCGTTGCCTTATCTGTTTCGATTTCAGCAAGTATATCTCCTTCTTCAACAGCGTCTCCAACTTTCTTTAACCAGCTCGCCACAGTACCTTCTTCCATAGTATCACTAAGACGCGGCATAGTAACAATCTCTACTCCCGCTGGGATAGCAGCGACTGCTTTCGTTTCATTTGCTGGAGCTGAAGCAGCCTCAACTGGTTTCACTTCTTCAGAAGGTTCGGCGGCTGGCTCTGCTGCTCCCCCTAAAAGTGCAGATATATCCTCTCCTTCATCACCAATAATAGCGAGTAATGCATCAACGGGAGCCCCATCTCCTTCAGGAATACCTATATGTAAAAGCGTTCCGTTATAAAAGGATTCAAACTCCATGGTTGCCTTGTCGGTTTCAATCTCTGCTAAGATTTCACCTTCTTCTACCTTGTCTCCTACTTTCTTCAACCACTTCGCGACAGTCCCCTCTTCCATGGTGTCGCTCAGGCGTGGCATGGTAACTACTTCTGCCATTATTATAATTTATGAGATAAAAATGGATAATCCTTTTGCTCGTATACGGTATCGTAAAGCTGTTCGATTGGTGGAAAATCTGATTCTTCAGCAAACTTCTCACACTCCGCAACTAGATCTCTAACGCGTGCATCGATTACTTTGATATCGTCTTCTGACGCCCATTTCTTATCAAGAATTAGCTCCTTAACTTGAGAAATAGGGTCAATTTTTTGGTATTCTTTTACCTCTTCTTTTGTTCTGTAATGCTGTGCATCAGACATCGAGTGACCTCTATAACGATAGGTCTTTGCTTCAAGGAAAGTTGGTCCTCCGCCCGAACGTGCGCGCTCGATCGCCTCACTAATGGCCTCTGCACTTGCTGCAGGGTCCATTCCGTCAAAGGCACTACATGGCATACCGTAACCTAAACCAAGCTTGTAGATATCTGTATCATAAGCTGTTCTTGCTACTGAAGTTCCCATGGCGTATCCGTTGTTCTCACAAATAAACACTACAGGAAGCTGCCACAACATGGCTAGATTGAACGTCTCGTGCAAAGACCCTTGACGTACCGCACCATCCCCCATGTAAGTAAGGGTAACTGCATCACGATTGAAATACTTATCTGCGAACGCAAGACCAGCACCTAAAGGAATTTGCCCTCCAACGATTCCGTGACCACCGTAAAATCTATGTTCCTTTGAAAAAATATGCATTGAACCTCCCATACCTTTAGAAGTTCCCGTAACCTTACCATAAAGCTCAGCCATAACCTTTCTAGGGTCAACTCCCATACCAATGGGCTGAACGTGATTTCGATAAGCTGTGATCATTTTATCCTTTGACAAGTCCATCGCGTGAAGCGAACCCGCTAGCACTGCCTCTTGGCCGTTGTAAAGGTGTAAGAACCCTCTTACTTTTTGTTGGATATATACAGCAGCTAATTTGTCTTCAAACTTTCTCCAGAAGAGCATGTCTTCATACCACTGCATGTAGGTTTCTTTCGTGATCTTTTTCATTGGTACGATTTTGATTGTCGCAAAAATAATATAAAAATCGGTCTTGGCCTTGCTAAAATGGTCTCTTAAAAATTGTAAAATCGATCTCCAAATTCAAAGGACAAAGCAATTCTTAATGCATTCTCAAATGGGTTCTGTACCTGAGAGGTTGAGAATAAATACGAGAGGTCAATTTTAAGGTTATCCTTACGAGCACCTGCACCGACAGTAGCGTATTTTCGATTGGTTATTTGCGTGGTATCGTGATAGTATCCGAGACGTAAAAACAAATCATCTCTGAAGTTGTACTCACTTCCCAATGCAAAACCAAGAGCCTTATTATCAACAGGCACTACAAGGGTATTTGCTTCAAGAGTAACTGAAAGCGTTGAGTCATAATCGAAGATAAAGTCATGACCCAAGCCCATGCGAAGGGTACTCGGCAGGTATTGCTCAACTCCGTCTAAATCATAAGATAGTGTGGTACCGAAATTCGATAACGACAAGCCCGCTCTCCATCGCGAGTCTGCTCCTTCCCTGATATTCAAATCTGATCGGTAATAAAACCCAACATCAACTGCCAAAGCATTTGCGGCTCTTGCATCTTGAACCGCTTCAGTGAGCTTTAAGTTAGAGCTGATAAATCGAAGACCCGCTCCTGCTGATAATTGATCATTGAGCTGAAGACCATAGGCAAAATCAAGCGCTAGTTCATTCGGCTTTACGATCTGAGCAGGTTCATCGATAGTCTGTCGAAATTCAACCTCTCCAAGCCCGAAATAAGTCAATCCAACTGCGAGCGCACTCACATCGTTAATACGCTGTGCGTAATTCGCCCCAAGGAGACTAACATCATCAGCAATATTTGCCAGATAAGGTGTGTAGGCAATTCCAAACTCTGCAGAGTTTCCCAACCAAACCAACTTAGCGGGATTCCAACGTGCCGAGTTAACGTCGGCATGAGTAGCAACTCCAGTGTCACCCATACCCGCAGCTCGAGCATCGATCGGAATATTTAAAAAGGGTACCGCAGGGGTAGTATTGTCTTGAGCAAAAAGATAGCCTGAAAATAAAAGGCCACTAAGCATTAGAATCGATTTGACTAATCTCATAGTACTATTTTCTATTTAGTATACAAAGTACAAACATTAGACGAATTAGTATCTTCGTTTCACGAACCGTTTTGATATGAAGATTGATCATATATATCAGCTGTTTCAGCAAAGCTCGGGTGTATGCACCGATACCCGAAGTCTGGATAAAAACCAACTGTTTTTTGCTCTTAAAGGCTCCTCCTTTAACGGAGATGATTTTGCCTTAGAAGCGATAAAAAATGGAGCTTCCTACGCTATCGTTAGCAAAAGTTGTAAAGACAAGAATGATAAAATCATTCCGGTAAGTGATCCTCTAAAAACGCTTCAAGATCTAGCGAGATTTCATCGTGACAGCTTCGAAATTCCCGTGATTGGTCTTACAGGAAGCAATGGTAAAACCACCACTAAGGAGCTCATTAATGCGGTATTATCGAGTGAATATGAAACGCTTTGTACCCAAGGCAATCTAAATAATCACATTGGAGTGCCCCTTACCTTGCTAAGACTTCAACCTACCCATGAGATCGCTATTATCGAAATGGGAGCAAACCACCAAGGTGAAATCGCTGAGCTCTGTAGGATTGCCAACCCTAACCTTGGGTTAATTACCAATTTTGGAAAAGCACATTTGGAAGGTTTCGGAGGTATTGAGGGAGTGGTCAAAGGAAAATCAGAACTTTATCAACATTTAATCCATGCAGGAGGGGTCATTTTCTTCAACGAAGAAGATTCGATTCAAAAAGAAAAATTAACCACTTACGACAATCATTCAAGCTATGGTTTAGTCGAAGAAGCTGACACCTATTTAGAACTCCTTCAAACAGCACCTACCCTCACCCTTAAATGGGAGAATCTCGAGCTATCTAGTTCTCTTTTCGGAAAATACAACGCTCTGAATATAGCTGCTGCTGTA
The DNA here is from genome assembly GCA_002381155.1 of Flavobacteriaceae bacterium UBA3478. Lineage (GTDB taxonomy): Bacteria > Bacteroidota > Bacteroidia > Flavobacteriales > Flavobacteriaceae > UBA3478. Next base: position 19,915 of record DFQX01000076.1, on the reverse strand, counting down.
GCTATAGCTAGTTTTTTTGAAGTTGATTCTACATCGGTGCAGAAAAGCATAAACAACTACCAGGCAAAACAAATGCGGTCAGAAATTCGAACAATTAATGGCAAGCAGTTGTTTGTAGATGCATACAACGCTAACCCTAGTAGTTTAAAAGTAAGTCTTGAGACCTTTAAGTCCCTGAATTGGGAGAATACAGCACTTGTAATCGGCGACATGTTTGAACTCGGAGAAGAAGCCGACAAAGAGCACAGAGCCATCGTAGATCTAATTATCGCGCTGGGTTTTGATGAAGTTTATTTAGTTGGAAAGCATTTTGAACAAACCAATCACCCGTTCAAAGGATTTAAATCCACTACTGATTTACTGGATCATTTTCCCGAATCGCTCAGAAATAAGAATATTTATTTAAAGGCTTCGAGATCAATGACCTTAGAAAAGTTATTGGATCGGTTATAATTTACCAGTCTCCGTACTCTGCACCGTTTTTAGCGGTCTCAAATAAGGTGATATGCAGTTTGCGATCACCAATAATCGGTTTTAAGATATCGTAGATAACCTTAGCTAAATGCTCTGTTGAAGGCAACAAATTTTCGAACTCTGGGCAATCTATATTCAGGTTCTTGTGATCAAAACGATCCTCCACTTGTTCTTTAATAATACCGCCCAATTCACCCAGGTCAATAACGAAACCGGTGTTTGGATCCACCTCACCTCTCACTCGAACTTCTAATTCAAAATTGTGACCATGAAAATAAGGGCTGTTGCACTTACCAAAAACCTCACGATTTTTTTCATCGCTCCATGATGGGTTGTGTAAACGGTGGGCTGCATTAAAATGCGCTCTTCTGCAAATAGTGGCAATCATGGGCGCAAATTTAGATAATTAGATTACACCTTCATCGATTTTTTAGGCCATTGGCACCTCAATAGCTAGAAGTTTAGCATTTGTCTGGGCACTAAGTGTAATTTTAGCCGCTTCGGTGATTCCAATAGCATCTCTTCTTCCTAATGGTTCTCCTTCTACGCTAACCTCACCTTCAATCACAAAGAGGTAAACTCCATTAGTAGCGTTCTTTAAAGTGTAAGTTGTGCTACTTTGCGAATCTAAATGATTTAAATGCATGAAGGCATCTTGATGTATCCAAACCCCTTCATCTTCCCTATTTGGAGACAAGATCTGTTGCCACCTATTGGTGCTATCTTCCACTTTTACAGTAATCTGATCGTATCGGGGAGTTACATTTTTTACTTTAGGAAAAATCCATATCTGAAGAAATGCAACAGGTTCACTCTCACTCGCATTCATTTCGCTATGCTCTACTCCAGAACCAGCACTCATGACCTGTATGTCTCCTGAGCAGATAACAGTTTCATTCCCCATATTGTCGCGATGCTTTAGGTCTCCACTAAGAGGAATAGAGATGATTTCCATATCTCGGTGCCCATGAGTTCCAAATCCCATTGAAGGAGCAACCCAATCGTCGTTAAGTACGCGAAGCGCACCAAAATTCATCTGATCAGGATTGTAGTAAGAAGCAAAGCTAAAGCTGTGAGAGGATTTTAACCACCCATGGTCAGCGTAGCCCCGAGAATCCGCTAAGATCAATTTCTTTATCATGTTTTTGTTTTAAAGATACCCCATAAAAAAAAGGGAGACTAAAAAGCCTCCCTAATTCTTAATCTAGATTAATCGTCATCTCCGATTTCGACGACGCCTTCTAAAGACTGATCATTTTCCCAGAAATCACGACTTACCGAACCGATTTTTACCAGATACGAAATATCTCCCACTCGAAGAGGTAAGCATTGAATCTTAGTGCCGCTTGATGAGGTAAACGAAACTACTTCGTTATCTCCATAACCATCAGCATATAACTCAGAGAACGCCTTGCGATTCTCAGGAGTCAACTTCTTGAATTCGACAATTAGCCGTTGCATCAGTAACCTAGGATATAAGCAAAAACTAAAGGTGCAACAATAGTCGCATCTGATTCAATAATAAACTTAGGAGTATCAATATCGAGTTTACCCCAAGTAATTTTCTCGTTAGGAACCGCCCCTGAATACGACCCATAACTAGTCGTTGAGTCACTAATCTGGCAGAAATAACTCCAGAAAGGAGTCTGTTCTAACTCAAGATCTTGATACAACATCGGTACCACGCAAATTGGGAAGTCTCCGGCAATACCTCCTCCGATCTGGAAGAAACCTACTTGAGATTGATTTTTGTACCAATCTGCTAAATAGGTCATGTACTCGATTCCAGACTTCACGGTAGAAGCTTTTAATTCTCCTTTGATCACATAGCTAGCGAAGATATTTCCCATGGTTGAGTCTTCCCATCCTGGAACAACCATCGGAAGGTTTTTCTTAGCAGCCTGAATCATCCATGAATCTTTGGGATCAATTTGGTAAGCCTCCTCAAGCACACCCGAGTTCAGTAATTGATATAAGAACTCATGCGGAAAATAACGTTCTCCTTTTTCCTCAGCAGCCTTCCAAAGCTCAAACATGTGCTTTTGAAGCACTCGAAAAGCCTCCTCTTCAGGAATACAAGTATCGGTAACGCGGTTTAACCCTTGATCTAAAAGCATTCGTTCTTCTGTAGGTGTAAGGTCTCTGTAGTGAGGAATACGCTTGTAGTGATTGTGAGCGACGAGATTCATCACGTCCTCCTCAAGATTCGCACCGGTACAAGAGATAATGTGAATCTTATCTTCATTAATCATGGGAGATAAACTCTTCCCTAATTCGGCGGTACTCATAGCACCTGCCAGAGAAACTAACATCTTATTCCCCTGTGCAAGCTGTTGCTTGTACCCCTTTGCCGCATCCACAAGGGCAGCAGCATTAAAGTGTAAATAATGAGATTCTAAAAATTTTGAAATGTGCATTATTCTTGATTAAAGTGATAAGAAAGTATTTTGTAATACAGCTTAGCTGCTAAAAAGCTAGATGCTTGTGAGCCTGAATCACCATTCGGACACAACTCAACAATATCAAAGCCAACCATGGTTTTCTCAGTTATAATTCGCTGTAAAAAGTGAAGCGTCTCGTACCACAACAAACCACCTGGTTCTGGAGTACCTGTGGCAGGTACTAGAGAAGGATCAAAAGCATCTAAATCAATGGTGATATATACCTTTTCACCCATGAGGTCGATGGCTTTGTCCATCCAATACTCGTCGCTCTCTAGTTCATGAGCATAGAACATGCGTTCTGGATCAACACGCTGAGCCTCAAGCTTGTCCATAGAACGAATACCTACTTGAATTAAGTTAGTCGTCTGCTGTGCTTCGTAAAGGGCGCAAGCATGATTATAAGGAGTCCCTTCATACTCGTCTCTTAAATCAGCATGTGCATCTAACTGAACCACAGTTATGTCTCTGAAATAATGAGCTGTAGCTCTAATTGCGCCAATCGAAATTGAATGTTCACCACCCACTAGAGAGACTAACTTCCCTCTTCCGTACTGATCCTTTACCTTGGCATAAACCTTCTCGACCATGGCCTCAGGTGTAGCAAAACCTTCTAAAGTCTCGTGCAAGTAAACACCTTGCTTATAGACTTCTGTTTCGGTCTCTATATCATAGAGTTCCATATTTTCGGCAGCCTCTAAAAAGGCTGCAGGGCCCTTATCAGCTCCTTTACCCCAAGTACTCGTGCCGTCATAAGCGACAGGTATAAGGGTTACTTTAGCGCGATCTGCGCCAGCGTATTCGGCGGGTATTCCAGCGAATGTTTTCATTTTAATAACCTAATTGATTTAAGAATTCGTCGGCAGTCTGCTGCCCTTTAAAAAGTTTAGTAGTAATCTCTCCATTCTCATCGCGATCGATAAGAACGTATTTAGGCTGAGGGATCAAACAGTGTTGTAATCCTCCAAACCCACCAATGGTTTCTTGGTATGCCCCTGTGTTAAAGAATCCGATATACAGTGGATAAGTCTTGCTAAAACGAGGCAAATAAATCGCATTAACGTGCTGTTCTGAATTATAATAGTCATCACTGTCGCAGGTCACTCCTCCCAAGAGAACTCTTTCATAAGTGTCTGACCATCGGTTAAGAGCCAGCATTATAAATCGTTTGTTAATGGCCCATGAATCTGGCATGGTTGTGATGAACGAGGAATCAATCATATTCCATTTCTCACGGTCATTCTGCTGCTTTTGATACAATACTTTATAAATAGTACCTCCACTTTCGCCAACCGTGTAGCTTCCAAACTCTGTGTAAATATCAGGGACCGGAACCTCGGCCTCCTCGCACGCAATACGTATTTGATTGACGATCTCATCAACCATGTAAGCATAGTCATAACTGAAGGCCAACGAATTTTTAACAGGAAACCCTCCGCCGATATTGAGTGAATCGAGACTCGGACAAATCTTTTTCAAAGCAACGTATACTCTGAGGCACTTCTGAAGTTCGTTCCAATAATAAGCCGTATCACGAATACCCGTATTGATGAAGAAATGGAGCATCTTCAATGAAACCTGCTCGTCATCTCTAATGTACTGTTTGTAAAAAGGAACGATGTTCTTGTATCCGATACCTAACCTTGATGTATAAAATTCAAATTTTGGCTCCTCTTCAGAGGCAATTCGAATTCCTACAGAAAAAGGCTTCTTTGTCTTTTCCTTGATCTGATCAATTTCAACAAAGTTATCAAGCACAGGAAACACCTTCACAGCGTCTCGATCTAACAAATCAGCAATCTTGGCAATGTAATTCTCTTGCTTAAATCCATTACAAACTACAGTGTCTTCTGGCTTAATCTTACCCTCGCCTAAAAGCGTTTCAACGATAGATAAATCATAACCCGAAGAAGTTTCTAAAAATACCCCAGCGTCAAGAGCACGTTCTATTACATGTCTGAAATGTGAACTCTTCGTACAGTAGCAATAATGATAATTGCCTTTGTAATCGTATTTATGGATCGCATCTGCAAACCAACCTTTAGCACGGGTAATGTTTTCAGTGATTTTAGGCAGATACATGAATTTCAATGGCGAGCCATACTCCTTAACTAGGTCCATAAGTTCAATACCATGGAATAACAGATGGTCGTCTCTAAGCGCAAACTCTTCTTGCGGGAAATAATAGGTTTGATCGATAAGATCAATGTATTTGGTTTTCATTTTAGATAAATATTAGTGTAGATAAAAGGCGAACTCTTGCGATAATTGAATCGCACATCAACACTATTCAGATCTGTAATGAATGAATCTCGGCATAGGTTAGACATACCCTATGCGAGCGAAGAAAAGATTGTACTCTTGAAGTTTGGCCTATGGCTCGGAGCACCATTCCTGATGCGGCCTTCTGAGCGAACTTCAAAACACTCTTGGACCCGAGCAGAACATTTAATTTCAAAACGCTAGGCTACAACCTCTAGGGTTGTAATTTTGAGCAAAACTAACTAAAAAGTTATGGGATTTAACTTTTTCAAGAAAAAAAGAGAATTTTTTTTAGGTCAACTTACCTATTGATTACCAGATAGATAGCACCTAACTCCTCTAAAAACAAAAAATCCTAAGACAAGATAAATGGCAGAATTATAGTGATAGGCATCTAAAAAGTCTCCTTGAACGAGTGACCACAAAGCTCTAGATAATCCGCAACCCCAACAATGATGACCCGTTAGTAAGGTAAAAAGGCAGGGAATGGCAATAGAAGTACCTAAACGATCAGCTAGATGTAAGGAAAGAATTTGATAACTCGATAGAAGGCCGAGCAAGGCAATTTCTAACGATAACCTAAACGGCTGAACGTATTGGAAGACCTTGAGCATCCTTGAAGTTTCCGGTTACAATAAGAATAAAATCGATGATAGTCCATATACCACAGCCCCCTAGAGTGATGAGCTGAAGAATTCCGATCGTGGTGTGTCCGGTATAAAAGCGGTGAATACCGAATACTCCCAAAAACCAACACAGTAATAAAGTAGCTAAGAATCGAGAATCTAAAGAAAATCCTGATTTGGTAGAATTCCCAAATCCAACTCCACAATTAGGACAAATCACTGCATTCTTACTTACGAGCTTATCACACTCATGGCAGTACATTTGATGTTCTGATTTGGTTTCCATAGGATCGGTTTTTAGGCTAAAAAATAAATATCATTCCCAAAATACATAGAAAAATACAGATAAAAGCAAGCACACCGATGTAAGCGTATCGAAGGGTGGTTACGAATTCAACTTCATCGATTTTTGGCAACAGATATTTACGCCAGAAAAAGACAACTGGCCAAGAGAAAAAGTATGAGGTCGAAGGTATGGGTGAAATGCTTTTAGAATTGAATTTCGGATAATTTTCGAGAACCTTATACACCTCATTAGGATCTAACCAGTTCACCCCTGATTTTTCAAGGTACTCGATTTTCGATTCATACCCATCTTCAATATGGGTCGTTAAGGTTTGAAGACTTTGGTGAATTGAATCGAGTAAACATAGGTCTATAAGTCCGTCTTTATTCAACAAATCAAGCGATCCAATTGGCGGTCCGAATCTAACAGAAACCTTATCCTTAAATTGCTCTAGGCGTTCATAATTAAAACCTACGGGCACTAAAAACACTTCTTCACTCGAATCTTTTTGATAGATCGTTTCAAGAAGGCGAATCACTCCTTTTTTAAGCGGTCGAATACGGCGTTCAGCACCGTGATTACCTTCAGGAAAAAGCGCAATGGCCTCTCCTCCTATTAGGGTATCAGCACCTTTTTCAAATAATTCAATATTATTTCGAAGATTTCGACCTCCGTCTCTGAAACGAAAAATTGGAAGTAACCCCAGATAATGAAGAATTTTTGAAACTGTCGGATTTTTGAAAACACTAGCCCTTGTATAAAAGGTAGTTGATCGTTTGTTAAAAGCCGCAATCAAAAGCGGATCTATAAGGCCATTTTGATGATTACCCACGAAAATCACTCTGCCTCTAGGGATATTCTCAAGCCCATGTATTTCAATACTTTTAAAATTCAGGTACAACAAGGCTCGAACGACAGCTACTACCAGTGAACGAACAAGAGGACGTATGCGGTCCTGTAACACCCCCCAAAACAAGCCAAGAAAAAGACCAGAAATAAGATGCCAAACACCCCACAAGGCTGCTATAACTGCCATGCCACCAAGGCCATCGAAAAAGGTAAAAATGAGAAGTAATCCAAGACCCGAATTCTGAATACCCGTTTCTATAGCAATACTTCGACGTGAATATCGGTCTAGTCTTAAGACAACCGCTGTCGTAAACCCTAACAAGATCGCTAGCGTATTGTGAGCAATCACTAAATCAGCAAACTGGGCGGCATATTTTCGAAAGACATCCCAATTCGTGGCTAAGGCTATCGCTACCAGAACGATGAATAGAAGTAATGACAAAGGCTTGAGAATCTTTTCGAAGCGTATGGCTATCGCCTCGAATCGGTATTTGGTGTAAAGTCCTAAAGTCAAAGGAAGAGCAAGTAATAGACCAACTACTTTGAAAAGGTCGGCTGGATCCACAGAAATCGTTCTTAAAAGCGAGGCTGATGGTTCATAAAGCGAAGCATACCAATGAAAGTTCAGCGGAGTCATAATCACTGATAATAAGGTAGCAAAAGCCGTAAGTGTTATGGATAAGGCTGTATTTGCCTTAGCCAAATGACTCATGAAATTGGAAACATTACCTCCAGGACAGGCTGCTACTAGGAACAATCCTAGCGCAATACTTGGGGGAGGCTTTATCCATAAAACAAAAAGGTAAGTAAGAACGGGTAGTAAGACAAACTGACTCAACAGACCGGCCAAAACCAATTTTGGAGTTCTAAACAGCTCCTTAAATTGTTTCACCTCGATATCTAAGGCTATACCATACATTACTAGGGCTAAGGCTAAATTCAAAGTCCATAATGAATCACTATCAAAGTTGATTGGTATCTGATCGATCATACCGGGCTATTCATGGTCTTTAATTTTCTCGATGACTGCACGTCCGAGTAAAGAAAAACCAGTATTACAAACCACAAGAGCTAAGGTCCCTAGCCAAACCCAATTCGAAGAGTTATTCCATTTGCTAATAATGGCTTCACCTAGTAAAGAAAGTCCTAAACCAATTACTAAAAGGCTAACCACAGAATATATAAACGATTTTTTCATAGTTACGATTAAAAAATTGAACCCGAGCACGTTCCTTCGTAATCTACACTCACTCCAAAACGCGAAGCTTCACAAGCATTAGAGTAAGAGAATCCATCGCAGCCACAAACGGGTTGATATATTTCAGGACAAGCGAGCTCTAAATTAAATTCATCCCAAACGACACAATCCTCATTAATACGTCGAAAGGAATAGCTGATTTCATCATCGGCAATCTGAGGGTTATCGATGTAATGAATATTTAGAAAATCCGCATCTAGATCAAAAGTGTAACTTCTATTTGATATCAGATCGGTAAATTCATTATTTCGAACACGAATCGGAGTTACTATTTCATTATCAGTGATACCTAGTGGTTGTCCATTCTGATTTCTAGAAAGTATCACGCTACTTTTAGCCGATATCCAGAGTTCATTTACCGTGAAATCATAATCTTCGAAATAGCAAAAACAAGAAACCTGTTGTAATTGCCAACGACCCTCTAATTCATTTATTTGAGAGTTGGATAAATCATTTTCTTTTAAACAGGAGAATAAACTTGTCGTAAATACGAGTATTACTACCCCTTTGAATAGCTTACTTAAAACGTTCATAATGCTCATAGAAATAAAGAGGAAGGGCAAGCGAAAATCCCACAAGAAATAGTGCTCCCAGATATTTAAAGAATTGAATACTCGTTATACTCTTTTTAATGAGTAAATAAATAAGAAAGGCTAAAAAGGTAGTTGCTGCAACAGTGAGATCTGCGTTTAAAATTTTCATCCCTTCATTTGCGTTGATCTGTTCAAAAAATAAAGCAGTCGACCAACTCCAGTCGTTAGCTTCCATAAACAGGACGATTTGATAATAAGGCCAGGCTATACCTAGCAAACAGAATAATAAAAGCAGTCTTTTCATTTGTAAATCTTTGAAGGAATGGAAATTTACGAAATAAAAAAATCCATGCCTCAGGACATGGATTTTCTGCTTGATGTGGGCCCTACTGGATTCGAACCAGTGACCCCCTGCTTGTAAGGCAGGTGCTCTGAACCAACTGAGCTAAGAGCCCTCACATTTAGGTCTGCAAATATAGAATGTTTTTAATCTTGCCAAAAGAAAAATCGAAAAATTATACGATTTCTGCAACCGTAAAGGTACTTCCACCCACAAAGACCAGTTCATCGGGCGACGCTACCTCCTTAGCAGCAGCCAAACCAGATGAAACACTGGTAAATGTATCTCCTATAAGTCCTAAAGTCTGTGCTTGATTTTTAAGAACCTCAGCGGGTAAAGCCCTGTTAATATTGGGAGCCACGAAATAGTATCTAGCACTTTTAGGAAATAAAGGAAGTATTTCATCTAAATCCTTATCAGACACCACCCCTAGAACAATATGCAATTGACGATATTTTAATTCACCTAAGCGCTTTAATACAAAGGCTAATCCCGCTGCATTGTGGGCAGTATCGCATAATACTCTGGACTCAATCCACTGCCAACGACCCATTAAACCGGTCGATTGGGCAGCGTTCTTCATTCCAATTTCGATAGCCTGTTCATTAATCTCCCATCCTTGAGCGATCAGTCCTTGAATCAGGGTAATTACGGTTAATCGGTTTTTTTGCTGGTAAGGTCCTTGAAGATCAAATTCTGTATTCTTTAAAAACCATTGAGGTTGATTTCGTTCATAGGCTTTAATAAGTTCACTTTGCATCGCATTTGCTAAATGCTGAAAAACAGGGAATGTTTCTTCCTGATATTCACCGATGACTACGGGTATTCTAGGCTTGATAATTCCCGCCTTTTCAAAGGCAATTTTTGGTAGCGTATCTCCTAAGAACGCCTTATGATCATAGGAGATATTCGTAATCACCGATAGAAGAGGAGTAATTACATTGGTAGAATCTAGTCTTCCTCCCATACCAACTTCTATAACAGCAATATCAACGGCCTGTGAGGCAAAGTGATCAAAAGCCATCGCAACGGTTAATTCAAAGAAAGAGGGTTTGAATTCTTCTATGAATAATCGATGTGATTCTACGAATCCAATTACTTTATCCTCTGTAATACAATCGCCATCGATTCGTATGCGTTCTCTAAAATCTTTTAAGTGAGGTGAAGTGTATAGACCTACTTTGTATCCGGCATGTTGCAATACCGATGCTGTCATATGCGATACCGAACCCTTACCATTGGTTCCAGCCACATGCACGCTTTTGAAGGCCTTGTGAGGCTCACCTAAATAATGCATGAATTGAAGTGTCCGATCCAGCTTCAACTCTAATGCCTTAGCACCATCACGCTGAAAAACCGGAAGTTGACTATATAGAAAATCTAAAGTCTGTTGATAATTCATGCAATTACTTGGGAGCTACTGCTAGGACAATTGGATAACCCTCCTTATTAGCGACATCTAAAACATTTACGGCTTTTTTTAAAGCAACATCTTCCTCAGCTCTTAGTATGATTGTGGCATTGGGTGTTTGTTCAAAAGATCTCTTTAACTCAAGTGCCAAGTATTCAGGATTAATTTGAGTCGTGCCAATAAAATGTCGACCTCGAGCATCAATGGATACGGCTATAGTATTAGATTGAGTACTAGCAGTTCCTTTAGCGCCCGGCAAAGTAATATCAATCGTTGAGGTAACATTAGATGTGAGCAAAAAGAAAATCAGCAATAAAAAAACCACATCAGTCATCGAAGACAAGCTAAACTGGGTACTAGGCTTTATACTAGACTTAATTTTCAAGGCAAATTCTTTTAGCGTTCCAACGAGTCTAATATCTCGTTACTCAAGTCCTCTAATCTCTTCGTAATACGTGCAAGTACAACAGCCAATTGATTATACGCAATGTAGCTCAATATTCCAACAATAAGACCCCCTACTGTTGTGATCATGGCCGTATAAATTCCACCTGCCAATGAAGCAATCTCAGCTTGCCCTGAACTCACTGCCATTTCTCTAAATGCCAAAATCATTCCGATTACGGTACCTAAAAAACCTAACATAGGGGCAGCTCCGGAAAAAGTAGCAAGAATTGAGGTATTGCGTTCTAGTTCAAAAACGTAACCTCCTGCCATTTGCTCTAATGCCTTTTCGGTTTTCTCCGGTGAGTTCGTTTTGTTGTAAACCAACTTAGCCCGTTGTGAAAGTTCATTAATCATGGTGCTCTCTGCTCCAGACAATTCTTTCAAAACCGACCGATAGGTCAAAAAGCGTTCAATTCCTACGTAAAAGGTAATAATCAGAAAGAGTAAGAGTAGTAACATTATGATAGTGCTAGCTACACCACCCGACAAAATCAGGGAAATTAACGACTCTGATGCTTCTGTAGTTTGGCTCATAAAATGATAATCCTAGAAAAGAAAATCTCTCATCGCGATTAGTACTAAGCCTCCAGAAATAAATCCGATTAGTGCTAACCATGCAATCTTTTTTAAGTACCAGAAGAAATCAATCTTTTCCATTCCCATGGCAACGACTCCAGCAGCAGATCCGATAATTAACATACTACCGCCTGTTCCTGCAGAATAAGCGATGAAATGCCATAATGGAGCATCAGGCCCTTCTGAGAACATCCCCATTGAGGCAGCCACAAGCGGTACGTTGTCAATTACCGCAGAACCGATACCTAAAAGAAGGACAACGATGTCAGTATTTGGAATGGCATGATTCAATCCTTCAGCGGCGTTGAATAAAATACCTAAAGATTCTAAACAAGCAACGGCCATTAAAATTCCTAAAAAGAACAGGATTGATGGCAACTCAATTTTGGTAAGCGCCTTGTGCACAGGGCTGTGATGTCCACCATCAGTAGTCGCATCAGCCATTTTAAATTGACGGTTTGAGAAGATTTCAGCGAATAAAGCAACAAATGCTAAAGAAAGCATCATACCCACATAAGGTGGCAAGTGTGTTACTGTTTTGAAGAATGGTACGAATACGATCGAACCTAATCCTAAATAAAGCATCGTTCCGCTGTATTTAGACTTCTCTGGTTCTAATTCACCCATTTCAATCTCCCCTTGAAAAATAGAAAACCTTGAGGCAATAAGGGTAGGTATTAGCATACAGATAGTTGATGGTAGAAGAACGCGGGTTACAAGCGAACCAGCCTCTACTTTACCAGCGATCCATAGCATAGTAGTGGTAACATCACCGATAGGAGACCATGCCCCACCAGCATTAGCATTAATAATGATTAAACCTGCAAAGAACAGTCTGAGTTGTTTGTCTTTGATTACCTTTTGAAGGATTGTAATTAAAACAATCGTTGCCGTTAGGTTATCAATGATTGCAGATAGTATGAAGGCAAGTATGGAAAATATCCATAACAGTGCAACTTTAGATCGAGTTCTTATGAAGCCTTTAATGGTAGAGAAACCATCAAAGTAATCGACGATCTCAACGATAGTCATTGCCCCTAATAAAAAGACCAGAATCTCAGCGGTTTTACCCAAATGATGTAACAAGATCTCATCAAGATGAGTGGGTTCAAGTTCTCGTAGTTCTGCATTCACTTCAAACATGGGTAAGTGACCAAGTGCTACAATAGCCCATAAAAGAGCCATCATCGCCAAAGCGGGAATGAGTTTATCTACCTTAACATTGTGCTCCAGAGTGATGAAGAGATACCCTAGGAAAAAAAGTGCTATTGTAGCTGTTTCCATAATTGTAGAAGTGAATTGCTTAGTTATTGTTGCGGCCCTAATATAGAAAAAATTGAAGCGGCCCTGAAAGGTTTAACACTTCAATCACCGATATGAATATATCAAAATGACCTCTTTGAATTTATGACACTATCAAATTTCTAGACATTTTTATGATTCATTGTGAAATATGTTGATAATTTAAGGTTAAGCCGCAAATAATTTATAGATTTCGAAGTTTTCGTAAATAATTTCAATAGTATGGCACTAGAAGCACAAGGGCTCTATTTACCCGAATTTGAGCATGACAATTGTGGAGCAGGATTCATTTGTAGTTTAAAAGGTGAACGCAGTAATGACATTATTCATAAGGCGTTAGAAATTCTAGTCCGACTGAAACACCGTGGAGCTGTTAATGCAGATGGTAAGACAGGTGACGGTGCAGGAATCCTTATTGACATTCCGCATAGTTTCTACAAATCGAAGGTTTCTTTTGAATTACCTGAACGAGGAGAATATGCAATGGCAAATGTGTTTCTACCTCAGAAAGAAAATCAACGAGAATTCTGTGAAAAGACTTTAGTTTCAGAATTAGAAACTCAAGGACTTCAGGTATTGGGATGGAGAACCACCCCAGTTGACACTTCAGTGCTAGGTGAGATTGCTAAACAGTCTGAACCACTAGTTCGACAGCTCTTTGTAGGTCGTCC
>DFQX01000076.1:0-6132 GCA_002381155.1 Flavobacteriaceae bacterium UBA3478 | reverse complement strand
CATACGATATGGAACTCGAGATTATCAGAATCGAAAATCTTCTATATCCCTAGTTTCTCTACGAAAGTTGTCATCTATAAAGGTCTTCTGATTCCTGAGGATATCAGTGCTTATTATTTAGATCTTCAAGATCCTGAATGTGTTACCCGACTAGCGCTTGTACACCAACGCTTCTCCACAAACACTTTTCCTACTTGGGATCTCGCTCAACCCTTTAGATTTATTTGTCATAATGGAGAGATTAATACCCTTCGAGGCAATGTTGGTCGAATGCGATCTAGAGAAGATCTTCTAAAAAGTGACTGGTTTGACGAAGAGATTAAGGCGATAATCCCAATCATCATTCCAGGTAAATCAGACTCTGCAAGTTTAGATATGGTCGTTGAATTATTACTGATGACAGGAAGAACTCTTCCTGAAGTAATGATGATGCTTGTGCCAGAGGCTTGGGAAAAAAATGAATCTATGAATGCCGACAAAAAGGCATTTTACGAATACAACTCGTGTCTAATGGAACCATGGGATGGTCCAGCGTCGATTCCTTTTACTGATGGGGTATATATCGGTGCCGTTTTAGACCGAAATGGTCTTCGTCCTTCTCGATATAGCGTAACCAAAGATGGATACGTAATTATGTCATCAGAGATTGGTGTAGTCGATATTGAAACTGAAAACATCGAGTCACACGGGCGATTAGAACCAGGTAAAATGTTCCTTGTGGACATGGAAGCCGGTAGAATCGTTGGCGATGAAGAGGTAAAGAAAGAAATCGTCAGTAAACACCCTTACAAGCAATGGGTAGATAAAAAACTAACTCACCTAAAAGATATTGAGTACGGAGCTTGTGAGGTTCATCAGCCTTCAGCAAGTCTAGAAACTAGAGCTAAGTTTTTTGGATATACTAGAGAGGACATCAGTCGTATTATTTTACCCATGGCCGAAAACGGTGCTGAACCGATCGGATCGATGGGGTCTGACACTCCTATCGCTGTGCTTTCTGAACGCCCGCAATTACTTTACAATTATTTTAAGCAGCTTTTCGCTCAGGTAACGAATCCACCTCTAGATGGTATTCGAGAAGAGATGATCACAGACATTAGTTTAACACTTGGTCGAGACTACAACCTCTTCGAAATTGACGAAAAGCAGTGCCACAAATTAAAAATCCAAAACCCTGTTATCTCTAAAGAAGATTTAGAGAAAATCAGAAGACATGAGGATAATGGAGGTTTCGAAACTGCTACTCTAGACATCCTATATCCCGTAAAAGAAGGGGTAAATGGACTAGAAAAAGCTTTAGAGAAGCTTGTAAAAGATGCTGCAGAAGCTATTGATAACGGGGTATCTATTATCATTCTATCAGATCGTAAAGTAGATAGTGAAAATGCTGCTATACCAGCGCTCCTTGCTTGTTCTTATGTAAATCACGGTCTTGGACGCCTACAACGCCGATCTCTAGTTAGTTTAATTATCGAATCTGCAGAGCCGCGTGAAGTTCATCACTTCTCATTACTATTCGGATACGGAGCTAGTGCGGTGAATCCATACCTAGTCAACGAACTAATCACTGCGCAAGCCCTGAACGAAGGTTTTAGTTATGAAGATACTGAGAAGGCGATTAAGAACTACAACAAAGCAGTAGGCAAGGGAATTCTTAAGGTGATGAATAAAGTGGGTATTTCGACACTTAATTCGTACCGAGGTTCACAAATCTTCGAATGTATTGGTCTGAACTCTGTAGTTGTTCGTAAATACTTTCCAATCACGCCTACACGAATTGAAGGAATTGGACTGATGGAGATCGAAAAAGAAATTGCTCTTCGACATCACAAAGCATTTACCGCAGTTGAAACTCTTGCTGATTTAGATTTAGAAGTGGGTGGGGAATACCGCTGGAGAAGAAATGGGGAGCAGCATGCTTTTGACCCGATCAGTGTTGCTACACTACAAAAGGCGGTTCGACTCAATGAACCAAAAACCTATAAAGAATATGCCAAGCGAATTAATGAGCAGTCGAAACGACTACTTACTATTCGCGGGTTATTAGAGTTCACCAACTACGACCCTATTCCACTTGAGCAGGTTGAACCTTGGACAGAAATCGTGAAGCGATTCAAAACAGGAGCAATGTCATATGGAAGTATTAGTAAGGAAGCTCACGAAAACTTGGCGATCGCGATGAACCGAATCGGCGGTAAATCAAATTCAGGTGAAGGTGGTGAAGAGACCATTCGTTTCTATAAGACTGAAGATGGTGATTGGAGAAACTCTGCAATTAAACAGGTCGCTTCTGGTCGATTTGGGGTAACTTCTAATTATCTGACTAACGCCAAAGAAATTCAAATCAAAATGGCTCAAGGAGCAAAACCTGGTGAAGGAGGTCAACTTCCTGGACCTAAGGTTAATCCTGATATTGCTAAAACGAGAAACTCAACACCTTATGTTGGGCTAATTTCTCCTCCTCCGCATCACGACATCTACTCAATCGAGGATCTTTCTCAACTGATTTACGATTTAAAATCAGCGAACAGAGAAGCGAGAATCAATGTAAAATTGGTATCAGAAATCGGAGTAGGAACCATTGCTGCGGGAGTTTCAAAAGCTAACGCAGATGTAATTCTAATATCTGGTTATGACGGAGGTACAGGAGCCTCTCCTCTTACCTCTCTAAAACATGCCGGGCTCCCTTGGGAATTAGGTGTAGCAGAAGCGCAGCAAACTCTAGTAATGAACAACCTTCGATCGAGAATTGTTCTTGAGTGTGACGGACAGTTAAAAACAGGACGCGATGTGGCCATTGCATGTCTTTTGGGAGCAGAAGAGTTCGGTTTTGCAACGGCACCTCTAGTAGCCTCAGGTTGTATTATGATGCGTGTATGTCACCTAAATACTTGCCCTGTGGGTATTGCAACACAGAACCCTGAGCTTCGTAAGAAATTTAAAGGACAACCTGAACACGTAGTTAACTACATGTACTTTGTAGCTCAAGAATTACGCGAGATCATGGCCGAACTTGGATTTAGAACCATCGATGAAATGGTGGGTCAAGTTCAAAAGCTAGAACGATCAAACGTACTAGATCATTACAAAACAAGAGGCTTAGACTTAAGTCCTATTTTGAAAGTTATTGAAACCCCTGAAGGTGTGTCAATCAGAAATACAGAAAAACAGGTAGACGAAACAGCAGATGCGATAGATTTCGAAATATTAAGCAAAGCGCACCCCGCACTCTACCGAAAAGAGAAAACTCAGCTTGAATTCCCAATCAGCAACACCAATCGTGCAGTTGGGGCAATCATTTCGAATGAAGTTTCAAAAATCTATGGAGCAGACGGGCTACCAGATAACACACTGCGTGTAGTATTTAATGGATTCGCTGGGCAAAGCTTTGGAGCTTTCAGTACCAAAGGACTCACGCTAGTAGTCAACGGAGCAACCAACGATTACCTCGGAAAAGGTCTTTCAGGAGCGAGACTCGTAGTTCGTGTTCCGAATGGTTCATCCTTTGAATCACATAAAAACGTAATTACCGGTAATGTTTGTTTATACGGTGCCACTACAGGAGAAGCCTACATTAATGGTCTTGCCGGAGAACGATTCTGTGTAAGAAATTCAGGAGCCAAAGCGGTCGTTGAAGGAATAGGTGATCACGGTTGTGAATACATGACCGGTGGAGTTGCTGTTATCCTAGGAAAAGTAGGAAGAAACTTCGGGGCAGGAATGAGTGGTGGTCTGGCCTATGTATACGATCCAGACAAAAACTTTAAGGCCGGCATTAAGAATCCTGATCTTAACTTACTCGCCGTTGAAACCGAAGAAGATCAAAAAGAATTATTCGCTTTAGTAGAGAATCACTATAACCTTACGATGAGCCCACTAGCAGAAAAACTGTTAACCAATTGGGAGAAAGAAGTCGGGAACTTTGTGAAAGTATTCCCAGAAGAATATCGTCAGGCACTGATTAGAATTGCTGAAGAAAACAAAACAACTAGTAACTAATGGGAAAGACAACCGGATTTTTAGAATTCAAGCGTAAAACAGAAGGATATCTTCCTGTTGAAGAGCGCACGAAAAACTATAAAGAATTTACCCAGCCTTTAAAAGAGGAAGAATTAAAGGAACAGGGAGCTCGTTGTATGAATTGCGGAATCCCATTTTGTCATAGCGGATGTCCATTAGGAAATTTAATTCCTGATTTTAACGATGCCGTATATGAAGGTAATTGGGAGAAAGCATCTCAAATATTACATTCTACGAATAACTTCCCTGAATTTACAGGAAGACTTTGCCCTGCGCCATGCGAAGAAGCATGTGTTCTAGGAATCAACGAAGACCCTGTATCTATCGAAAATATCGAGAAAAACATTGTAGAGACCGCCTTTGCTAACGGCTATCTTCAAGCAATGTCTCCAAAGACGCGTACTGGTAAAAAAGTCGCTGTTATTGGCTCAGGACCTTCAGGATTAGCTGCGGCACAGCAATTGAACCGCGCCGGGCATGAGGTAACTGTTTTCGAAAGAGACGAAAAGGTTGGTGGACTATTGCGATTCGGAATTCCAGACTTCAAGTTAGAGAAAACCATTATTGATCGAAGAATTGCTCTTTTAGAAGAAGAAGGCATTCAATTCAAAACTGGTGCACACGTTGGGGTAAACATTGATGCAAATGAAATCAAAGAAAATCATGATGCGGTTGTACTCTGTGGCGGAGCAACTGTTAGAAGAGGTTTACCCATTGAAGGAGCTGATCTTAAAGGTGTAGTTCAGGCAATGGACTTCTTACCACAAAATAACCGTCGAGTTTCGAAACTCAAAATTAACGGTGAGAAGATCACTGCCAAAGGTAAAGATGTCATCGTAATCGGAGGTGGAGATACAGGATCTGACTGTATTGGAACTTCTAGAAGGCAAGGTGCAAACAGCATTCAAAACTTCGAGATCATGCCAATGGCAACGAAAGACCGTCCTGAAAATCAACCTTGGCCATTCTGGCCAATGCGCCTTAGAGAGAGTACCTCTCATAAGGAGGGCGTAGATCGACATTTCAGTATTATGACCAAGAGATTCTTAGGAAATGATAAAGGAGAACTTGTAGGATTAGAAACTGTAGAGGTCAGCTGGGAATACAAAGAGGGTCGTATGCAATTAGTCGAAAGAGAAGGGTCTTCTAAAACCTGGGATTGCAACCTTGCGCTTCTCGCATTAGGCTTTACAGGATCAGAAAATACTTTGGCAGAAAGCTTTGGGTTAACATTCGATAACCGAGGAAATATTGCCGCCGAAGAAAGTGATTATAAGACGAATGTATCTGGAGTATTTGCTGCTGGAGACCAAAGAAGAGGACAATCCCTCATTGTTTGGGCGATTTCAGAAGGAAGACAAGCGGCACACCATGTAGATAAATACCTTATGGGTGAGAGTCACTTACCCTTAAAGGGAGATGGAGATTTACCACGCGTTTAATAGAAATTGTTTACGAAACAAAACAATCATCAATCAAACCGTTCTTTTGAACTAGCGTGAGTGAGCAGAGGGCCCCGAAAGGGGTCCTTTTTTTATCTACACCTCCCATAATATATGGTATAAAAAAAGCCCCTCACATTGCTGTGAGGGGCTTGAGGATGGCGGCGACCTACTCTCCCACCTTTTGGGGCAGTACCATCGGCGCTGATAGGCTTAACTTCTCTGTTCGGGATGGGAAGAGGTGGACCCTATCGCCATGGCCACCAAAGTCTTAAATACTTTAATGATATGACATATATAGAGACGAAAGCAGCAAGCTGCAATATGGTCTAAAAATCAAATTAATCTTGAAGAGATAAAGCGTTTTAAAGGTGCACAAGGGACTGTGCAAGTATACGAGCAATTAGTACTACTCGGCTACACACATTACTGCGCTTCCACCTATAGCCTATCAACGTGGTCATCTCCCACGACTCTTAAAAGAAATCTCATCTTGCGGCGGGTTTCGCGCTTATATGCTTTCAGCGCTTATCCCATCCCAACATAGCTACCCAGCAATGCCCTTGGCAGGACAACTGGTACACCAGAGGTTAGTCCAACTCGGTCCTCTCGTACTAGAGTCAGATCCGCTCAAATTTCTAACGCCCGCAGTAGATAGAGACCGAACTGT
>DFQX01000105.1 GCA_002381155.1 Flavobacteriaceae bacterium UBA3478 | reverse complement strand
ATGGTTTTGGGTATGATCCAATTTTTGTGCCAGAAGGTTACAATCAGACCTTTGGAGAACTCGATAAGGAAATCAAAAAATCCCTAAGTCATCGAGCAAGAGCTACGCAAAATTTAATAGAATTTCTTCGAAAAACGGATCTGTAGAAGCATACACTTATTTAGACTACATTTGCGGCTTAATACAACCTATGCAATCCTTTTTAAATCTCGGCTTAGATGAAAATCTACTAAAAGCCGTACAACAGATGGGTTTTGAGACTCCATCTGAAATTCAATCAAAAGCAATTCCACAGCTGTTAGAGAAAGAAACCGACCTTGTAGCGTTAGCACAAACAGGTACTGGTAAGACTGCCGCATTTGGTTTCCCTCTACTTCAAAAAATTGATACTAAACGTAAAGTCGTTCAGGGCTTAATTATCGCTCCTACTCGAGAGCTTTGTTTACAAATCACTACCGAGCTCGGTAAATATGCTCAATTCAAAAAAGGAACAAAAATTGTTGCCGTTTATGGCGGAGCAAGTGTTAGAGAGCAAGCAGAATCTATAAAATCAGGAGTTCAAATCGTTGTAGCTACACCCGGTAGGCTTCTTGATTTAATTCAACGTAAAATGCTTCGCATCGATCAGATAGAATACTGCGTTTTAGATGAGGCTGATGAAATGCTAAACATGGGATTCTACCAGGATATTAAGTCGATTCTAAGTTATACTCCTGAAGACAAATTGACTTGGCTATTCTCAGCGACCATGCCTGCAGAAGTTGCTCAAATCGCAAAAGAATTTATGCATCGTCCGCTAGAAATAACGGTCGGAAGCAAAAATGAAGGAGCTACCACAGTAAGTCACTTCGTGTATACGGTTAGTGCTAGAAATAAGTATGCAGCTCTAAAACGTATCGTGGACAGTGACCCTCAGTTATTCGCTTTAATTTTCTGTAGAACAAAGAGAGAAACTCAAAAAATTGCAGAAAAGCTCATAGAGGATGGATACAATGCAAGTGCCTTACACGGTGATCTAAGCCAAAATCAAAGGGATCTGGTAATGGCCGGTTTCAGAAAACGTCAAATACAAATTCTAGTGGCGACCGACGTTGCCGCTCGTGGTATTGATGTCGATGATATCACCCATGTTATCCACTACCAGTTGCCTGATGAACCTGAAACCTATAACCACCGAAGTGGAAGAACAGGTAGAGCTGGTAAAACAGGGCATTCCCTATGTCTTTGTACCAACAGTGACCGAAGAAAAATCGAGCAGTTCGAGCGAAAGCTTAAAAAGAAATTCGAGTTCGCCGAGGTTCCTTCTGTTGCTGGAATCATTGAAAATCAGCTTAAAAGTCTTGCCGATAAGTTAAAAGATACTGAGGTAGATGAAAGCATTGAAAGCTACATGCCACTTTTAGAAAAAACGCTCGCTTCTATCGATCGCGAAACACTCCTAAGAAAAGTATTTGGAGAAGCGTACAATCGATTAGCTCAATACTATTTAAAAGAAAACTTTAGTTCTGAAGGTACCTCTGAGCCAAGCTCGAGAGCGAAGCACGGTGAGGTTCGCTTTTTCATCAACCTAGGTGAAAGAGACGGCTTTAACTGGAAGTCGATGAAAGATTATCTAAAGAATGCTCTTGAACTTCAACGAGAAGATATTTTTAAGGTCGATACTCTCAATAACTTCTCATTCTTTAATGTAGATGCTTCTCTTACTGATTTAGTTTTAGAAACCTTTAAAGACACTGAATATAACGGATACAGAGTAAGTGTAGAAGTTACTAAGCAAGGGGAAGCTTCAGGGAATAAAGGAAAATCGAAAAAAGGAAATTTCAAGACTAAACCCTCTAGAAACTTCAGCAAAAATTCTAAAAAAACGACCGGCAAAAGAAAACGGAAAGGGTTTTATTAAAATCAAGTTAATTACCGCTAATCACTCGTGAATTTGTAAATTAATTCCTTGATTCGCAAACTGTGAAAAAAAGCGTAATTCTTTTACTTTTTATATTCCTTCATTGGGGAACATCTTTCGGACAAGAAAGCCAGGCTAAAGAGGTCGAACTAAAGGCCAAGGTTGTCGGAAGCTCTAACAATCTACCTCTTGAAGGGGTTCATATCATTAACCTGAACAAGGTAATTGGAAGTATTACCGATCTCGCAGGTGAATTTAGGATTAACGCAAGTGTTGGCGACACGCTATACATTACTTTTCTAGGGTTTAAACCTGAAAGAGTCCGGGTGTCCAATGACCTTATTAATCTAGAAAACAGCTCAATTACCCTAACCGAGTTAGCCTACGCGTTAGAAGAGGTGGTTGTTCGACCCTATCAACTAACAGGATACCTAGAGATCGATGTGCGAAACTTACCTATTTCAAGCGCCTTTCAGTACAGTATTTCGGGATTAAATTTTAGTTATGAAGGAAGATCGAAAAGCGCAGCAAAGCAATTATCCTCTGTCCTTAACGGTCCTGTCAATTTCATAAAAAGTATATTCACCAAGAATCAAATGCAATTCGACAAGCTACCCAATATGAAGCAAGATGATAGAATTCGCGAACTATTAGCCACTAAATTTGATCGTGAAACCCTTAGTGTGCTTTTGCAAATTGATCAGCAAGAAATTGTTCGAATTTTAAATAATTGTAGTTACTCCCAAAGTTTCATACAAGATGCAAACGACCTTCAAATACTCGATGCGATTAGTCAGTGTTATGAAGAATATAAAATCCTCAACCGATAATTATGAAGTACCCATCTATCCTTCTTTCTGTTATATGCGGCCTAAGTTTAATAAGTTGTCAATCTTCTCTTAAATCTCCGGAAGTCAACTCAAAGGACACCTTCAGTTGGAAGTCTGCTAACATCTACTTTCTACTTACTGATCGATTTAATACTGCTGAATCGGATACCACTAGAGTTGGCGCAGATAAAGAGACTGCTGTTTTAAGAGGGTTTGAAGGAGGAAACATCAAGGGAGTAACCCAGAAAATCAAGGAGGGCTATTTTCAAAAGTTAGGAGTTGATGCCATTTGGACCACTCCGGTGGTTAGACAAATTGATGATGCAACCGACGAGGGAACTGGCGTTACCTACGGGTACCACGGGTATTGGACAAAAGATTGGACGAGTATTGAGCCCTCTTTCGGAACCTATGATGAACTGAAAGAATTCGTTGAAACTGCACATGAAGCCGGCATTAAGGTAGTAATGGACGCTGTCTTAAACCATACCGGCCCGGTAACTGACATCGACCCAACCTTTACAGGGTTTTGGGTTAGAGAAACTCCTCCATGTGATTTCAAAGATTATCAGGGTACTGTTGAATGTACTTTGGTGGCCAATCTACCCGACATTAAGACCGAATCAACCCAAGAGGTTGAACTTCCACAAAACCTTCTAGACTTTTGGGAGTCAGAGAATCGTTTGGATCAAGAAATCACAGAACTTGACACCTTTTTTAACAAAACAGGACTAAAGCGAACTCCTAGAAACTACATCATCAAATGGCTTACTGATTATGTTAGAGAATTAGGTATCGATGGTTTTCGTGTAGATACAACTAAACACGTTGATGAAGAATCTTGGGCAGTATTAAAACAGGAAGCTGAACGCGCTTTTGAGGAATACCATCAAAATAATAACAGCATCCCCTCTGCCCCATTTTATATGGTTGGTGAAGTCTATTTTTATGGGATCAGCGGTGGACCAGATTATAATTTCGGAGATAAAAAGATTAATTATTTCAATTATGGTTTTGATGCGTTAATCAATTTCGATTTCAAGACAG
This sequence comes from Flavobacteriaceae bacterium UBA3478, assembly GCA_002381155.1. Lineage (GTDB taxonomy): Bacteria > Bacteroidota > Bacteroidia > Flavobacteriales > Flavobacteriaceae > UBA3478. The sequence continues at coordinate 3,108 of DFQX01000105.1, read as the reverse complement.
ATGCAGCAAACGATTACGAGTTCGTTTTTCATAAATACGACTCACTACTTAATAGGTCGCACAAAAATATAAGTATACTAAGCTACATCAGCTCCCACGATGATTCAAAGCCCTTCGATATCGAAAGAAAGGAACCTATTAAATCGGCGAATATGCTTCTTTTAGCACCTGGAGGAGTACAGATGTATTACGGTGATGAAACCGCACGCCCATTGGTAGTAGAAGGAGCTGTCGGAGATGCTAATCTGAGAGCTTTCATGAACTGGTCGTCCATAGAGGATCCTGAAACCAAGCAAATTTTAGCGCATTGGCAAAAGTTAGGACAGTTTAGAAAATCTCATCCAGCAATAGGTTTAGGATCACATAAAGTACTTCAAACCGAACCCTATTTCTTTAGCAGAACCTATGAGAGTGATGCGGTAATTGTAGGGCTTGATTTAATTCAAGACCTGGGAATTGACATTCAAATACCCACTCAGTGGTCAACTATAGAAAAGTGGTATGATTCCTATTCGAATCGATGGTTCACCGCGCAAAATGGTGTAATACACCTTAAGACAAATCAATCAACAGTGCTTTTATCTCCTGAGTTTCCTTAATTGATTCTCTCGAATGTATTAATTTCGCTTTTTAGCTTATCATCATGAATCTCACTGAACTTTCAGCCATTTCACCGATTGACGGTAGATACCGATCAAAAACTGCTACCCTTGTTCCTTATTTCTCGGAATACGCACTGATCAAGTATCGCGTTCGAATAGAAATCGAATACTTCATCGAATTGTGCGAAACCGGGGTCAAACCTTTACATCCTTTAGATCAAAAAACGAAGGAGGATTTAAAAGCGATCTATCAAAATTTTAGTGAAGGAGATGCCCAATCAATTAAAGATATAGAACGCGTAACCAATCATGATGTTAAGGCGGTTGAGTATTTTATCAAAAACCAATTTGATCGTTTGGGATTGGATAATATCAAGGAATTTGTTCACTTCGGATTAACCTCTCAAGATATCAACAACACCGCTATTCCGCTATCGTTGAAAGAAGCTCATTTAGAAGTAGTTCTACCAATGCTTCAACAACTGGTGATCGAAATCGAAAAACTAGCAGAAAGTTTGAGCGACATCCCAATGCTTGCCAGAACTCATGGTCAGCCTGCTTCACCTACTAGATTAGGTAAGGAATTTAAGGTGTTTGCGGTACGTTTGCATGAGCAAATTTCTCAGTTTGAATCACAAAAGTTTTCAGCAAAATTTGGAGGTGCAACCGGTAATTATAATGCACACAAAGTAGCTTATCCATCGAATAATTGGCCCGAGTTTGGAAGAGCTTTTGTGACTGAAAACCTTGGATTACACTTTAGTTACCCAACCACCCAAATCGAACACTATGATCATTTAGCTGGACTTTTTGATCTATACAAACGAATCAATACCATCCTCATCGATGTATCTCGAGATATTTGGAGCTATATCTCAATGGATTACTTTAAACAACGAATCAAAGAGGGTGAGGTAGGTTCGTCAGCCATGCCGCATAAAGTCAACCCTATAGACTTCGAGAATGCTGAAGGTAATTTAGGTCTTGCGAACGCCATTTACGAGCATTTATCCGCGAAGCTTCCTATATCTAGATTACAGAGAGATCTTACGGACAGTACGGTATTAAGAAATGTTGGAGTACCTATCGGACATTCTATCTTAGCCATGCAATCTCTTCTTAAAGGATTTGGCAAGCTGCTCGTTAATAAGGAGAAGGTGGTTAATGAACTATCAGATAATTGGGCAGTAGTTGCCGAAGCAATCCAAACGATTCTTCGTCGAGAGCAATATCCCAATCCCTATGAAAGTCTTAAGGCACTTACTAGAACCCATTCAGTGATGAACGAGGAAGCGATACACGACTTTATCGAAACATTAGATGTTAATGATTCAGTAAAGTCTGAACTTAAGGCAATACGACCAGAAAATTATCTTGGGTTCTAAAAAACTCATTAGAGCTGCTCTTCTCCGAGTACATCCTTTAGAACACTATTGCTCAAGAACTGAAAATCAGATTCTTCAAGTGAGTCTGCTAATTGCAGAAAAGCAGCAGGGTTCATTTGTTCTCCTAAAATTCTAGCTAAAACAAAGCCTTCTCCCTCCGCAAAGCCAAAGAAAACGGCCTCATCAATTTGATCCACAGCTCCGCGAATAAGGATACTAGCTTGCGCCTCACCTTTCATTCGTGCTGAAACTAAAGCCTCAAATCCGTCGCTTTTTAGAAAGCTATTAATCAAAGATTGCTGACTAGTAATGAACTCTTTTTTCTCAGCATTTCTATACATCAAAAAGCTTACTTTCCTTAAAGAGGAAAAGGTTGCCATTTGCTCGGGAGTCAAATCTTCTAGGCTTGCACCTAATAGACTAGCAGGAATTTCAATGAGTGTAAAATCGGCATTTTCTTGTGATTCAAGAAAATAACGCTGTAAGGTCATCGCTGGTTGACATGACATCATCAAAGTTACAGCTGCTAGAACAAGTAGAGTAAATCGTTTCATGAAAAGCAATTATTGACGTTGTGCTGAATTAATTTGACCTAACTCCTCTGGTAAATTCATTTTATTCGCAAGAGCCCCAATCTTTTCCATATCAAGGTCCCCTGTTAAAGAGAGTAATACAGTCTCAAAGTTGCGACCATTAATATTTACCTCTTTAATTTCAGTTACCAACATGAGAAGCTCCATGATTTTCCCTTCACTAGCTCCTTCAGCGATATAGAAGTATACCGACGAACCTTTGTCCTTTACTACAAGAAGCTCAGAAAGTTTCTTTGAGCGAACATAATCTAGGGCTTCGTTTTTGAGATCGTCAGCAATCGCACTATTTGAGGTAGTTAGTACGCGTAATCCTTTGACATTTTTCGCGATATCAATAAAATCTTGAGCCTCTTTATCATCAACCACTAGCTGCATATTCGCAAATAGTTTGAACATATTTTCTGAGATCACTACAGAGGTTACCTCGTCTTTACTTGCGTACTTATCAAAGATCGATTGAGAGTGTGTCGCGAGCGAAGTCAGCATGAATACTGTGAGAACTAGGATGTGTTTAACGTTTTTCATAGT
>DFQX01000104.1:62077-67898 GCA_002381155.1 Flavobacteriaceae bacterium UBA3478 | reverse complement strand
TGGACACTTACCTTAGGTAATTTCTCAATTTTGGATGCACATCCGGCAAATAAAAAGGTGATAACCAGGAGTAAATGACGAATTCTTAAATGTACATTCATAAGGTGAAAATACGCCAATGCGAAAATTGTGACAAATAGAAATAGGTTTATCTTTGCATCGGCAAGCGCTGCACGACCAGCTCCTGCAGAATCCCCCAGGGTGGGAACACAGCAAGGGTATGTGGTTGTAGCGGTGCGATGTAGTAGCTTGCCTTTTTTCTTTTCTTATGGCACAAGTTGCATTAATTACTGGAGCTTCTTCTGGAATTGGTAAGTCAATAGCCGAACATCTTTCGAATAAAGGTTTTATCGTTTATGGAACTGCTCGTGTACCAGAAAATTACCCAACTCCAAAAGACTATTCTCTAATTTCTTTAGATGTTACCGATTTGAAAAGTATCAGGCAATGCGTGCAAGAACTGATAGATAAAGAAGGTAGAATAGATGTGTTAATAAACAATGCAGGAAGAGGTATGACCGGTCCTGTTGAGGAAACCGATATCGATCAGGTTAAAGCTCTTTATGACACCAACTATTTTGGCCCTGTTTCTATGATTCAAGAGGTCCTACCATTCATGAGGAAACAAAAAGCAGGTACGATTATAAACGTAACTTCTATTGCAGGGTATATGGGATTGCCTTTTAGAGCACATTACTCTTCTGTAAAATCTGCGCTTTCTATTCTTACTGAGGGTATTCGACTAGAGGTAAAACCTTTCGGAGTATCCGTATATTCATTGGCACCTGGTGATTTTGCAACCGACATTGCCAGTCGACGCTTTAATGCAGAGCTATCGAAAGATTCTGCTTATCAAAACACCTACAAACAGCAACTAGAGCTATTTGATGAGCATGTAGATACAGCAATGGATCCCATAGAAGTTGCCCTTAAAATAGAAGAAATCATCACAAAAAAACCGAAGCGAATACACATTTTAGTTGCGAATAAATTGCAGCGATTATCGGTACTTTTGTTGAAGAAAGTATTGAGCCAAACCCAATACGAAAAATTACTAGCTAACCATTACAAATTATAGTCATGAAATTCTTTATCGACACTGCAAACCTAGATCAAATTCGTGAGGCCCAAGATTTAGGCATCATTGATGGAGTAACCACGAACCCTTCACTAATGGCCAAAGAGGGTATCTCTGGTGAATCGGCTATTTTAAATCACTATAAAGCTATTTGCGAAATTGTTGATGGGGATGTGTCAGCAGAGGTGATCTCAACTGACTTTGAAGGTATGGTTAGGGAAGGGGAGATTCTAGCAGATCTACATCCGCAAATTGTGGTTAAAGTACCGATGATCAAAGAGGGGCTTAAAGCTATTACCTACTTTTCTCAAAAAGGAATAAGAACAAATTGTACGCTTATTTTTTCGGTAGGTCAGGCATTGTTAGCTGCTAAGGCAGGTGCAACTTATGTATCACCTTTTATAGGTAGACTTGATGATATCTCTACCGATGGTCTTCGTCTTATTGAAGACATTCGAAATATCTATGACAACTATGATTTTGAGACAGAAATTCTAGCAGCATCGGTTCGTCACCCAATGCATATTGTAGAATGTGCTCAAATTGGTGCAGATGTAATGACTGGGCCATTATCAGCAATGCTTGCACTTTTAAATCACCCACTTACTGACAAAGGTTTAGCCACCTTTCTTGCAGATCACAAAAAATTAAACGGTTAATTCTTTATGCTTTCAGTTTCTAATCTTTCGGTTCAATTCGGAAAACGCGTATTATTCGACGAGGTAAACGTAACTTTTGCTCACGGTAATTGCTATGGTATTATCGGAGCGAACGGTGCAGGGAAGTCAACTTTTATGAAGATTCTTTCTAAAAAGCAAGACCCTACCTCGGGACACGTTCATCTAGAGCCCGGTAAGCGTATGTCTGTTTTAGAGCAGAACCATAATGCTTGCGATGATTTTCCAGTATTAGAAACAGTGGTTAGAGGAAACAAAGAACTGTTTAGTATTAAACAAGAAATTGATGCCCTTTATGCGGATTACAGTGATGAAAACGCAGACCGAATAGGAGAACTACAGGTTCAGTTTGAAGAAATGAATGGCTGGAATGCTGATTCTGAAGCTGCCGCTTTACTTTCTAATTTGGGGATCAAGGAGGATTTGCATTATCAACTGATGGCTGATATCGATCCTAAAATGAAGGTTAGAGTGTTGTTAGCTCAGGCACTATTTGGCAATCCAGACGTATTGATCATGGATGAGCCTACTAACGACCTTGATTACGATACTATTAGCTGGCTTGAAGACTTTCTTGGAAACTATGAAAACACCGTATTAGTTGTATCGCATGACCGTCACTTTTTAGATGCTGTTTGTACGCATATCGCAGATATTGACTTCGGAAAAATCAATCTCTTTTCGGGTAACTATACTTTTTGGTATGAAAGTAGTCAGTTAGCGGCTCGTCAACGTGCACAACAAAACAAAAAAGCTGAAGAAAAAGCCAAAGAGCTTCAGGAATTCATACAACGATTCAGCGCGAACGTAGCTAAAAGTAAGCAGGCTACCTCAAGAAAGAAGATGCTTGACAAGTTGAAGGTTGAGGATATTAAGCCTTCTTCTCGTCGTTACCCGGCGATTATCTTTGAAAGAGAACGCGAAGCAGGGGATCAAATTCTTCAAGTAGAAGGATTAAAGGCAGTATCTGAAGATGGTGTCGTACTTTTTGATAAGATCGATTTAAATATGGTAAAGACCGATAAAATCGCACTTATTTCAAGAGATGCTCGCGCAACTAGTGCATTTTATCAAATTATCGCAGGGGAGGAGACAGCCGCTTCTGGCAGCTATTCTTGGGGGGTTACTACCACACAATCCTATTTACCGGCAGATAACGATGCTTATTTTAATGAGGCGGTAAGTTTAGTAGACTGGCTACGTCAGTACGCAAAAACTGAAGAGGAGCGTGAAGAAGTTCACCTAAGAGGTTTTCTTGGTAAAATGCTATTTAGTGGAGAGGAAGCTTTGAAGAAATGCAATATTCTCTCAGGGGGAGAAAAGGTTCGTTGTATGCTTAGTAGAATGATGCTTCTTCGAGCTAATGTTCTTATGCTAGACGAACCAACGAATCACCTCGATCTTGAGAGTATTACGGCTTTTAATAATTCGCTAAAACAATTTAAAGGGAACCTATTAGTTACGACTCATGACCATGAGTTTGCAAATACAGTAGCAAATCGAATTATTGAGATTACTCCAAAAGGAGTGATCGATAGATACATGACCTTTGATGACTATATGGAAAGTAAAGACATTAAAGTGCTCAGAAACACTATGTATAGCTAAGCGTTAAAATACTTTGAGTTCCAAATAAAGGGGTTAAAGTTTTTACCCATTGAAATCCCGTAAAAGATCGTTAATCCAACGACTCCTTTAAAGAAAAAGAAGAACAAGATCCAAAATTGAGCTGAATTTGCTTCTTTGCTGAATAATCCATCAGGTACAAGCAGGGTGAGTAGATAACTCACAAGTAGTAAAGTGATAACTAGTTCTACCGGGCCTCTAAGTGGCCATACCATTAATTTTCTATAGCCACTAAGATCGTTACCCCATTGGTGAATTAAGGTGTAATAGCCATTCCCAATTGGGGCGAATAGTAATGGATCGTCTTGGTTTTCTAATTTAAATAGCTTGGAGGGAGCTAAGATTTGCAGGTTCTTTATTTCGGTTTGATGCCTTTCTTCGAAATCTCGTATTTTTTGCAGTGCTTCTTTTGGCAGTGTAGGTTTAAAATACTTTAGAGGTAAGAATCTAAGCCTATAGGTAGTTGCTATTTTACGAATACTATCGATATGATATACTTCTCCGAGTTCTAACTGGTCAGTGTCAATAACATTCATCGCACTGTAGTCAAGATTTTTTAAGCGATGTTCAAGAGTTGAATTTGCTTCTTTTTTTGTCGGATGCTCAAATAGATTAGAGAAATCAATATTCTTATAGAATTGATGATCTCTTTCTTTTTGAGACTGAAGTTTCTCTAAAAGGTTGAGTTTCGGAATCATAGTAATCTTTTTCTAGCTTTTCAAAATTACAACAACTCCAATAAAAAAGGAATTGCTTATCGCAATGAACAATCAAATTTTTCTTGAAGATTGTTAACGATGCGTTCCATAGCCTTATCTACCTGCTTATCTGTTAGTGTTTTTTCGGGATCAGAAAGAACCAGGCTTATACCGTAAGATTTCTTACCAGAATCTAATGATTTCCCTTTATAAACATCAAAAAGATTAACGTTTTTAAGCAATTTGCTTTCTGATTCAAAGCACACCTCTTTGATCTCACTAAAGAGAATATGATCATCGAGCAACAGCGCTAAATCTCTTCGAACCGCTGGATATTTTGCAATTGGCGTGTATAATTTCTCCCCTTCATTACGATCTGATAAGTCGAGAACTATATCCCAATAAATAATTGAGGCGAATACGCTCTGATCAATGTCATAATTTTCTAAATGACTTTCTTGAACAAGCCCTAATTCGGCAATTGTTTTACCATTAGATTCAATGATCAACCCTTCTATGAAGAAAGCATGTTCATTGTCTAAAAGCGATTCTTGTAAATTATAAATACCTAACCGTCTTAGAAGTTCTAGACTCACTGTTTTGATATCAAAAAAGCTAGTGGCAGATTTTGTTTGCATCCAGTTTTCTGGGTATCTACTACCAGTAACCGCTAAAACAAGTTCTCGCTTTTCTTCAAATTCTTCACCCTTTTTGAAATAGGTTTTACCAAATTCAAAGAATTTAATATCGCTTCGCTGTCGATTGAGATTGAATGCTACACTTTGAAGCGTCGTTCCGATCATATGATCTCTGAGTACTTCTAGTTCTTTACTTAAAGGATTCTTTAACGCAACGGATTGTTCGGATTGGTTACTAGAAAGCGAAACTAGGCTGTTCGTTAAAATTTCGTTATACCCAAGGCTGACGAGAAAATCAGCTACTCTGTTTTGATTTTGAAGGTTAGAAGAAGATTTAGAACGATTTAATGTACTCGTAAGCTTTTGTGGAATCGGAATGTGGTTGTACCCATAAACCCTCAGAATCTCTTCAACCACATCGATCTCTCTAGTCACGTCGACTCGATATAGCGGTGCGATCAGTCCTAGTCCAGATTCTGTTTCGTTGAGAATTCTAAAATCTAGACTAACTAGAATCGATTTAATTTTTTCATTCTCTATTTCATGGCCCAGAATGGTGTTTAACTTCTCATAGTTCAAGAAAAGTTGAATCGATTCCTTCTCTTTGGGGTAGAAAGAGGATATCTCGCTTGAGATGACTCCACCTGCAACTTCGCGAATTAGGATGGCTGCACGCTTTAGGGCAATTTCACAGAATTCAATATCAATACCTCGCTCAAATCTGAACGAAGCGTCTGTATTTAATCCGTGTCTTTTTGCTGTTTTTCGAACACTCACAGCGTCGAAGTAGGCGCTTTCAAGAAAAATACTGGTTGTTGTATTACTTACACCTGAGTGATGACCACCAAAAACGCCAGCGATACACATAGGACCTTCAGTGTCACAAATAACAAGGTCATCAGTAGCTAACTCACGATCGACTTCATCTAGGCAAAGCAATTTTTCACCTTGTTTCGCTTTTCTGACCACCACTTTTGATCCTTTGATTTTGTTATAATCAAAGGCGTGCAGTGGTTGACCAAGCCCATGAAGAATGAAGTTAGTAACATCTACAATATTATTGATAGGGTTTAATCCGATACTTTTTAAACGATCCTTTAACCA
>DFQX01000104.1:40421-61726 GCA_002381155.1 Flavobacteriaceae bacterium UBA3478 | reverse complement strand
AACTTCTATTTCAATAGGTGAAGTAGTGTTTTCAACATGGAACGAAGAGACTGGAATGGTATTTAATGGAGGTTGAGTTTTCTCTAAAGCTAAGCCAGCCCTTAGATCTCTTGCTACGCCATAATGACTCATGGCATCTGAACGATTCGGTGTTAATCCGATCTCGTAGATATGGTCCTCATAGGTTTCGAACAAATTAGTTAGAGGTGTCCCGATTTCTGCATTCTCGGGTAGTACTAGGATTCCATCATGAGAGGTTCCGATTCCCATTTCATCCTCCGCGCAAATCATTCCATAACTTTCTTCTCCTCGAATCTTACTCTTTTTTATTTTAAAAGGTTCCCCTTCTGTAGGATAAAGTAATGTCCCTACGGTGGCTACAGGAACTTTTTGTCCTTCTGCAACGTTAGGCGCCCCACAAACGATTTGAACTACTTGATCACCAAGATTTACCTCGGTAACTTTAAGTCTATCAGCATTTGGGTGTTGCTTACAGCTTATTACTTCTCCAACAATAATTCCCTCAAGACCTCCCTTGATCGATTGATAAGAGGTTAGACCCTCTACCTCAAGCCCTAGGTCAGTTAGTAGTTCTGAGGTTTTAGAAGGACTTAAATCGAAATCTAAATAATCATGTAACCAGCGATGAGAAATATGCATAAATCGATTGACTTAAAATAAAGGCGTAAATATAAGACCTTCCTAGAAGTTAAAATGCTTCCAAGCACCGGTTCTAGGATTTGGGCAGTTGATTATTACAGTTTCTTTCGAAACGGGGTGGGTAAAACTTAAACTCTTAGCAAGTAAATCAATTCCTCCATCTGAATTACTGCGTTTAGAGCCGTATTTAAGATCTCCTTTTATTGGCAAACCTATCTTAGATAATTGCGATCTAATTTGATGATGTCTACCCGTTTCTAATTCAATTTCGAGAAGGTGGTAGTTGTTCGAACTATCTAATCTTTGTGCTGTTAATATGGCTTTTTTTGATCCGTTAACTTCCTTGTCGTGTGCATACGATTTATTGTTTACCGATTTTCTAAGTAGCCAGTGCTCGAGCTTAAACGAATCACTTTGTAATTCTCCGGATACAATGGCCCAGTATTTTTTACTAGGAGTTCGGTCTGCAAAAGTCTTATTCATTCTTGTGAGTGCTTTTGAAGTTTTAGCGAAAAGCACAACTCCTTTTGTCGGACGATCTATACGGTGTATTACTCCAAGGTAAGCTTCTCCGGGCTTATTGTATTTTTCAACGAGATAGGACTTAATTAGGTCAGATAGGGGAGTGTCCCCGGTTTTATCGCCTTGAACTAAAATTCCTGAAGGTTTATTTACCGCGATGAGATGATTGTCTTCGAATAGAATTTCTAACACTAATATTGTTCGTTTTCGTTCGGAAAATCTTTAGACTTGACATCTGCCACATATTTCACCAACGCCCCATTGATCTGTTCATCTAGATTTAGATACCGTCTTAAAAATCGTGGACTAAATTCAGTCGACATGCCTAACATGTCGTTAACTACTAAAACTTGACCATCAACGCCATTTCCCGCACCAATACCTATAACTGGAATTTGAAGTTGAGCAGCCACCTTTTGAGCAAGGGCTGCAGGCACCTTTTCTAAAACAATCGCAAAGCACCCGAGTTTTTCTAAAAGCAATGCATCATCAATGAGCTTTTCAGCTTCTGCATCTTCTATGGCTCTTACGGTATAACTACCAAATTGGTAGATAGATTGAGGAGTTAAACCAAGGTGTCCCATAACTGGAATTCCTGCGCCAAGTATTCGTTTTAAAGAGTCTTTAATTTCTTCACCACCTTCAATTTTTACGGCATGAGCTCCACTTTCTTTCATAATTCGAATAGCAGATCGAAGCGCCTCTTTTGAATCGCTCTGATAGCTTCCAAACGGAATGTCAACAACAATAAGTGCTCTCGAAACGCCACGTACCACCGAGGATGCGTGATAAATCATTTGATCTAGAGTGATAGGAAGAGTGGTTTCGTGCCCTGCAAATACATTGCTAGCAGAATCTCCAACCAGAATGACGTCAACCCCAGCTTTATCAACCAATTGCGCCATTGTAAAATCATAAGAGGTAAGCATAGAAATTTTCTCTGCTTGTTCCTTCATCTCTAAAAGAGACTTAACGGTTATTCGTTTAAATGTTTTTTTGGCTGTTGACATTTGAAAGACTAATTTTCAACAAAGGTAAATGTAAATTATGATTGCCAGCTATCGACTCCTTTTACTCACCCTATTATTGTCTTTTCATCCCTTAAGGGCACAGCATCCCAGAGAGGTGATTGAGACTTTTTTTGAAGCCTTTCACCAAAAGGACACTACTTCTCTTAAGAACTTTTTCACCATTGACGCGGGTTTAGTGAGCGTTCAAAACTCTTTAGGTGGTGTTAGGACGAAGGAAGAGTCGGTTGAGGATTTTATCCAGGCAATAGGCTCTATACCTGATGATCTTTCTTTTGAAGAGCGTTTACTTGGTTTTAATATTGTTGATGCTAGTGGAATGACCTTGGTTTTTACTCCTTATGAATTCTACGTTAACGGGAGATTTTCTCATTGTGGCACGAATGTTTTTACTCTTGTAAAAAAAGAATCTAAATGGAAAATTCTAGCGTTATACGATACTCGAAATAAGTCCTGTGAATTTAGCAATCAGACAAATTAACTCGTATAGCTAAACCGCCTTCGGACGTCTCTTTGTACTTAGTAGACATGTCTTTAGCAGTATCCCACATGGTATCGATGATTTGGTCTAGACTAATTTTAGAATCTCCTGATTTTCTTCCCAATGCTAATTGAGCGGCATTAATTGCTTTTACAGCTCCCATTGAATTTCTTTCTATGCAAGGTATTTGAACCAATCCTCCGATCGGATCACAGGTAAGGCCTAAGTGGTGTTCCATGGCTATTTCTGCCGCACTAAGCGCCTGATCAGGTGTACCTCCTAAAAGTTCAGTAAGTGCCGCTGCTGCCATTGCTGAGGAAACACCAATCTCTGCTTGACAACCACCCATAGCAGCTGAAAGTGTTGCATTCTTTTTGAACAGGGTTCCAATTTCTGCAGCAATCGCTAAGAACCGTTCGATTTCATCTGCACCACCGTCGTGATTCTCAATGACTAGGTAATACATAAGTACTGCAGGAATAACTCCTGCGCTACCATTAGTTGGAGCGGTAACTACTCGTCCCATCGCTGCATTTACTTCATTCACAGCGATGGCAAAACAGCTTACCCATTGTAGTATTTGTCTAAATTGAACTCTCGAGCTTCTAATCGCTTCAATCCACTCTTCTGGTGTTGAATAATTGAAGTTCTCAATGAGTTCCTTATTCATTTTAGCAGCTCGCCTTGCAACCTTTAATCCTCCAGCTAGTTCGCCTGTAGTGTGGCAGCCTTCATACATCGCTTCGAGCATAACATGCCAAATCTCACTGAATCGTTTTTTAGTGTAAGACTCACCGTACCTCTCGAACTCGTTCTCTAAAACGAGATCGCTAATTTTTTTATGATTTTTGGAGCAATGATCTAATAAGTCTTTGCCTCTGTTTGAAGGGTATCGGTAGCGATAATCAGGTTCCTTTTCATTTTCAAAGACTTGCTTGCTCACCACAAAGCCTCCACCAACCGAAAAATAAGTCGCATGAATACTTTCATTATTGGTTAGCAGTGCTTTTATGATCATACCATTTGCGTGTTCTTCAAGGGCCTTTCGGTGAAAGACAATCTGCTTTTGTGGATCAAACGAAAGTTTAGATTTCCCAAATAAATCAAGTTGTTTTTCTTCGGTAACCCGATCTAAAATTTCACGAAGTTTTAGGGTCGCATCCTTTTCATAATCTGCACCACTTAAACCCAAGATCAGTGCTTTGTCGGTGGCGTGTCCTTTACCGGTGAGGGATAAAGAACCATATAGATGAATTTCAATAGATATAATGTCTGTAATGGCAATACTCTTTCGCTCTAATTCTTTTTTAAAGAGTTGACAGGCTCTCCAAGGGCCAAGGGTGTGAGAGCTAGATGGGCCTATGCCAATACTTAACATTTCAAACGAGCTAATCGCACTCATATCGGTCAATTTGTGCTTAAAGTTAATTCAATTTCTGACAGCTTGTCAGTCTTTTATTGATGGCATAAATCTTGACTTAGTGAGGGCAAAAACGAAACTATTTTCAGTTATGAGTAAAATTATAGGTATTGACCTCGGAACCACCAACTCTTGCGTTTCTGTAATGGAAGGGAATGACCCAGTGGTTATTCCAAACGCAGAAGGTAAAAGAACCACTCCATCTATGATTGCTTTTGTAGAAGGAGGCGAAATTAAGGTAGGAGACCCTGCAAAAAGACAAGCAGTTACGAATCCTCACAAAACGATTTATTCAATTAAGCGTTTTATGGGTAATAAATTCTCTGAATCATCAAAAGAGACAGAGCGTGTTCCTTATAAAGTAGTTAAAGGTGATAATGATACTCCACGTGTTGAGATCGATGATCGCTTATATACTCCACAAGAATTATCTGCAATGATTCTTCAAAAGATGAAGAAAACTGCCGAGGATTATTTAGGACAAACGGTTACAAGAGCAGTAATTACTGTACCTGCTTACTTTAATGATGCTCAGCGTCAGGCAACTAAAGAAGCTGGGGAAATCGCTGGATTAACGGTTGAGCGAATCATCAACGAGCCAACTGCTGCTTCATTAGCCTATGGATTAGATAAAAAAGACAGTGATCAAAAAATCGTTGTATTTGACTTTGGGGGAGGAACGCACGATGTTTCTATTCTTGAGTTAGGCGATGGAGTATTTGAAGTTCTTGCAACAGATGGTGATACTCACCTAGGAGGGGACGATGTAGATCAAACGATTATTGACTGGCTAGCTGCTGAGTTTGAAGCTGAGGAAGGGATTGATCTTCGCAAAGATGCTATGGCTCTACAGCGTTTAAGAGAGGCTGCTGAGAAAGCGAAAATTGAACTTTCATCTTCAGCATCTACAGAGATTAACCTGCCTTACGTGACAGCTACAGCTTCAGGTCCAAAGCACTTAGTGCGTTCACTTAGTCGCTCTAAGTTCGAGCAACTGATTGCTGACCTAGTAGCTCGTACTATTAAGCCATGTGAATCAGCGCTCAAATCTGCTGGTCTATCGAAGAGTGATATTGATGAAATTATCTTAGTGGGTGGATCAACACGTATCCCTGCAGTTCAAGAAGCTGTTGAAAAATTCTTTGGTAAGGCTCCATCAAAAGGGGTAAACCCGGATGAAGTAGTAGCTGTTGGTGCTGCGATTCAAGGAGGAGTTCTAACAGGAGATGTTAAGGATGTACTTCTATTAGATGTGACACCACTTTCGTTAGGTATTGAAACTATGGGAGGTGTTGCTACTCGACTAATCGAATCAAACACTACGATTCCAACCAAAAAATCACAAGTGTTCTCTACTGCGGCAGATAACCAACCTTCTGTAGAGATTCATGTGATTCAAGGTGAGCGTCCAATGGCAGCAGATAATAAAACGATCGGACGTTTTCATCTAGATGGTATTCCACCTGCACCTCGTGGCACGCCTCAAATTGAAGTGACTTTTGATATTGATGCCAATGGTATTATCAAAGTATCGGCTACGGATAAGGCAACAGGTAAGTCTCAGGATATTCGTATCGAAGCCTCTTCTGGATTAACACAAGAAGAAATTGACCGAATGAAAGCTGAAGCTGAAGCAAATGCAGAGGCGGATAAGAAAGCAAAAGAGTCCGCTGAAACTTTGAATGAGGCCGATCAAATGATCTTTCAAACAGAGAAACAATTATCTGAATTTGGAGAAAAATTATCTGAGGATAAGAAGAAACCCATTCAAGATGCTTTAGATGAACTAAAGAAAGCTTTTGAAACTAAGGAATTGGAAGCAATAAAACCTGCTCTAGACAAGATCAATGAGGCATGGAAAAATGCTTCTGAAGAAATGTATAAAGCACAGGCAGAATCGGGTGGAGCTCAGGCAGGACCAGACGCTAATGCTAATACTTCTTCGGGAGATTCAAATGCGGATTCGGTAGAAGATGTTGATTTCGAAGAAGTGAAGTAATTCACCGATTTGAAAAATTGATAAAAAGGCTGCGAATTTTATTCGCGGCCTTTTCTTTTAAAAGAAAATCATATTATATTTGCCACCCATTAGGAGAGATGGCAGAGTGGTCGAATGCGGCGGTCTTGAAAACCGTTGAGGGTCACACCTCCGGGGGTTCGAATCCCTCTCTCTCCGCCAAAGCAAAGCCCAACACTAAGTGTTGGGCTTTTTCATTGGGACCCATCCGAACAGGTTCGAAATGGGGAACAAGGGTAAAGCGCATTCGAGCGAAGCGATTGGCTTTGCTTTGAAGCAACCCCCTTACGGGATCAACGCAGTTAATCCCTCTTTTTAACCCGAAGAAGAAACCTGCAGCAAACGCTGTGGGATGTTTATTTTTGCAGTATTAAACGTTCAGATGAAAAAATTATTCACCCTTTTATTTCTTCTAAGCATTTCATCGGGATTTGCGCAAAACATACTTGATACTTCAGCATTTGCACATAAACTCGATAGTATTTGGTATCTAGAATCGAAACTTAGCTTGAATTACTTTGAAGGCAACCAGAGATTATTTGTGGGAGCTACAGATATCGTGGCGGGACATAGTTTAGGGGATTCTTCTGCAATTTGGTTTATTGGAGGATTCAACACAGTAAGCTCAGAAGGAACATCCATTCGTTCATCTACCTATAGTCATTTGAGATACAATAAGACGATTTCGAAAAGAGCTACGTTAAACACTTATTTTCAGTTTCAATCGAATAATGTTTTAGATCTTCAGGCTAGGTATCTGATAGGAGCTAATGCTACTTTAGATGCTAAGGACACCAAAGATTTCTTATCCATTGGTGTTTTTTACGAGCGAGAGGAATTTTCGATCGACCCTTCGACAACTATTTTTCGTGGTAATGTAATGGGATCACTACAGCTCGCAGATAGGCAACTTAAGAGTGCTCTAGTACTCTACTATCAACCAAGCCTTCATTCAATGAGTGACTTTAGGGTATTGGCAAATTTAAATTCTAAGGTACCTGTATCAGATAGAATGTCTGTAGGATTAGATATCGCAACACGATTTGATAATCTACCCAACACCGATCTAAAGTCATTTGACTTAAATACCTTGTTTACACTTTCCTACAAGATCAAATAAAAAAGGCTAAGAATTTTCATTCCTAGCCTTAGGTAAGGTTTCACAACTTTATTTAGTTGACTATAGCTTGAAGCCCTTTTTGAGAGTAAACAATGGCATCTAGAGGAGATTGATCTCCTGTATCGTCTTGTTCTGCTAAGTAATATTCCATACCCGCATGACCTGCATGCTTAAAGATTGCTTTAAAATCAATTTCGCCTTTTCCAACAGGAGCCATATTTCCGTCTGCGTTTCTATCTTTTACATGAAAAGCTTTGAAACGTCCTGGATATTTTCCGAAATATTCAATAGGATCAGCCCCTGCAACTGTCGCCCAGAATAAATCGATTTGAAAGTTTACGTGTTCAGGGTTAGTTTCTGATAAAATGCGATCAACCAAAGTCACTCCATCTGCATCAGTTTTAAATTCAAAGTCGTGGTTGTGATAAAGTAATTGAATGCCGGCATTGCTAGCTTTTTCTCCTACAACCGATAAAAATTCGATCAGCGTCTCAGTGGTTCCATTCATTCCCATGGCACGAGTCTCAAAATCATAAGTAAACATTCCCATTGGAGGTACAGGAATAACAATGTATTCGAAGCCTGCCTCAATGGCATCTGCAATTTGTTGATCTGCATTCTCGTAACTGATTGTTCCTTGGTGTGAGCTTTTAGGTTCTAATCCTAATTCATTCAAATAATTTTTGAATTCTGTAGGAGACATCCCGTAATAGGCACCATTATCGTATCCTGCAGCTTCAATATATTGATACCCTGCATCGGCCACTGCTTTTAGGGTGCCTTTAGGGTCCTTACTCATCTCGTCGCGTACAGTATATAAGGCAAGACCACCTACACCACTTTCTGTACTTTCCATTTTCTTTTCAGATTTAGAGCCACAGCTGGCTAATAAAAAAAAGCCTAAAAAGGCATAAACTAGTTTCATCTCGGTTAAGGTTAAATTTCGACTCAAGATAGAAATTATATATTCATGCAATGAAATAGGTTTGTTAAAATATCAAGCATCGCTTTATCTTTGCGGCCATGGAAGATCAGGTCATTTGGATATTAATGGTGGTCGTTGGCTTTATAGCAGGCTTCATTAATACCATTGCTTGAGGAGCTTCGGTATTAACGCTTCCGGCAATTATTCTGATCGGATTAGACCCGACGATAGCCAATGGAACGAATCGTTTAGGAATTGCGATATCTGCCTTTTCAGCCAGTGCAGGTTATCAGAGTAAAAAGATCAACACCTTTCCTTTTAGTATTTATCTAGGTTTATCTGCAACCATTGGCTCAGTAATAGGGGCTATGATTGCAGTAGATTTTGATAAGAGCATGTTTAATAGGGTACTTGCGATTATTATGATTATCATCGTTTTACTGATGATATTTAAACCTAAAATGGATGTCACCGATATTGCCGAACAATTAAGCGGAAAACGCTTGTGGATATCAATTGCAGCTTTCTTTGTATTTGGGATTTACGGTGGGTTTATTAATGCTGGTATGGGACTAATTATGATGATTTGGCTGAACTACTTCAATAAGATGGACCTGATCAGAACCAACGCAACAAAAGTACTAGTCGCAGGTATTTAAACCATTGGGGCAATTGTTGTGTTTTTAGTAAATGACTTGATTGATTGGAAAATAGGTCTTCTACTTGCCTTTGGTAATATGGTCGGAGGTTGGATATCGGCTCGTCTCTCGGTAAAAAAAGGAGAGGGGTTTGTAAAAGCTGGAATGATAGTTATGGTAATTATAATGGCTATTAAGCTCTGGTTCTTTTAATACCCGATCACTCCATCGATTTCAATTCCGTAACCTGCTAATCCCACTCTATTTTGAAGGTCTGAATTGGTCATTAAACGAATCTTATTCAGGTTTAAATCGTTTAGAATTTGGGCTCCTATACCAAAATCCTTTTCATCCATTTTCACTCCAGATTCGTTGTGTGCTTCCGACTTAGATATTGATCTAAAACGGCTCAACAATCCACTATTACTCAATCTATGGTTGATGAAGATAATAGCTGCTTTATCCTCCTCTTGAACCGCGCTAAAAACATTTTCTAGCCCGTTATCTTTTGAAGCAGTGAGAAACTCTACTAAACCATCGGTTAAACGTTGGGGTTGAATTCTAACCGTTACGGTTTCACCCTTTTGCCATTCCCCTTTTGTAAATGCCAAATGAATTTGATCATTGGTGGTCTGACGATAAGCGTTTAGTTGAAAGGCGCCAAAACGAGTCTCAATGGTTTCTGAAAATTCCTTTTCGATGAGACGATCATTTTGCATACGATAGGCGACCAGTGCCTCGATACTCACCATTTTTAAATTAAATCGGGATCGAACTGCTAATAAATCGTTGAAACGGGCCATAGTTCCATCCTCATTCATGATTTCGACGATAACACCTGCCTCTTTTAGTCCTGCAAGTTTAGCGAAGTCAACGGCAGCTTCTGTATGACCGGTACGTCTTAGTACACCACCTTCCTTAGCAATTAAAGGAAAAATATGTCCGGGGCGCGTAAGGTGGTGTGGTTTAGTTTCCTGTTCGGTTAATGCGAGTATAGTTTTTGCTCTGTCTTCAGCAGAAATGCCCGTCGTAACTCCATTTCCCTTAAGATCGACAGATACGGTAAAGGCTGTTTTTAAGGGGTCTGTGTTGTCATTTACCATTCGAGAAAGACCCAATTCTGCACAACGTTTTTCTTTTAGAGGCGCGCAGATTAACCCACGCCCATGCTTTGCCATAAAGTTGATATGCTCTGGAGTAACCTTTTCAGCAGCCATCAAGAAATCACCTTCATTCTCACGATTTTCATCATCAACAACAATGATGATTTCTCCGTTCTTAATGGCCTCGATGGCACTCTCAATGGAATCTAACTCTTGACGCATGATTAAGCTTAGCAATTATTTTTTAAAGCCTTTAAAAAGGCGAGCAATTGGTTTAAAAATATTTAAGTTGATGGCTATAAGTCCTCGGTCTAGTAAGGCTAATCGACTTAAATAAAACGCTATCGGTAACATGACAAAGGTAGAAAACCATGCGCCGATAATAGGATGTATATTTCCTCTTTTTGCATAGTTTTCTGCAAAGACACCTAAGAAATGATAGCTTAAGAAGAAAATGATAGCAATCACCATAGGAAGTCCTAACCCTCCTTTTCTGATTAGTGCACCCATAGGAGCTCCAATAAAAAACAATAGAATACAAGAAAGGGCTAAAGCAAACTTTTTATGTAGCTGTATGATGTGTCTATTGTAAAATTCGAAACGTTTACCCATCTCAGATCCTTTCTGAGCCACCGTGATTTTTAGACTAGCCAAATTATTTCTAGCAGACTTTAACGCCTGTGAACGTTGCCAAGACGGAATAAGTCTTAAAATACTATCCTTTGGTGTACTGAGCTTAGCGAAAAAAATGCTATCGGGATCTGCGGGCTTTGGTCCTGTATGAGTTCGTAGTTCTAGAGTTTTACTTTCTTCGTTAGTTGGTCTAAGAAACTCATTAGCTCCTACATCTAAAGCCCCAATTCGAGTAAGCGTGTTTTCTGTAAATGCTTCAATTTGTTCATCGTTATTGATACGCAATGAATCTATGTCGCTCAACAACTGACGCATAGGCTTCATCTTATCTGTCGTTATCGATGACTCTTTATCTAAGTCAATTTCATTAAGACTAGATAAATCAATATACTTGATATAAGTGTCAAAATTAGCTCTAGCAAAGGGATGATTCTCCCGATCCTTTGCTTTGGAGGGTAATATTTCCTCGTAATAATATCCGTCATATAAAACGAGTTCTAAAAGATTAGAATTCTGATTGCTGATAAATTCCCCTGAGGTAGCGCTAATTACTACCGTATTTTGTTGATTTTCAGACTTTTGATGAATTAATACATCTTTTAGTAAACGATCATTATCGCCATACTTTTTCCCCACCTTAATGGTCATATCGGTATTCTCAATATCAGTAAAAATACCCTCGACAATAGCTGCTGATGGTTTTACTTGGGCAATATTTCTCCTTAAATTAAATATTTTCTGCTCTGAGGCAGGGATGATATTATTGGCTACAAAGAAAGTCGCTATAGACAGTACAATCGAAAAAATTAAGGTGCTTCGCATTGCTCTGAAAAGTGATATGCCAGATGCTTTTATAGCTGCGAATTCATAATATTCGGCTAAAGAACCATAGGTTAGTATTGAGGTTAACAATACGGCAAGAGGCATTACATCATCCACAATGGTAGGGAGATAGTAGATGAGAAATTTACCGATGATGGTGATGTCTAAATCTTTACCGGCTAACTCATCGATGAATAACCAAATTGCTTGAAAAATAAAAATGAAAAGAACGATAGCGAAGGCACTAAAGAAGGTAGAAGCAAAGCGCTTAAGTAAATATCTATCGAGTATTCGCATCCTGGGGTTTAATCTTCGATAAAGTAGAAGCCTAAGCCTTCGTAATAGGCTCTGTCAAAACTAGTTTTGGAGGGTATCTTCGCGGTTAGTTCTTCGTAAGTTTCTACGACTAGTATCGTTTGCGTTTCATTAAGACCGGTTTGAGATAAGCTAATTAGCTGATCGGTATTCAAGTCTACTTGAGCAATAATTTCAGAAATCTCAGAGGAACTATCAATGGGAAACAATTGAATGAAGGCTTGATTTTCGGCTGTTAGCTCCTTTAACTCAATTCGATATCCATCTTTGTAAAAACTAAAGAGACTTGCAGGGTCTAGTCCTCCTTCGTTGTTAGGACTATAGGTGCTTATCATCACTTCTTCGTTATCTGGAATTATGGTATACGTTTTTTCACCATCAAATAATTGAGTGGTTCCAAAAAGCGTAAGGTGGTATTGAATACCTGATAAATAAAGAGCTCCCTCAGTAGTTTGATTAACCCCGGCTTCTTTGTTTTGAAGGCGATATGAGAAACTGATTTGAACAGCAGGGGCTTCAGACACACGCTTGTAAACACGGTCTAGGTATTGTTCACCGATATTTTGAGCTTTTACGACACCACTAAAGAGAAGTAGCGTGAGAGTAAGGATCTGAAAGGCTGTTTTCATTTAGGTGTTTTGATTTTCATTATCAAAAAATTGTTGAAGACTTAAGGTATCTTTGAAAAGTACTTGACGGGCTTTTGAACCTTCAAAAGGCCCAACAATTCCCGCGGCTTCAAGTTGATCTATGATTCTTCCTGCTCGATTGTAACCAATCTTCATTTTTCTTTGAATCAGTGAAGTTGAACCTTGTTGTGATTGTACAACGATTTCAGCAGCTTCTTTGAAGAGTGCATCTCGCTCAGAGATATCATCAACTAGAGAACTTTCTGAGGAATCATCATCGTATTCGGGAAGCAGGTGAGCGCTCGCGTAGGCTCTTTGACTGCCAATGTAAGAAGTGATTTCTTCTACCTCGGGGGTATCAACAAAGGCACATTGGAGTCGAACCATTTCACTTCCTTGAGTATATAGCATGTCGCCACGACCAATAAGCTGGTCCGCTCCTGACCCGTCTAAAATCGTTCGCGAATCAATTTTAGAAGTTACACGAAATGCTAATCGTGCAGGGAAGTTAGCTTTTATGATACCTGTGATTACATTAACCGAAGGTCGTTGTGTAGCTATGATTAGGTGAATTCCGATGGCTCTCGCTAGCTGGGCGAGTCGAGCGATTGGGGTTTCCACCTCTTTTCCGGCAGTCATAATAAGATCTGCAAATTCATCGATGACTAGAACGATACAGGGAAGGTAACGGTGGCCGTCGTTCGGGTTTAATTTGCGTTTTACAAACTTTGCATTGTATTCTTTGATGTTACGTACCATCGCATTTTTAAGGAGTTCGTAACGATCATCCATTTCAATGCAAAGTGAATTCAAGGTATTTATCACCTTTTTGGTATCGGTAATAATAGCCTCCTCACTTCCGGGTAATTTTGCTAAGAAGTGTCGCTCAATCTTATTGTAAAGAGTTAATTCTACCTTTTTAGGATCAACAAGTACAAATTTCAGTTCTGCCGGATGCTTTTTGTATAAGAGCGAGGTAATAACGGCGTTTAAACCGACTGATTTTCCTTGGCCAGTGGCACCCGCCATCAGCATGTGCGGCATTTTGGCTAAATCCACAACAAAGGTTTCATTTGAAATGGTCTTACCAAACGCAATAGGTAAGTCAAAGTTAGTCGAGCTAAATTTCTTTGACCCGATTACCGATCGCATACTAACAACGCTTGGATTTTTATTAGGTACCTCAATACCAATCGTTCCCTTCCCGGGTATTGGGGCGATAATCCGAATACCTAAGGCAGAAAGCGAAAGTGCAATATCATCCTCTAGATTTTTAATTTTTGAAATACGAATACCGGCTTGAGGGACAATTTCATATAACGTAACCGTTGGGCCTACGGTTGCCGTAATTCGTTCAATAGCTATATTGTAATTACTAAGGGTCTCTACGATACGATCTTTATTAGCTGCTAGTTCTTCTTTATCTACAGAAATCTGTTGATTGCTAGAGCCGTGGTCTTCTAATAAATCAAGATGAGGCGCTTTATATTGTGAAAGCTCAAGCGTTGGATCAAACTCGCCAAAGTTATCCACTAATTTCTTAGCTTTATCTGCAATCTCATCATCGTAACTTTTCGGAGTTTCAGCTACCTCAAAGGCCACTTCTTCAGCTTCTGAATTCTTCTCCTTTGGAATTACGTCTAAAACTTCCTCTTTGATAATTTCTTCTTGTAGGACTTCGTTTTCAATAGTCTCTTCTAACGGATTTTCGAGGGAGAAGGTAGTAGAGCTCTCCTGAAGAATAGGCGGGGCAAGGGTAGACTCTTCCTCCTCAATAGGTTTTACCTTTTCTAACGATGATTTTTTCTTTGGTTTTGATTTTTCTCGTTTTGGAAAGTTGAAGCTAGGCAAGCTAATGCCTTTTGGTAAGCTAGGATAGAAGCTTAATTGTAATACAAGACCGGTTATTAACCCGAAGAGTAACATAAAGAAAATACCAATCTCTCCTATATGAAAACTAAGCCATTCAAAGGTCTCGAACCCAGAAATACCCGTTAATAAACTTTCTTCACTCGCTATAAAATTGAAAGCGATTGAAGTCCAAATCATCCAAAACCAAGCACGACTTAAATACTTTAATAAGGGACGTAGTCTAAGATTGAAAAACAAGTAAAAACCAATAAAGGAAATCGATAGCGGTAGAATAACGGAGGATATACCAAAGGTTTTATAAACAAGCGTATAACCAATGGCTATACCTAAACGATTAAAAAGAGTTTTAGGAGTATCAGTTAGATCGTTATATGACCCGATCAGGCTTACATCAGTTTGCCAATTAGAAAAAAAGCTAAGACACGCAATTGCAGCAAGGATCCCAAAGAAAAAAAGAAATGCCCCGAAAAAAATACGGTACTTTACTTTATTCTTGTCGACAGTGTTACTCCCCATATTATGCTCTTAAATGTTTAATCTTGATATTTAAAGCTGCAAAGGTTAACGTTACAAAAGGGCTTACATAATTAAACACTGCAAAGATAAAGTATTCGAACACGGGAACACCAAGAACTGAACTGTGGTAGGCACCACAAGTATTCCATGGAATTAATGCTGAAGTAACTGTACCTGAATCTTCGAGCGTTCTACTTAAATTTTCGGGAGCCAAACCTCGGTCTTTATAGGCCTTTGAAAACATTTTTCCAGGAACCACGATGGCTAAATATTGATCAGATGCGGTTAAATTGATAGCTAGACAACTGGCAACAGTAGAAGCAAATAATCCAAAAGTCGATTCTGCCAATGAAAGTAAAGATTGGGTGATTCGATTAAGTGCGCCTATCGCTTCCATAACGCCTCCAAATACCATCGCACAAATAATAAGCCAAATAGTTCCTAGCATTCCAGCCATTCCGCCTGAATTAAATAAATCGTTTAAGGCTTCGTTGCTCGTACTTACAGAAACGTCAGTGGTAAAGGCAGTTAACATCCCTTTGTAGCCATTTTCAAAGTTTAGTGTATGGGCTCCGGTAATTGAAGCTACTAGGCTAGGTTGAAAAATTAATGCAACAACACCTCCTAAAAGAGTTCCCGCTAAGAGAGCGATAAGGGGTGGAGTCTTTTTAACAATCATAAGCACGACTAAAACAGGAACAATAAAAAGGATCGGACTGATAAAGAAACGCTCTTGAATGGCTGCATTGAGTGATTCTGTTTCAACTGCACCATTAACCTCTAACCCTAGGCTTAAAACGATAAAAACGATCAGCGTAATCACTATTGATGGTATCGTTGTGTAGGTCATATAGCGGATATGACTGAATAGTTCTCCGCCCGCCATGACAGGAGCTAGATTTGTAGTATCACTTAAAGGTGACATTTTATCTCCAAAATAAGCGCCTGAAATGATTGCCCCAGCAGTCATGCCTACAGGAACACCCATTGCATTTCCTACGCCGATTAGTGCGATCCCTACCGTTGCAGAAGTAGTCCAAGAGCTGCCTGTGGCGATAGATATCAAAGCACAGATAACTACGCTAGCTGCTAAAAAGACCGTCGGATTAAGAATTTTTATCCCATAAAAAATCATACTCGGGATGATTCCGCTGATTAACCAAGAACCCGACAGAGCCCCAACCATAAGTAGTATGAGTAATGATCCTGAAGTCGATTTTAAATTATTGGAGACCGCATCCATCATATCCTCGTAGGATACCTTCTGGTAAAACCCAACAAGTGCAGCTAGAAAACCGCCAATGAGTAAAATAAACTGATTTGAACCGTCTAAGCTTGCATCTCCGAAGTAAAATACGTTGATTCCCAATAGGATAACCAACAATAATAAAGGAGTTAAGGCTAAGGTTAGGCTGATAGATTGGGTAGACTTCATTCAGAGAATTTATAAGTTCTTACGATATTACAACATTAACTAAGTAATGTCCAAAATCTATCCAATTTTAGGTAATTTTGCAGGGTTAAAATTTTGAATAAAATAGAATGAAAACGTTTGATTTAGTAGTTATTGGTTCAGGTCCTGGGGGGTATGTTTCTGCCATTCGCGCAGCTCAATTAGGTTTAAAAACCGCTATTGTTGAGAAGGATAATACTTTGGGTGGAACTTGTCTAAATGTCGGATGTATCCCGTCTAAAGCACTACTAGATTCTTCACACAGATATGAAGAGGCGGTTCACGAATTTGAAAATCACGGTATACAAATTTCAGGTGGTGTGAGCTTTGATTTCCGAAAGATGATTGAGAGAAAACAATCCGTAGTTGATCAAACCGTCAAAGGAATAGAGTATCTTATGGATAAAAACCAAATCGAAGTAATCAGAGGTTTGGGGAGTTTTAAAGATTCAAAAACACTTCAGGTTTCTGGAAATGAGGGAATGATTGAAGTTACGGCCTCTAAGTTTATTATCGCCACCGGTTCTAAGCCCGGCAATTTGCCTTTCATTGAACTTGACAAGGATCGTATTATAACTTCAACAGAAGCTCTTTCACTTACAGAGGTTCCAAAACATTTTCTAGTCATTGGAGGTGGGGTAATTGGTCTTGAACTTGGTCAAGTGTATCGCAGATTAGGAGCTGAGGTTAGTGTAATTGAATACGCTGATCGTATCATTCCGACTATGGATGCAGCTCTTTCTAAGGAACTTACTAAGGTTATGAAAAAGCAAGGAGTTAAATTTTATGTATCTCATAAAGTTTCAAGCGTCTCTAGAGAAGGCGATTTGGTGATCGTTAAGGCAACAGATAAGAAAGATCAAGAAGTTGTTTTTGAAGGTGATTACGCACTGGTGTCTGTCGGTCGTGTTCCAAATACTGAAGGGTTAGGACTAGAAAATACTCAGATCGAAAAAGACCAAAGTGGTAGAATAATCACTAACGAACAATTACAAACAAAAGAGTCTCATATTTACGCTATTGGAGATGTTGTGGCCGGAGTTATGTTAGCTCATAAAGCCGAGGAGGAGGGTGTTTTTGCGGCAGAAGTAATTGCTGGACAAAAACCACATATCAACTACAACCTAATCCCAGGTGTTGTATATACTTGGCCAGAAGTGGCAGCTGTAGGTCGTACCGAAG
Organism: Flavobacteriaceae bacterium UBA3478; assembly: GCA_002381155.1. Lineage (GTDB taxonomy): Bacteria > Bacteroidota > Bacteroidia > Flavobacteriales > Flavobacteriaceae > UBA3478. Next base: position 44,390 of record DFQX01000104.1, on the reverse strand, counting down.
AGCAGTTAAAAGCAGATGGGGTAGCCTATAAAGCGGGAAGTTTCCCGATGCGTGCATTAGGACGTTCAAGAGCAAGCGGAGATATTGATGGATTCGTTAAAATATTAGCGGATGCATCTACAGATGAAGTGTTAGGAGTACACATGATTGGTGCTAGATGTGCCGATTTAATTTCAGAGGCTGTAACCGCTATGGAGTTTAGAGCCTCTGCTGAAGATATTGCCAGAATGTCACATGCACATCCGACTTATTCAGAAGCTATTAAAGAAGCAGCACTTGCAGCTACCGAAAATAGAGCCTTACACACTTAATATTTGAAGTTACTTGCTCAATTTCTCGAACAAAATGCTGGGCTTGAGCAAGCCAAAATCTTACTTGCCTTTAGTTCAGGACTCGATAGTCGGGTTCTGGCTAATTTACTTTACTCGGCTAAGATTGAATTTCAAATCGCCCATGTCAATTACCAATTAAGAGGAGACGACAGTGAATTAGATGCTGCGTTTGCACGAGATTGCGCAGAACAGTATAACGTTCCTTTTCACTACTTAGAAGCTCCCTTAAGTAAAGGATCTGGTATTCAAGAAAAGGCTCGTTTTATTCGATATGAGTGGTTTCAGTCTCTTCTTAGCGAAAATCAACTAACTCATATTGCAACCGCACATCATTTAGATGATGCCATTGAAACAGGACTAATTCATTGGTTCAGAGGAATGCATTTAATGCAGTTTAAGAGTCTCTCTAGTCAAGGTGTAGTAATTAGACCGCTCATTACTTTTCGTAAAAAGGATTTACTGCTTTACGCTGGAGAAAATGGATTAAATTGGAGAGAAGATGTTTCTAATCAGTCTAATGATTACTTACGCAACATTCTGAGAAATCAGGTAATTCCCACTGTTGAAGCAAATCTTCCTGATGTTGGTAAACGCTTGAAGTATTCTATCGGTTCGCTTAATGCTTCTGCCTTATTATTAGAAGATTACCGTAATCTTTTATGGAACGATATTGCAAAGCAAAAAGAAAATGAAATCTGGTACTTAGATATTCTGAAACTGAGTATACTTCAACCGAAGAAGGCCTATCTAGAACTGTTGTTTTCACCTTATGGGGTTGTTGATACAACAGCACTTGTCAGCCTTTATGCTGCCGAGAATGGTAAGTATATCACCTTAGGGGATTATACCTTATTCAAATTTGAAGGAGATTTAATCTTTGCTAATTTGAATCTTCTTACTCCGTACAACAGGTTTGAAATTGTCAAGAATTCGAATCGAAAAGAAGCTGAATTAGACCCTAATGAAATTTTAATCAATGGCTCAGTCGTTAAACATTCGTTACAGCTGAGACTTTGGAATTCTGAGGATTCTATCTATTTAGAAAAAGGTGGCACAAAGAAAGTTTCGAAGTTCCTGAGGGATCTTAAGATTAATCCAGTAGACAAAAAAAGAATGGTAGTTATCAAGGATGGTGAGGAGACTGTGTCAGTTGTTGGCCATTATCTACACCCAGATTACCTACCGTTAGATAAGGATCCTTTAAATTGGCTTATCAGATGTTACTAAGAATTGTTTTTTATTTCTTAACCCTTATTCAAGGAATCGGGTTTGGTACGGTTAGTACCGATGATGTAGTTATTTGGGATACTAAGGTAGAACGCACAGCGGAGGGTGATTATAGGTTATTCTTTGAAGCAAGTATTAAGGAAGGATGGTATATTTTTTCTCAACACTCGCCAGAAGGCGGAAGTCAGCCAGCTTTTTTTGAGTTTGAAAATTCTAAAAATTTCGAGCGAATAGGAGAAGTTGTTGAGTCTGAGTCTATTCCTAGCTATAACGAAGTTTTTGAGGTTACCGAATTAATATTTAAGCAGAAAGCCTCATTCTATCAAGATATTAAGCTCTTAGACCCTGGTGCAGTCGTAAATATTACTTTGTATTATCAAGTATGTCAAACGGTATGTATAGCCGCTACAGAGACCTTTCGATTTGAACTTGGCGATGTAATCCCCTCTCAAACCGATACTAATTTGGTGAATAGATCGGTAGATGAACTAAGGGTTCCTTTAAAAAATACAGATCGATTATCTACTGCGATAGTTCAAGTGAAGAGCAATAGATTCTCTGCTTGGTGGATCGGATTTATAGGAGGTTTGATTGCTTTATTAACCCCTTGCGTCTTTCCCTTAATTCCTCTAACCACCTCTTATTTTAATGCAGCTAAAAGTCGCAACCACGCTTTCTTTTATGGATTAGCGATTATATTGATCTACACCCTTTTAGGATTTCCTTTCCTTTTGGGTTGGTCGAAAGATGCTCAAATTTTTAATGAATTAGCTTCTAATCTTTGGGTAAACTTAACACTGTTCATTGTACTCATTGGATTCGCATTTTCATTTATTTCGGGAAAAGAAATTCAACTACCGCAATCTTGGATGCAAAAGGTAGATGAGCAGGCAAATAATTCTAAAGGTATACTGGCCATTCTATTCATGGCTTTAACCTTAGTACTAGTCTCTTTCTCCTGTACGGGCCCAATTTTGGGGGCAGCCTTGGGTACCTTACTTACTGGTAATGGATCTGAACTGGGAGTAAACCTAACTCTTGTGTTTAATGGCTTTGGATTTGGACTTGGAGTTCCTTTTACTCTTGCAGCCTATTTTCCTTCAGTTCTTAAAAAATTACCTAAATCTGGTGAATGGATGAAAGAATTAAAGGTAGGTCTTGGAGTCGTTGAGGCCTTTCTAGCCTTTAAATTCTTATCCAATGCAGATCTAATAGGAAAGTGGGGAATCTTCAAGCTTGAATACATGCTTGGTCTGTGGATGTTGCTATGGCTCGGTTTGCTTGCTTATTATTTAATCCGTTTCGTTCAAGACAAAGCTATTGGGGTAGTGAGGGGAGTGTTTTCTATTTTAAGCATTTATCTGCTCGTGCTGATCATTTCAGGATTTTCATCCGTTTCAAATCTTGGGTTTTTAAGTGCCTTTGCACCCCCTTCGTATTACAATCTGCAATTGCAAGAAGATACGGGTTGCCCATTAGGGCTTAATTGTTTTCACGATTTAGAATCAGGAATTGAGGAGGCTAAGGAGGAAGGCAAGCCTATACTACTTGATTTTACTGGATATTCTTGTGTTAACTGTCGAAAGATGGAATCAGATGTCTGGTCAGATCCTGAAATTTATGAGTTGCTTGACAAGAAATTTGTCATCATTAGCTTGTATGTAGATGATCGTGAAAAGTTAAACGATGATAGAGCAGGGATTTATCTTTTATCTAATGGTGGAACTAAAGAAGTGAAAACCATAGGTCAATACCACTCGCTTTTTCAAGGGGTTAATTTTAAGGTGATTTCTCAACCCTATTATGTACCCGTCAGTTCGAACTATGACCTTTTAAATACGCCGGTTCAAATGACTTCAGTTACCGAATTTAAAGGGTTCTTAGACGTTTCTTTGAAAGCCTTTGAGGCTTTGACGACTACTGAATAGTTTTTGCGTTAAATACCTCTTTCTTTGAGCTCACTATGGCTCAAAAACTACCTATACCCATTCTAGTAGGAAATTCTTATGAGATAAGTTCGCTTTCTCTCGCAATCTCAAAAGGGTATGGCTTTCGATTTAATAATTTACCTCAAGGGAATTGTAGATCCACCATAGATAAACTGGTTAGAGTTTTGGATCATCTTAACGTTAGAATACCACTCAAACGCATCACCTTAAGTTCTGAAACGCCAATTTCAACGAAACACTTTTCCTTTATAGAATTGAGCCTGTTTCTGTTGTTGTATGCCTTAAAGCATCTAGATATTTCAAATCGTCTCTCATCTATTCTTTTTCTAGGTAGGGTAGATCTACATGGTAATATTTTACCACTGCCATATATTGATGGTTGGTTACTGCGCGCTAAACAACAGGGAATTCAAAAAGTCATCATTTCATCAGAAAATTTCAGAGATCCCTTGGTTTCAAAT
>DFQX01000104.1:0-40039 GCA_002381155.1 Flavobacteriaceae bacterium UBA3478 | reverse complement strand
GCTAAGCGAGCTTTAGAGCTTGCCCTAGTAGGCAAGCACCATACTATTCTATCAGGAAGCCCAGGAATTGGTAAAACTTCACTATGTGAATCCTTTTTAGAGATTGCTAAAAATACTTCTGATAACCTAACAGATGAACAACACGAATTACTGAGTAGGAGAGATATACCTTTCCAAAAAAAGGCTGCGATTCGCAAAGTTCATCAGAATATAACGTCTACTCAATTAATGGGAGGGGGAGTATACCCTTATCCTGGTGAAGTTTCTTTAGCACATGAAGGAATCCTTTATTTGGATGAAATAAGTAGTTACCGAAAATCAATTCTTGAGCTCATTAAAATAGCTATGGAACAGAAGTCTGTCACTTTGAATACATTGAAATATCACAAAAGCTATATGGCAGATTTTACATTAATTGGGACTACCAATGATTCGTTTTCAGATTCCAAATTACTAACCCCTTCCTTTTTAGATCGAGTTGATTTTCAGATCACTTTATTTAAGCCTGATTTTAAGACAGAAAAACAGAAGGAACCCTACGTGGAAATATTGAAACGAGTGAATCGGGCGAATCAATTTCGAAAGGATCGATTAATCGCAGATCCTACGACTTCTGTTAGTAATTTGATTCACTTAAATAGCTTTATAATAGAACCAAAAGCAAAGACCCTATTGCAACGATTACTTCATCAGAAAAGTCACTCTATACGGGCTGTTGAAAGGAGTTATAGAATTGCTCGAACGATTGCAGATTTTGAAGAATGCGAATGGGTCAGCACTAGACATTTAAGTGAAGCTATAAGCCTTAGAGGATTAACTAACTGATATAACTCCAAAGAAGATTACCTCTAAGGAGTCTATTGAGTGTGGCTCGTATTCCTTGATGTTCTTCAAATGTTAGTTCAGGGTCTTGCTTTAAAATCCATTCTGCCGCTTCTCTAGCTCGGTAAAGTATGTCTGCATCCTTAACGATATCACTTACCTTTAATTGAAGCGAACCGCTCTGTTGGGTTCCCATTAAATCTCCTGGGCCTCTTAATTGTAGGTCGATTTCTGATAACTCAAATCCATTTTGAGTTCTAACCATAGATTCTAATCGAGTTCTGGCATCATCTGATATTTTTGTACCGCTCATCAATATACAATAGGACTTTTCAGCTCCTCTTCCGACTCTTCCTCGAAGTTGATGTAGCTGAGAAAGGCCAAAACGTTCCGCACTTTCGATGACCATTACTGAGGCATTGGGCACATTTACACCTACTTCGATAACCGTTGTGGCTACCATAATTTGGGTTTCCCCTTTTTCGAAACGGGCCATTTCGAAAGCCTTTGCCTCTGCATTCATTCCTCCATGAACAATTGAAATCTGGTAATGGGGGGGTGGAAACTCTCTTTGAATGCTTTCATACCCATCCATGAGGTCTTTGTAATCAAGCTTTTCTGATTCTTGAATAAGTGGATAGACGACATAGATCTGCCTGCCTTTGGCGATTTCAGATTTCATGAATTGAAATACTTTTAATCGAGCCGAATCAGTCCGATGCTGGGTAAGAATTGGTTTTCTGCCTGGGGGTAATTCGTCGATTACAGAAACATCTAAATCCCCATAATGACTCATTGCTAAGGTTCTGGGAATGGGAGTTGCAGTCATTACCAAAATATGTGGAGGCACCTCTGCTTTCTTCCAAAGTTTCGACCGTTGTGCAACCCCAAAGCGATGCTGTTCATCGATAATAGCAATTCCCAAGTCTTTAAATACTACAGTGTCTTCTAAAAGCGCATGGGTTCCAATAATCAGATTAAGGTTTCCTGATGATAGTTCATCGAAAATAGCCTTTCTGTCTTTTTTTGGTGTTGAGCCGGTAAGTAATGCCACATTCACAGAAATTGGGCTTAAAAGAGATGCTAAGTCGTTATAATGCTGTTGTGCTAGAATCTCTGTTGGTGCAATAATGGAAGCCTGGGATTGATTGCCGATAGCAATGAGACTTGCTAAAAGCGCAACCATAGTTTTACCTGACCCTACATCTCCTTGTAACAGTCGATTCATTTGAATCCCAGAACCTAAATCCTTTCTAATCTCCTTGATCACTCGTTTTTGTGCATTAGTTAAATCAAAGGGGAGATGGTGCTCATAGAACTCCAGAAAAAGATCACCTACATGATCGAACATGCGTCCCTTAATTTTCTTTTGGCCCACTAAATTTTTATATAGTAAGCGCAGTTGTAAAAAGAATAATTCTTCAAATTTGAATCGATTTAGTGCAAGATCTACCTGTTTCAAATTTTGAGGAAAATGAACGTTTCTAATAGCTTCTGTTTTTTGAGGAAGCTGTAGTTTTTCGATTAAAGATTTTGGGAGATTTTCTGCTAAACTAAAGTCTATGGCAGTGACTATTTTCTTTATTCCTTCTTTTACGATACGTTGGCTTAATCCCGCTTTTTGAAGTTTATCGGTCGAAGAGTAAATAGGCTCAATACCAAGTCCTTTAACATCGATAGGGTTAGCCAATTTTGAAATTTCAGGATGAGCAATAGAAAAGCTATTACCAAATTTAGTGGTCTTTCCAAAAACCTGATAGACCTGCCCGTTTTGCAGTGTTTTTAATAAAAATTGTGGTGGCTTGAACCATACTAGTTCAAGGCTGCCAGTAGCATCTTTAAGCTCACCAACAAGACGTTTTGTTCGACCTTCTCCAATGGTCCTCAGGTCAAATAACACTCCTTTTACAAGGACATAAGAGTGCTCTGATTGTATTTCTGAAATCGAATAAAATCGACTCTTGTCAACGTACCTTAAAGGAAAATGAAATAGTAAGTCGTAAAGAGATTCAATGCCAAACTCTTTAGAAAGTAACTCTGCACGATGTTTGCCAAAACCGCCGAGCAGAGCTACTGAATTTTTTAAAGAAGGATGGTCACTCATCAACTAAATGAATTAGTAAATGGTTTGAGAATTTACCTTTTTAAGATTGAACGAATTCGTTCGTAAGACCTCTGAAAAGATGGCCTTAGGCTGATAATTACGGTGTCATTATTCACTGTAGGATCTAGTTTTATTCGGTTTTGATCTAGATCAAATTTCTTTGAGAAGACCTCATAAAACTTCGGAGCTATTAACTCGTTATCAGTGGTGACAGAGTCAATGATTACTGGTTGAAAAGCACCACTAATCATTAGTTCTAAATCGTTTATGGCACGAAGGGCAGAGTCGATACGAACTAATTTGGGATCTAGATGTAATGAATCTTTAAGTGCATATTCCAACGCAGAAAAGAACACCTCTATGCGACCTCTGTTAATCAACATTCCATTCGCTTTGGAAACCACTGGAGCTAATTGTTTCACGGTCTCAATGAGTGTCGAGTCTTCTTCAATGATCAATTGCCTTAAGGCTTGATCTTGTTTTTCTAAAACACGCATACTCTCGATTTGATCCCCGATACTAATGATGTTGCTTACTGATTGGCTTGTAAAATTGCTCAATCGTTTCATCAAAGCAGAATTGGTCGTCTTTAGATTTTCAATCTCAAAGAGGTACGTTTGATTTAAGGTTTCTTCTGCTACTAGTGATTTTTTTAATCGGCTAATTTCATCTTCCTTTCTTCCTACTAACTCATTAAGAGCCTTCAAGTCTTCTATCAAATCGGTTTTCTTTTGAGCCATGACCATACTACTGGCTACCGATAGAAGAAAGAAAAAAACTAGGGTTAATCGCATGTTATTAGTTTAAGTAATCAAAACTCATTTGAGTAAGCACTTTCACTCCGTGAATTAATCCGTCCTCATCGATGAAAAAATCAGGGGTGTGATGCGGAAATGGGGTTTCATTACCCACAGTCATACCTCCTAAAAAGAAGTAAAATCCAGGTACTTCTCTGGAGAAGTAAGAGAAATCTTCGGCTCCGGTGGTTGCTTTGGTAAGTAATACATTTTCTTTACCTAAGGCTTTTTCCATGGATGGTAACATTTGTGCTACCAGATCAGGGTCATTGAAAGTAATGTCGGTTGATTCTGAAATTGAAACTTCTGCAGTTCCTCCGTAGGCTTCGGCGATTGTAGGAATCATTTCATGCATTCTTTTTTCAATATGGTCTCTCATATCGTAATCCAACGTGCGGATGGTCCCAATAAGTTCTGCGGATTCCGGAATAATATTAAATCGCACTCCACTTTTAATTTTACCCACAGATATAACCGCGGCTTCTTTGAGTAGGTTTGATTCACGACTGATGATCGATTGAATTCCGTCAATGATTTTAGAGGAAATATAAACAGGATCAACACCTGACCATGGTTGAGAGCCGTGGGTTTGTTTCCCATTAACGGTTATAACAAATCGTTGAGCTGAGGCCATGATGCCTCCGGTTTTGTAACGAACTTGCCCAACAGGTGTCGCTGAATTGATGTGTAATCCGAAAATAGCATCCACGTCAGGGTTTTTAAGAACACCTTCTTCAACCATTAACAACGCTCCACCTTTTTCTCCTGGTGGTGGTCCTTCTTCAGCAGGTTGAAAAATAAATTTAATGGTACCAGCAACTTGGTCTTTATTCTTAGCAAGTACTTCTGCCACACCCATTAAAATCGCAGTATGTGTGTCATGGCCACAGGCATGCATAACTCCAGTGGTTTCACCTAGAAATTCAGTTACCACCTTTGACTTGAAGGGAAGATCATTTCTTTCGGTAACTGGTAGTGCATCGATATCTGCTCTTAATCCTAAAACTTTTCCTTGCTTACCGCCTTTTAAAATTCCTACGACACCTGTAATTCCAACTCCAGTTTGAACCTCCAGTCCTAATTTACGCAGATGCTTCTCTATGTAGGCAGCCGTTTGAAATTCGCGATTTCCGAGTTCTGGATTTTCATGAAAATGTCTTCGCCATTCAATTACTTTTTCATTGATATCAGCATAGGTTTTTTCGCTTAGAGATTGAGCTTGTATTGTTGAAAACACAAGCGCGAAAGCCACAAAAAGGGGTTTAGATAATGATTTCATTCTTTGGTTTTAAAAGATGTTACTAAATATATGAACTTAGATTCTCTGACCCATAAAGAATTCAATAAATTCGAAGTTTAAAGTTTGATTCATGTCGTATTTAGAGGAACTTAATGAAGCTCAGCGCAGTGCTGTTTTACACAAAGATGGACCATCTATGGTTATCGCTGGTGCAGGCTCAGGAAAAACTCGTGTGCTCACTTATCGAATTGCTCATCTGATTCACGGCGGAGTCGATCCGTTCAATATTCTTGCGCTAACCTTTACAAATAAAGCGGCAAGAGAGATGAAGACAAGAATTTCAAAAATTGTAGGTGATAACCAGGCGAAGAATCTATGGATGGGTACCTTTCACTCGGTATTTGCAAAATTATTGCGTTTCGAAGGTCATCACCTGGGATTTCCTTCTAATTTCACCATATACGACACTCAAGATTCTCAAAGACTTATCAGTTCCATTATCAAAGAAATGGGACTTGACAAAGACATTTATAAATACAAGCAAATCCAGCAACGTATATCTGCCTTTAAAAACAGCTTAATTACCGTCAAGGCCTATTTCAACAATCCTGAATTGCAAGAAGCGGATGCCATCGCTCGTAAGCCTCGCATGGGAGAAATCTATAATGAGTATGTCAATCGGTTATTCAAGGCAGGAGCGATGGACTTTGATGATTTATTACTTCGGACAAATGAACTTCTCAATCGTTTCCCAGAGGTATTAGTTAGGTATCAAGAGCGATTTAAGTATATACTTGTGGATGAGTATCAGGATACTAATCACTCACAATATTTGATCGTGAAGGCCTTGTCTGATCGATATCAAAATATTTGTGTTGTGGGAGACGATGCACAAAGTATCTATTCTTTTAGAGGAGCCAATATCAGTAACATACTCAATTTTCAACGCGATTACGATCAAGTAGCAGTTTATCGATTAGAGCAGAACTATCGATCAACGAACACTATTGTTCGAGCGGCTAACTCTGTGATTTCTAAAAATAAAGATCAAATTGAAAAGCAGGTTTGGACAGACAATCCAGATGGAGATAAAATAATTGTCCATCGAAGCGCTACTGATGCGGACGAAGGAAGATATGTTGCCAGTACCTTATTCGAATGGAAACTTAATAACCAATTGAAAAACGGGGACTTCGCGGTTCTGTACCGAACCAACTCTCAGTCAAGAGCCATTGAGGATGCGCTTCGAAAACGTGATATTCCTTACAGAATATATGGTGGACTTTCATTTTATCAGCGAAAAGAGATTAAGGATGTTCTAGCTTATTTACGCCTAGTAATTAACGCCAAAGATGAAGAAGCGCTAATGCGGGTAATTAATTATCCGACCCGTGGTATCGGACAAACAACTCTTGATAAGCTAGTCGTTGCTGCGAAGGAAACGGGAATGAGTGTATTCGACCTACTTTCTGCTGAAAACCGCTCCTCACTTAAAATAAATGCTAGTACCTCAAATCGACTAGAGGACTTCGCGACAATGATAAGAAGTTTTCAGATTTTGGCTGAGAGTGCTGATGCATTTACCCTTACCGAGCATGTGATCAAGAAGTCGGGTTTAGTACTTGAGATGAAAAAAGACGGAACTCCTGAAGGTATTGCTCGACTTGAGAATATGGAAGAGCTTCTAAATGGTATTCAAGATTTCGTAGAAGGTCAGCGAGAAATTGATGGAGCCACAGGTTCTATTGCTGAATTTTTGGAGGACGTAGCTTTAGCTACTGACTTAGATAAAGAGGTGGGGGATGATGATCGAGTAGCACTGATGACGATACACCTCGCTAAAGGTTTAGAATTTCCATATGTTTTTATTGTAGGAATGGAAGAGGATTTGTTTCCTTCGGCAATGAGCATGAATACACGGGCTGAACTTGAAGAGGAGCGAAGACTTTTCTATGTAGCTCTTACCCGTGCTGAAAAACAAGCCGTATTTACCTATACCATTAATAGATACCGATGGGGTAAACTTATCGATGCTGAGCCTAGTCGATTTATTGAAGAAATTGATGAGAAATATCTAGATAATCAGGTTGTTGATTTTAGAAGAAATTTCAGTCCCTACCTTGATACGAGCCTATTTGGAGAGGTAGATCATTCAAAATTAAGAACAGTTAAGCCTAAAGCAGGAACTCCTCCTTCCATCGGCAAGCCTACCGAAAAACAACTTCAAAAGCTGAGAAAAATAAAACCAGCTTCTGTACAACCGGCTGCTGAATCTGCAACGCTTTACGCTGATTTGAGTGTTGGTGTAAAAGTTAATCATGAACGATTTGGAGCCGGTGTAGTTCAAAGTATCGAAGGGATCGGGGTAAATAAAAAGGCTGAGATCCTTTTTGAATCAGGAGGTATTAAAAAACTCTTATTGAAGTTTGCAAAACTTCAAATCATCAAATAAAAAAGGGCCTCAATATGAGGCCCTTTTAAATTCTACAGATCTTATTCTTAATTATCGAATGGCTGGACTTTTCATTCCCTCTTCAATCATATCATAGAACTGATCTAGTTTAGGAAGTACCACGATTCGTGTGCGACGATTCTTTGCACGATTAGCAGTACTGTTATTCTCAACTAGAGGAACGTAGTAACTGCGACCGGCAGCGGTCATTCTTTTAGGGTCTACCTTAAACTCGTTTTGAAGAACACGTACAATTGCAGTGGCTCTTTTCACTGACAAATCCCAGTTATCTTTAATCTCCGCATTGGTTTTAAAAGGAACATTGTCGGTATGTCCTTCTACCATAAATTCGAAATCAGGCTTAGCGTTAACCACTTTAGCTACTTTTCCAAGAACTTGTTTGGCTTGTTCTGATACAACATAACTTCCGCTTCTAAAAAGTAGCTTGTCAGCAATAGAGACAAATACAACCCCTTTCTCAACGTTGACCTCAATATCGGTATCGTTAAGGTTTCCTAAAGCTCCTTTTAAGCTTGCTACTAGTGCAAGATTAACTGAGTCTCTTCGTGTTATTGCGTCTTGAAGTCTTGTAATAGAAACCTCCTTTTCTTTAAGGCTTTCTAATGTTTTTTCTAGGTTTTCAGCACCCTTTGAAGTAAGCGTAGTAAAGTCATCCATATTATTGATGAGCTCTTGGTTATTCGAGCGCAAAAAATCGTTTTGACTAGAAAGTGCTTTTACTTGAGCCTCATATTTACTGATCTCAGTAGCATAATCATTCATGGTTCTTGTTGTTGTCGCAAGCTCATTTTTGGCATTGTACAATTCTGAAGAAACGGTTTTGAACTTCTTTGATGAAACACAAGAGCCTAAGGTTAGTGCTACAAGTGTTATAGGAATTAGTTTAACTTTCATAATCAAGTGTTGTTTTATACAATACCAAATTAGCAAATAGTTTGCCAAACTGTCAATAAAGATCTGAAAGGATGTTAAATTATTTCTTGTTGCCTTTAATATAGTAATCAAAAACAATAGCTCTTTTAACTGGCTTTACCGTAGTATTAAATGAATTAGTTCGCTCGCTTAAATAGGTTCGAAACCTGGTGTAAAATTGAAAATGAGCTTTTACAATAGCTATGGTGTGTTTCGGTTTACCTTGAATAAGAAAAAACAAACCTGCAACACCATCTAGAATTAGTCTAACTCCAATAATGAACCAAAGAAGTTGATCATTCGAATTCTTGACAATATTCAGTAGGGAGTTTCTAAAGTTTAGTTGCGTTTTGAAGGGATTTGCATTGGACAAAGTTGATCCACCTAGATGGAACACTTTACTTTTCGAAGTATACCAAACCTGATAACCCATACGTTGAGCCCTCCAACACAGGTCTATTTCTTCCTGGTGAGCAAAATAGCGATCATCAAATCCCCTCAGTTCTTTGAAAAGTTCATTTCTAATGAAAAGACAAGCCCCTGTAGCCCAAAAAACAGGGATTTCATCATCGTATTGACCATTGTCTTTTTCAATATGAGAAAATAATCTCCCTCTACAATAGGGGTACCCTAAGAAGTCTATAAAACCACCTGCTGCTCCGGCATATTCAAAAAATTCTGGATTTTTTTCATCAAGAATTTTTGGTTGTACAATACCAATCTCTGGATTTTTAAAAAGATCAATAACGGGTTCAATCCAGTTTTCTTCAACGCGAACATCAGAATTTAAGAGGCATAGAATCGACTCATTGACCGATTTTAGCCCTTCATTATAACCTCCGGCAAAACCATAGTTTTTATCCAGTGCTATAACCTGCACCTCTTTAAAGTCTGAGTGAAGCGTTTCAATTGAGTTATCGGTTGAGCCATTGTCGATTACATAGACTTGAGCTTCAGCACTATTTTTTAAAATACTAGGTAGAAATCTTTTAAGAAGTTCACTACCATTCCAGTTCAGTATTACAATGGCTGTATTAGACCTCATTTGCCTTGAAATTCATTGATGGAAGATAGCCAAGTATAGGTTTTATCTTCTCTGTTAAGTTGAGCTAGCTTATGTATTAACCCATTGGTTATTAGTAAGTAATCAGGTTGAAGAACTTCACAATACCTCAAACTCTGATGAATTACTTTTTGATCAAGGACAACCGTTGGAGCTTTACACTCTGCTAATAAATGAACGCATCCGTCTGATTTAAAAACAGCTAGGTCAAATCTAGAGTTAATTTGACCAGTGGTGACTTTGTGTTCAACCTTCATGAGGCTTTGAGAAATGTTCCACTGATTAATTAAAAAGTGAATGAGATGTTGACGAACCCATTCTTCAGGCTGAAGTAAAACAAATTTTTTACGGATAATATCAAAGATGACCCATCCCTTTTCGGTATTTTTAGCCTTAAATGAATAGGGCGGAAATTGAAGTCTTGGTAATGAATGCATCGCACACAAAAATAGTACAATGAGCAGTTTTGAATCGATTAAATTGGCCATTTCGAGCAAGAAATATCCAGCAGTAGCGGTTTTGTACGGTGAGGAGCCTTATTTCTTGAGAGAACTTGCTAAACGGTTCGAAAATAGTGTGGTGCCAAAGGAGGCAAAAGATTTTAATCAACACATCCTTTATGGTAAGGACACTTCAATTGGGGAGGTGATTCAAAGGGCTCGAGCACTCCCTATGTTTTCTGATCAAACGCTCGTATTAGTTCGAGAGGCTCAACATCTGTCTAAACAATTAGGAGAACTTGAGAGTTATTTAGAAAATCCAAACCCTACTTCTGTTATTGTTCTTGTTATGCATCAGAAATCAATAGACAGAAGACTGAAGGTGGTAAAAAGAATCGAAGAAGATCAGCTGCTTTTTGAAAGTAAGCCTATTTACGAAAATAAAGTAGGGGTATTCTTGGACGAACTGTTGCGTAATAAAGGCATAGAGCTATCGAATAAAGCCAAGCAATTATTGCTCTTTAGCATAAGCACCGATCTTTCTCGATACGAACGTGAAATTGATAAATTAATCATTGCTGATTCTGACACTAAAAGTTTTGATGAAACCCATATAGAACGTCATGTCGGTATCAATCGGCAATACAATGTATTTGAACTTACTAAGGCACTAAGTGAGGGAAACCATAAAAGAAGTGCCTCGATATTAGGATATTTTGCCAAGAATACTAAGGACCACCCACCCATTGCGACTTTAGCTGTATTATATCCTTTTTTTACAAAAGTTTTTCGTCTTCATACACTGAGTAACCCAAAAGATGCACCGAGGGCATTGGGGATCTCTCCTTATTTTTTATCCGAGTACCAGTCTGCTGCTAGAAATTTCCCAATGAAACGATTGACAAGGATTGTTAGTTCTTTACGAGAACTTGATTTGAAGTGTAAAGGAGTGGGAGGGGCACCTGGTTTAAACGACCAGCAGATCTATCAAGATATCGCGATGTCCTTGCTAGGATAATCTTACCACGATTTGAAACGATCAGGACGACTCTCTCTCATGAGTTTGTAAAGCCCTTCGAATATCTCTTCAGCGTTTGGTTTTGAGAAGTAGTCGCCATCTGATCCATAGGGTGGTCTATGCTGCTTAGCCGTGATGACAAGAGGAGCAGTGTCTAGATGGCTAAACCCTTTTTGTTCTGAAATAATATGCTGGAGAAGAAATGCACTATATCCACCCGGGACATCTTCATCAATAATTGCGAGTCGATTCGTTTTTTTAAGACTTTCGACAGTGCGACGACTTTTGTCAAATGGCCACAAGGTTTGAGCATCAATAATTTCACAAGAAATTCCGAAGGTACGCAGGCGTTCTGAAGCCTCACAAACAATTTTTAGGGTAGAACCATAAGAAACTACAGTAATATCAGACCCTTCTTCAATCACCTCAATTTCTCCAATAGGAGTAGTAAAATGACCAATATTTTCAGGTAAAGCTTCTTTACTTCTGTAACCGTTTAACGGTTCGATGACAATAGCTGGCTCATTGGCTTTTAGAAGAGCATTATACATCCCTGCTGCTTGGGTCATGTTTCTAGGTGATAGGATGTAAATACCACGAAGTATATTCACTAGACCTCCCATCGGAGAGCCCGAATGCCAAATTCCTTCTAAACGATGCCCTCTAGTACGAACGATCAATGGCGCAATTTGCTGACCTACAGATCTATATCGTAGTGTGGCTAAATCATCTGTTAATACTTGAATGGCATAAAAGATGTAATCGAGGTATTGAATTTCGGCAACGGGTCGTAATCCACGCATAGCCAAACCAATTCCTTGTCCGATAATGCTGGCCTCGCGTATACTTGTATCACTAACGCGATCTTCACCATACTTTTCTTGTAGATCTTCTAAAGCTTTATTTACTCCTCCGATTTTACCTGTATCCTCTCCAAAGACCATGAGGCGAGGGTCAGTGTCTAAAAGAATATCGAAGTTTTCTTGAAGAATTCTTCTCCCGTCAACAAAGTGAGGTTTATCTGGATAAACAGCAGGAATATGCGGTATAGCGGTTAGACCACGATGACTTTCATCAATAAGTTCACTGCTGTAAGCGTCTAGCTCTTCATTTTTTATTTGAGTAGCTAATTGATTTAAACGTTGCAGTAATTCTGATTGTCCTTTCTGAAAGGCAATATTTTTGGCAAGATCAAGAGATACTAGGGTATCCTTCTTGAATACTAATTTTTTGGAATTAAGCTTTTTAAGAAGATCCTTGTACTCAGGTAAAGGATTCGAAGCGTTATCACTTAACAATTCACTAAGGTGACGTGCGTAAGCGCGTGGGATTTCCTGATACTCTTTGAATGCGGTCTTTTTTGCCTCTTGTACCTCTAGGAGAACTTCTTCATCAATTTGGTTTAATTCTTCTTGGGTACAGACCTTATTTTCGAGAATCCATTGCTTGAAAGTTCTTAAACAATCATGGTTTTGCTCCCATGCTAATCGATCTTCAGATTTGTATCGTTCATGAGAACCAGAGGTACTGTGGCCCTGTGGTTGAGTAAGTTCGGTAACGTGTACTAAAACGGGTACGTGCTCTACACGCGCTAGTTTATCTGCTTTCCCATATGCCTCGATAAGCGCAGGATAATCCCACCCTTTGACTTTAATAATTTCAAAGCCTTTAGCGTTTTCATCGCGACTAAACCCTTTTAAAGCGTCTGAAATACTTTCTTTTATAGTATGATATTCTGCAGGTACTGAAATGCCGTATTCGTCATCCCAAACACTCATAACCATTGGGACTTGCATTACTCCAGCCGCATTCATTACCTCAAAAAAGAGACCCTCTGAGGTTGAGGCATTACCAATCGTTCCCCAAGCGATTTCATCCCCTGAAATGCTAAACTTTGAAGAACCTTTAATCGATCGATTTCGATAAACTTTTGAAGCCTGAGCTAATCCAAGTAAACGGGGCATTTGCCCAGCTGTCGATGAAATATCTGATGCCGAGTTGTATTGCCGAGTTTGATTGATCCAGTTTCCATGATGATCAACATTAGGAGTAGAAAAATGTCCTGTCATCTGTCTTCCACCGTTCATAGGTTCATGCGCTAAATCAGTGGTGCCGAACAACGTATGAAAAAATAAAACAGGGTTCATTAAGCCCTGAGCGAACATTAAAGTCTGGTCCCTATAATACCCACTACGATAATCGCCTGGTTTAAAGAATTTACTTAGAGCAATTTGTGGAAGTTCTTTACCGTCACCAAAGATTCCAAACTTGGCACGTCCGAGAAGTACTTCTTTTCGACCTAATAGGCTGCATTCCCTGCTCAATCTAGCTATTCGATAATCCTCTAGAAGTTGAGATCGAAATTCAGAAAAAGTTATTTCATTATCGTGCATAGCCTTGCTTAAGTATCAATTCGATGTGGCAAAAATAAACAAACCCTTTACATTAGAACAAGGATCTTGTAAAGAGTCGACTGAGGGTTTCAAAACGCAATGCGAGTACAAATCTTACTTTACTGAGGTAATCGTCACTAAATGAGATATATCCTTTCTGATGATGCACGGGTAAGTATATTTCTAAGAAATCGGGCACTAGATTTAATCGAATACCTGATCCGTAGTAAATTTCTGGGTCTTGACCGAGATCTTTCTGAAGAGCAATATCAGTATACATTTCTATAAAGCGATATAAGTTAATCGCTGTACTTAAAGTGATCAAACCTCTATTGGCGAATTCGCGATTCACCATTTCAGAAACAAAAGCTCCCTCGGCTCTGACGAGTTGTTGAGAGAATAATCCACTAGATTCAGATCGACCAATCAGATTGTAGTCATAGAGGTAGTCATTTGGACCATTGACTCCAAATGAAAAATAATCATCATTGGTGTTATTCTTGATAAAAGCCCCTGCAAACAATCGTGCACTAAGCTGAGTATTGTTTGTAAATAATTTTCGGTATTCAATCGCTCCAGAGAATTTTATAAAATGATTTGAGATCTGTAAATCGGCTAGGGTGCTTTGAAAATCAAATAGACTTTGAGTACTCTGTTGATGACGAATATTAAGAACACCATAATTGGGATTAGTAAGTGCAGTTGACGCTATAATTTCATCATCATAGCTTCTAGACACTAAGCGGTACCTTAACATCCAACTATTTCTATGGCGTTTATTTAAATCAGGATCTTGCCCACTTAAACTAATAAAAGGGGTTAAGGTTGTATAAAGCGAATTTTTATTAAAGTGCTGAGAAGCGCCAAAAATCCCGTAAGAAATCCGAGTTCTATTTCGGTTCATCGCCCAATGGTTTCTTAAGACTGAAAAATTACCAATAAACGTATTTTCTTTAGAGGAATAAAGAGGCGTAATCTGAAATTCAATGGGTTTATTCAGTATACTTTGATTCGAAAAACTTAAACCGGCAGCAACCCCATCGTAAAGGTTGAAGTTGGCTTGGGGGGTAATAAAAAGATTGTTGTGAGTAGCACTGGGAAGATCTGTGAACGGTAGTATTTTTATAGGCTTAGCGAAAAGTTTAGATCTTGGATTTAATACATTATTATTTGTTCTAAACTCGGGTGATTCAAGATTGGGATTTACTACATACCGAACCCCGGGTTGGTTTTCGAAATTCAAGTAGGGCTGCCTCTTCGAATTGTACACCCATTTTTCGTTCAGTATTGAATCTCCTATCATTTGAACCACTTTAACCGGTACCGCATAAGCTCCATTTTGTGAAACTCTTAAAAAATCAATCCCTGATCGTTGTTGTTCAAGATGTAACTTGAAATCGACGTGATTTCTGTTACTTAAAATTCTTCGGTCAACAATTGGCGCATTGATTTTAGAAGGTAAGTACCACTTTAAGTCTAATGCGGAGGCACCCGGTTTTAGATATTGACTAAGCTGATAGGATTTGAGGCTAGATCGAATCGCTAATTTATTTTCATCACTAATACTTAAATCAAACAATTGAGCAGAACGTATCGGATGCGCAATTTGCCAATTGTAATTGAGTAATTGATCTGACCTAGATAATAAAGGTTGGTCTGAGTTTTTATTTTCTATGTATCGATCAAGCCATTGAAAATGATGGTTAAAATCGATCTGTCCGAGATCGTACTTTTTGACAGGCCACCAACTAGCAAATTTTCCGCTAAACGAAAGGTTTGGGTATTGATAAGAAACATATTCTTGCAGTAAATACTGGGAGAATCCATCAATATAAAATTGTTCAAGCTCAGGATTAGAATCAAAATTGAGTTGTAAATATTTTCGAGCAATGGTCTTTAATAATTTTAACTCGTCAATAAAATTTAACGGATAAGGTGACAAAAAAGATGGAATGTCATCAATGCCTACCAAGGGTCGTTCTTTATAATCTTGTTCTAGAACAAGAAGTTGCCTAAAACTTATCCCCGCTAAATAATTCTCAAGAAAAGGTAAAATTCGATCTAAGCTCGCTTGGATGTTGTCAAAATCAGCTAACCAATCATTTGTTAGGACAATTTCGGGTAGTTGATTGGTGAAACGAGTTGTGCTTTTAGTGTAATTAATAACTATTGCAGGGGGAGAGGCAAGAACTCCTCCGATTTGATAGTTATCAATAGCAGGTAGATCACTTTCAATAAAAAGCTTCTTTGTGTCGTTAAATCTAATGTTATAAGATACGATTCCTGATCGTTGATTCCCCCGCTGTCTAAAGTGATGTGCTCTTAATCGTTCATCTTCCTTAGGTACGGGAATAATGAATTGATTTTTAAGAATAAAAGACTCTTTGTCTTTTCCGTAACCTGTAAACCTGATATCTGGAAGATATAGCGTGTAATCAATGTTTAGAGTTAAGGGATTAGTCTTATTCTCAGAAGGAATTTTAATGGCTAAAATGTCAAATTCAATTCGTGAATAAGAAACTTCTGAATCGTTGATTTTGATGGATAAATCAATAGTACGACCCCGATCTTTTTCGGCTGCAAGATGAAGCCGGCGATCAAAAACTTGTCTAAATGATTTGGCTAGTGGGGTTAGTTTAGAAGAATAAGAATGATTCCAGTCATACAAATACAGTGAATCTCCATAAACAAAGTACTCAGGGGTTAATTCTAATTGGCTAGACACCTTAATGGTTTGATCTTCTAGAATGTTGAGATCTGCATTAAAACGCAAAGGAGGTAATTCTTGAGCGTAAATCCCACTGAATAAAAGAAGAAATAAATACCTGAATTGGGACATTTTAAAAATTAGGTCGAAGATCTTTTCCTTTGTAGAAATTGGTAATTATTTCGACTACCTCATCAGGGGTGTCCACAAGGTGTATAAGGTCTAAATCTTCTGGACTGATATTTTTCTGACCAAGAAGCTGGTCTTTGATCCAGTCAATCAAACCTCCCCAAAAATCTTTTCCAACAAGAAGAATTGGAAAGCGCTTAATCTTGTTAGTCTGAATCAGAGTAAGTGCTTCAAAGAGTTCATCTAATGTACCAAACCCTCCTGGCATTACAACGAAACTTTGGGCGTATTTCACAAACATGACTTTACGAACAAAGAAGTAATCAAAATCTATATTCTTGTCTTCGTCGATAAATCTATTTGGCTGTTGTTCGAAAGGAAGTTTGATGTTGAGACCTACTGAAATTCCTTTGCTTTCTTTTGCTCCTTTGTTGGCTGCTTCCATGATTCCCGGTCCACCACCTGTTATGATCCCGAATCCTTCATTGGATAGTCGTTCAGCAATGTTTTTTCCTAGCTGGTAATAAGCATTATTTTCAGAAGTTCGTGCAGAGCCGAATATGCTTACGCAAGGTCCTATTTTAGCCATCCGCTCGTAGCCTTCGACAAACTCACCCATGATTTTAAAAATTGCCCAAGAATCATTAGTCTTAATTTGATTCCAAATTTTTTCTTCTTGTCTAGACATTGAATAATAGATTGAGTTTGAATTTACTTTAATTCTTGCTTTAAGAATGGTGCAGTCAAGCTTTTTTTACTCCTTGCTACCTCTTCGGGTGTTCCAGTTGCAACAATTTGTCCTCCACCTTTACCTCCCTCAGGCCCAATATCAATAATGTAGTCTGCAATTTTAATGACATCGAGGTTATGTTCAATAATTAGAACCGAATTTCCTTTGTTGACCAGTCGTTGGAGCACATCCATAAGAATTCGAACATCTTCAAAGTGCAGCCCAGTAGTAGGTTCGTCAAGAATGTAAAAAGTTTTTCCCGTATCTCGTTTCGCAAGTTCGGTAGCTAATTTCACACGCTGTGCTTCACCTCCAGATAGAGTAGTTGAAGCTTGTCCCAAAGCGACATATCCTAATCCTACATCGTTTAGGGTCTTAAGAATGCGATGAATCTTCGGAATGTTCTCAAAAAATTCGGTAGCTTCCTCAATGGTCATTTCTAGAACATCAGAGATGCTTTTTCCGCGATATCTAACTTCAAGAGTTTCTCGATTAAATCGTTTTCCATAACAAGTTTCGCAAGGCACATGAACATCTGGTAAGAAATTCATTTCAATAACCTTGAGTCCGGCCCCTTGACAAGTTTCGCAGCGACCACCCTTCACATTAAAACTAAAGCGTCCAGGTTTATAACCCCTAATGACGGCCTCGGTTGTTTTGGCAAATAAGCTTCGAATTTCATTAAAAACTCCTGTGTAAGTGGCTGGATTAGATCGTGGGGTTCTGCCTATCGGAGATTGATTTACATCAATGACTTTATCACATAATTCGAGTCCTGTGATTTTTTTATAGGACAGAGGCTCCTTTACCCCATTGAAGTAAAATGCATTCATAATGGGGTAGAGGGTTTGGTTGATTAAAGAGGATTTGCCGCTTCCAGACACCCCCGTGACGACGGTTAAGACCCCTAATGGAATATCAATCGATACGTTTTTAAGGTTGTGTCCAGTGCAACCTTTAAGTTGAATAAAGTCTTTCGGAACTCTTCTTTTATTGGGTATCGGAACTTCACGTTCTCCTGAGACATAAGAGGCTGTTAGTGTTTTTGCATTTCGTAATTCATCAGGACTTCCTTGAAAGATGATCTCTCCACCGTGTTTTCCAGCTGCAGGCCCAATATCTATGATTTGATCTGACACGAGCATCATATCCTTATCGTGTTCTACTACTAACACAGAATTCCCTAAATCTCTTAATTCAGTGAGTGCCTGAATAAGCTTCATATTGTCTCGCTGATGAAGACCAATACTTGGTTCATCAAGAATGTACAGTACACCAACAAGTTGCGAACCAATTTGTGTGGCTAACCTTATGCGTTGGGCTTCACCCCCTGAAAGAGATTTTGAACTTCGATTTAGAGCTAGATAATCAAGCCCTACATTTAACATAAAACGTATACGACTGCGAATTTCTTTTAATAGATCTTCAGCAATAACTTGTTCTCGTTGTCCCAAGTGATTTTCTATGGTTTCAAAAAAAACAAAAAGCTCTGCTAAGTCGAGTGAGGCTAACTCAGCAAGAGTTCGATTTGCAATTTTAAAATAGGCGGCTTCCTTATTTAATCTTGATCCATCACATTCTTCACACCTTTGTTCCTCGAGATATTGAGAAGCCCATCTTCGAATAGATGTGGAATTTGCAGAATCGTATTGGCCTTGAATAAAGGATCCGATCCCTTCGTAATCAACTTGGTAGTTGCGTGTCACACCAAGCGATTTTGATGGAATGTTTATCGTTTCCTTTACTCCATTTATTATAGCATCAATAGCTTTATCACTCAGATCCTCAATCTTGGTGTCGAGGTTGAAATCGTATAAAAGTCCAATTTGTTGGATTTGACCGAAAATCCAATTCTTTTTGTAGCTACCAAGGGGAGCAATGCCTCCCTTTCGGATGGTTAATTTTGGATCAGGGAAAACCTCACGCATTGAAAGCCGTGATACCACCCCCAATCCTTTACACCTTGGGCACATGCCTTTAGGTGAATTGAATGAAAAACTATTCGGTTCAGGTGCGTCTAATGAGATTCCCGACTCGGGACACATCAGGCTTGCACTGAAGTAGTGAACCTCATTGGTCTCCTTAATATGTATCAAAACAACGTCGTTTACTTTTTTAAGACCGAGAGAAACTGATTGTTTGATCCTTGCTAAATCAAGTTGACCTGATTGTAGCGGAAATCGATCAACAACTAACTCGATATCATGTGTTTTGTAACGATCGAGCTTCATTCCTGGAGTAAGTTCGATGATAACTCCATCAATTCTTGCTCTTAAAAAACCCTGTTTCGAGAGACTTTCAAAAAGTTCTCTGTAATGCCCTTTACGAGAGCGAACGAGTGGAGCCAAAATAGACACCGATTGATTCTCAAAACGCTCCACGATTAAGGCTACAATTTGATCTAGCGTATATCGAACCATTGGTAGGCCTGTAACTGGAGAATGTCCAGTTGCTACCCTTGCATATAGCAATCTTAAGAAATCATAAATTTCGGTAATGGTTCCTACCGTCGATCTAGGGGATCTCGATGTCGTTTTTTGCTCAATAGCAATAACTGGGGAAAGTCCGTCAATTTTATCTACGTCCGGTCGTTCTAGCCCACCTAAGAATTGTCTGGCATATGCCGAAAAAGTTTCGAGATAACGTCTTTGACCTTCTGCGTAAATCGTATCGAAGGCTAGCGAGGATTTACCACTACCCGAGAGACCAGTTAAAACAACTAACTGATCTCGGGGAATATCTAAGTCTATATTTTTGAGATTGTGTGTTCGTGCATTCCTTATCGAAAGCAACTCTTTTTCATCTTTCATAACAGCCGTAAAATTAGAACAATATAACTTGGATTAATTCCTAGTATTATTCGGAAATATTCCCTATAATTGAAATATGAAAGAGAATTATACTCGCTTTGCTCACCTGCGTAAAGAGCTAGGATTTACGCAAACTGCGTTTGGTGAATTTTTAGGATTAAAAGGATCGACGGCAGATATAGAGCGTGGGAAAACCAAAATCCCTGGTTTCGTAGTTGCCAAATTGTATCAAGAATATCACGTGAATCCCCTTTGGTTATTTGGATCTAGCGGTGACATGTACATAGCAAATATTCGAGATAAGGCCAGTGTTTTACCAGCAGTGATCACCTTAAATTCACAAGAAAACGAGAATGTATTGCTGGTTAGCCAGAAAGCTGCAGCAGGATACCCGCAAAATATTGCGGACACTTCATGGTATCAAACCTTACCTGCATTTGATCTTCCCCTTAAGGAGTTTCGAAATGCAACCTACAGAGGTTTTCAGGTGGATGGAGATTCGATGTTACCTGCCCTTCAGCCGGGAGATTGGGTAATAGCAAAGGCACTTTCGAGTATCGATGAAGTTCGGCCTTCGAAAATGTATGTGGTTGTTTTAGACGATAGTGTTTTGGTAAAAAAGGTGGTGTTACCTGAGCGATCGAATGATGTGATACTAGAATCGCTTAACTCTGTTTATCCAGCGTATAAAGTAAAACCCTTTCGAATCAAGGAGATTTGGGAGGTAAGTAGCCGTTTAACCTTTCATTTAGATGCTGACAACAATCAGCAATTAATGACTGAGTTAAAACAATCGATGGAACTCCTAAAACGTCGTCTAGATACTAATAACTAGTAACCAGAGGCGGTGTCGTCTCCTCGAGAATCAGCTCCTGTTTCAAGTTTTCCATCTTCTGTAATTCGAATGGCATTAACCTTTCCTATAATTCGGTTGGTTCTCTCAGAAATAGTGTATCCCATCTGTTTCAAAGAATCAATAACTACCGTGTTAAATCGGCTCGGTTCAAGAATCAAACGATCTGGAACTCCTTGGTGATGAAATCTAGCTGCATCCACTGCTTCTTGCATAGGTGTGTCGTAATAAGCCGATCTAAGTATAACCTGAGCTACTGCTGTGATAATGGTCGATCCACCTGGTGTTCCTACTACTAAATGTAATTCCTCATTTTTTTCCACAATAGTTGGGGTCATACTGCTCAGCATTCGTTTGCCGGGAGCGATAGCGTTGGCTTTGGAACCTACCAAACCGAACATATTAGGCACTCCAGGCTTTGAACTAAAGTCATCCATCTCATTATTGTAGAAAAAACCAAGTTCTGGATCAAATAACTTTGAGCCGTAACCTCCGTTCAATGTTGTTGTTACAGAAACCGCGTTACCATAAGAGTCGACGATAGAATAGTGTGTAGTCTCATTCGATTCGATAAACTTTCCGGGGTTGATGTCACCAATGGCAACAATAGTGTCCTTATCAAAATTTGAAATTCTTGATGATAAGTATACAGGATTCGTTAATTCATCCATGGGTATGGCAACAAAATCAGGGTCACCCAAGTACTCATTTCGGTCTGCGTATGCCCGTCTAAAGGTTGCAGACAATTTATGGATGTAAGCAGCCGTATCTGGAGATTCATTCATTAAATCGAGCGATCCAAGCATTCCAAAAATTTGTTTAAGGGTTACACCTCCACTACTTGGTGGACCCATTGAAATAATACGGTTGCCTAAAAAATCAAAAGTAATCGGGTCTCTCCATTTTGCCTTATAGCTTTTAAAATCTTCTAGGGTGTGAGCCCCTCCGTTACTTTGTAAAAATGAAACCATTTTCTCAGTAAGACTTCCTCCATAAAAAGCTTGTTCTCCTTCATTTTGAATCGTTTCTAAGGTATTTGCAAGCGCCTCAAATACAATAGTGTCACCTGCCTTTTTTTGATGAAAGAGTGCTAGGGGTTTTTGGTTAACCACGGTAAAAATGCTGTCATAATAGGCGAAGGATTGAGCTTGTCTTTCTGTAACAATGATTCCATTTCTAGCCAGATCAATGGCTGGCTGAATCAATTCCTCCATCGGCAGTGTTCCAAATTTCTTATGAACTTCGAAAAGACCTGAAAGAGTACCCGGAATACCAACAGCAGTCGCACCTAGGGTGCTTTTACCGGGAATTACATTGCCCTCTTGGTCTAAATAATAATCCTTATGAGTTGCAGAAGGGGCCATTTCTCTGTAGTCGATACTTCCGATTTCACCATCGTTCATTCGGTACACCATAAAACCTCCTCCAGAGATATTTCCAGCGAAAGGGTAAGACACTGCTAAAGCTAACTCGGTTGCCACCATAGCATCAAAAGCGTTCCCGCCTTTCTTTAAGATGGCTGTCCCTATATCAGAGGCCTCTTTTCTCGCGCTTACCACCGCAGCGTGATCATAGATTTCTAATTCTTGAACCTGCTCAGAAGACGCTGAATGATTGGTACAAGAAATTACACTTATCGCTAGAAGAAAATAGAAATAGTTTTTCACCTTGAAGTCATTTAAGAATAGGGAAGTTAAGATAAATGTCTTTGATATCTTTGCAAACAACAAACCTTAAGACATGACCTTAATTAAATCGATTTCAGGAATTCGTGGAACTATTGGAGGAAATCCTGGAGAGAATCTTACCCCTGTTGATATTTTAAAATTCGCAACGGCTTATGCTAGTCTGGTAAAGGCTAATAAGGTTAATGAACGCGCTAAGGTTGTGATTGGTAGAGATGCTCGGTTGTCGGGGCCAATGGTTCAAAGCATTTTTCAAAACACCCTACTCGGTTCAGGTATTGACGTGATTGATTTAGGGTTATCTACAACTCCGACGGTTGAATTTGCCACTGTAAACGAAGGTGCTGATGGGGGTGTAATTATTACTGCTTCCCATAATCCGGGAGAATGGAATGCTTTAAAACTTCTGGATAAAAACGGTGAATTTTTAAATGCTACCGTTGGAGAACAACTTTTAAAGTTATCAGAATCAACGGATGTGAGTTTTGCTAGTATCCAAGAGCTAGGTAATATTACTGTTGTCAATGATTACATCGATAGACATATTGAGAAAATACTAAGCTTACCTCTAATAGATGCAGAACGAATTAAATCCCAAGGTTTTCATGTGGTGATTGACGCTGTAAATTCTACAGGAGGTATTGCAATACCAAAACTTCTTGATCGATTGGGAGTAAGTTACAAGGCCATGTACTGTGAACCAACGGGTAATTTTCCTCACAATCCAGAACCTTTAGAAAAGCATTTGGGTGATTTGATGCTTTCGGTACAAGAAGAAAAGGCTCATTTCGGAATCACGGTGGACCCTGATGTAGATCGTTTGGCTCTAGTTGATGAAAATGGAAAAATGTTTGGGGAAGAATACACCCTTGTAGCCTGCGCCGATTACGTACTTTCTAAAACACCGGGTAATACGGTTTCTAATTTATCTTCAACACGTGCATTGAAAGAAGTGACACTAAGGTACCATCAGGAATATGAAGCTGCTGCGGTAGGTGAAGTGAATGTGGTTCAAAAAATGAAATCAACTCATGCAATTATCGGTGGGGAGGGAAACGGTGGAATTATTTATCCTGAAAATCACTACGGAAGAGATGCTCTTGTAGGAATCGCTCTTTTTTTAATGCTCCTCACTGAAAGACAACAGACTGTTTCGGCGTTACGAGCTTCTTATCCTGTCTATTTTATGGCAAAGGAGAAGATCGAATTATCCATTTCGATCAATCCAGATCAGATTTTGAAGAAGCTAGGAGAGAAGTATTCTGATGAGCAATGTACTTCAATCGATGGTTTGAAAATTGATTTTGAAGAGTCTTGGGTTCATATGAGAAAATCAAATACAGAACCGATTATAAGGATTTACACAGAAGCAAGAACTGAAGCCCTTGCACAGGATTTGGCTCAACAGTTTATCGAAGAAATTAAAGCAACTTCTTAGCGTGTTTGAAACGTCTATGTGTCCATAGGTAAGTGTGCGGTTGTTCCTTAATTTCGAATTCAACCTTTTGCATGTAAGCTTCCATGATTGAATAATTCGAAGACCCTTCAACTTGTGGCTGAAAAGTCTCAAAGCTGCCTGTGTAGTAGCCTCTTCTTTCTTTTCGAATAGACAAGTAAACGATTCCCATGTCGTAAGTTCGTGCCAATTCTTCCGCACCTGTGTGAATAGGCACTTCTCTTTCAAAGAAAGTATACCAATGTTTTGTCTTTTTAATCATTGGTGATTGGTCACTTGCTAAACCATACATTCCAATATGCTGGTTTTTTTGATTTTCTTCGAGCACATCTCTTAGTTTAAAAGTGGGCACCAAATACATTCCCGTCTTACCTCTAGTTTTGTGTATAAACCGATCAAAATACGGATTGTTGATTTTCTGGTAGATTCCATAAACGGGAACCTTGGTGTATAGCGCTATTGCTCCAGTCCATTCCCAATTTCCTTGATGTGCAGCTAGTATTACAATGCTCTTGTTTTCCTTCGCGAATCGTTCTACTAATTCGACATTTTTCACTTGAAAACGTTTTTTGAAGGTTGAATTAGACATTAAGCCATTCTTTAAGCTCTCGATGAATAAATCGGTGAAGTGGAAATAGAACTTTCTTCGAATTTTTCGCTTTTCGTATTTGTCTAATTCAGGAAATGCAGTTTCAAGGTTTTCGTCAATAACTGCTCTGCGATATCTAAAAACATCAAAAAGTATAATGGCGATTATTGATGAAATACCGTAAAGTATGGGAAAGGGTAAAAACGCAACTAGCCTTAACCATGGGTATGTTGCAATAAAGGTTAGTCGTTTTAAAAACATAGGGGTTAAAGATACGTATATTTACCACCCAAACTAGATGTTCAAATTGAGCTTTGACCTCGCTTCTATACTATTAGTTCTCACATTCTTAATGTCCTATAAAGGCTTTGGGGATTCTTCATTTTTCAACGCTTATTGTTTTTCAATAAGTGGATTAAAATCTGGACAGTGGTATCGATTACTTACCTCTGGGTTTTTACATGTGGGATGGTGGCATTTACTGGTAAATGGGCTTACTTTTTATTTCTTTGCTCCATCCACTCTTTCCATTTTTGGTACTTTAGGATTCCTTGGACTTTATCTGTTTTCATTACTTACGGGTAATTTGCTAACCTATTTTTATTATCACAAAGAATACGATTATACTGCCGTAGGTGCCTCTGGAGCAATTTCAGGGATTGTGTTTTCAAGTTTAGTTTTCAACCCTACGATGAAACTCTATATTCTTCCATTACCATTTCCTATCCCGGCACCTTTATTTGGTTTAGGATTTTTAGGGTATTCAATGGTTGGTATTTTAAGAAACTCGGATCGTATAGGTCATGCTGCACATATGGGTGGTGCAATAGGCGGAATTCTTATCACCTTTCTTTTTTATCCGTCTTTACTGCGAGAAAATCCGCTACTATGGGTATTTTTGTCTGTGATTTTTCTCGCCTTATTCGTAATTAAAAAATTGAGGTAATCTACTATGAAATCAGAGTTGTTCGGTCAATTAATAAATCAATTTGAAGGGGAACTTCGCTCTGATGACTTGTCCAAAGCTATTTATTCTACAGACGCTTCGGTATATCAGATGACTCCTAAAGGGGTTGCTATACCGTCGAATGAGGATGATCTTGTAAAATTGGTCTCATGGTCGGCTGACAATAAGGTTCCACTAATCCCTAGAGCCGCAGGTACCTCCTTAGCGGGACAATGCGTTGGTGATGGCGTTGTAGTTGACACCTCTAAGTACTTGAACCGAATTATTGCTTTTGATAAAGAAAAGCGTTTAATCACCGTTGAACCTGGAGTGATAAGGGATGAACTCAACCAATTTCTTCAACCCCATGGTTTGTTCTTCGGTCCAAATACATCGACGGCTAATCGATGTATGATCGGTGGAATGGTGGGAAATAACAGTTCAGGTACGACTTCTATACGTTATGGAGTTACTCGTGATAAGGTGGTAGGACTTCGATCTATTCTATCTGATGGATCCGTTCACGAATTTGGTGAGCTGCTGAAAGACCCTAATGAGTATCCCGATAAAATCACCTCTGAATTTGGGCAACAGATTGAAAACCAAATTATTGAATTGCTATCTGAAAAGGGGGTTAAAGAAGAAATTGAAAAGGAATTCCCTAAAAAGGAAATTCATCGAAGAAACACGGGATACGCCGTAGATGAGCTTCTTGAAATGATACCTTTCGGTGGATCAGAACCTTTTAACTTGGCGAAATTGCTCTGCGGTAGTGAAGGTACTCTTGCTTTTACCTCTCAAATAACCCTTGCATTAGATGATTTGATGCCAAGCACCTCAGCTATGGTAGTTACTCATTACCAAACCCTTGAAGAGGCATTAAGCGATGTAGCAGTGGTGATGCAAGAGGAATTGTTTACTTGTGAAATGATGGATCGAGTAATTCTCGACTGCACTAAAGGGAATCATACCTACAGAGAGATGAGGTCTTTTATTGAAGGTGATCCTGAGGCCGTTTTGATGCTTGAAGTACGTGATCAAACAGAGTATGGACTTGAACAAAAACTAGCATCTTTATTAAACCTTATAGTTAGTAAGAGTAAGAGTTATGCCAACCCTGTTTTAAGAGGGGCTAGAATTTCTGACGCAAATCAATTAAGAAAGGCAGGTCTAGGTTTACTGGGTAATATTGTTGGTGATAAAAAGGCAGTAGCGTGTATTGAAGATACGGCTGTAGCCCTTTCTGATTTGAAGCCTTTTATCATGGAATTCTCCGAAATCATGAAAGGATACGATCAAAAGGCGGTGTACTACGCACATGCTGGAGCAGGGGAATTACATCTAAGACCTATTTTAAATTTAAAGGATCAGTCGGATGTTGCTCTATTCAGAGCAATTACAACCGATGTCGCACATCTTACCAAAAAGTACCAAGGCAGTTTCAGTGGAGAGCACGGTGATGGAATCGTTCGTGCAGAGTTTATACCATTTTTAATTGGTGATAAGAACTACGATCTACTTCGAAAGGTGAAAGCCGTATTTGATCCGAACAATCTATTTAATCCTCATAAGATAGTCGATCCATTCCCTATGGATCGAAGCCTACGTTTTGAACCTGGAAGAACAGAACCTGAGATAGAAACTATATTAGACTTTGAGGACAGCTTAGGATATCTGCGAGCAGTAGAACGTTGCAACGGGAGTGGAGATTGTCGTAAAACGGAGAAATCGAGTGGTGGAATGTGTCCAAGTTATCACGCGACACGAGAAGAGAAAGACACCACTAGAGCACGAGCTAATGCACTTCGTATCGCTTTAACTGAAAATGATAAAGAAAAGGTCTTTTCAAGCGAAGATGCTATTGAAGTTCTAGATTTATGTGTAAGCTGTAAAGCTTGTGCTAGTGAATGTCCATCGAATGTGGATATGGCTACACTGAAATCAGAATATTTGTATCAATATCAAGAACAGAAAGGTTATAAATTAAGATCGAAACTGTTTGCTTATAGTACTGTAATAAATCGTCTTTCTAGTAGGATAGCGCCGATTACGCGTTTGATTTTTACTAGTCCGTTTGCTAACGTGATTAAATCACTTTCAGGTATTGCAAAGCAGAGACAATTGCCTCTAGTGTATAAGGTTGATTTTAAGAAGTATTTGGCAAAGTTGCAGAAGAATCAACCTGTTAATCAAGAGGCTCAAAGGCTGGTACTTTACATTGATGAATTTAGTCAATATATGGACGTGACAATTGCTAAATCTGCAATCAATACCCTACACCGCCTTGGATATAATATAGAATTGGTCTTTGGCGAAAGTGGTAGGGCGTTCATATCGAAGGGCTTTTTGAAACAAGCGAAGAAGGCAGCCGAGGAGATGACAAGTAGGTTAGCTTCATTTATCGAAGAGGAAGTGGCAATTGTAGGAATTGAGCCTTCTTCTATTTTATCTTTCAGAGATGAATATCAACGATTGCTACCTAACCATCCACTAGTTCAAAAATTAAAGGATAAAACGTTTTTGATCGAAGAATTCTTAGCAAAGGCATTCGAAAATCAGAGCTTAGATAATTCTATTTTTCATAAGGAATCTGCAGAGGTGAAAGTTCACGTACACTGCCATCAAAAAGCATTGTCGAACACCAAAGTTACTTTTGATTTACTCAATCAAATTCCGAACTATAAGGTATCGATTATCAATAGCGGATGCTGTGGAATGGCAGGTTCGTTCGGATATGAGTCCGAGCATTACGAGGTCTCTATGAAGATGGGAGGATTACGTCTTTTTAAATCTATACAAAAATCGGATGAGAAAATCATTGTCGTTGCCAATGGTACAAGCTGTCGACATCAAATTAAGGATGGTACCTCACGTGATGCGATTCATCCGATTCAGGTTATTGAAAGCGCTTTGGCTTAGTCTGCGTGTCACGGTTATTATCAGCTATATCGGTATCCATTAATCCTTCATCCCTACTGGTTATTGAAGTAATTAACTCTTCAAGATCCATTTCTTTTAATTCTTCATCAGCAAAGAAGGGGGATAGTTTATCGTGATTGTAGTGGTAAATCTTCCAACGCTTAAAATTATACTCAAGGGCGGTCAAATTCTCTATCCAGTCCCCAGAGTTTAAGTAGGTTGTTTTACCCTTTTTGTTCGAGTAACTTTCTTTCTTAGGTTGATGAATGTGTCCGCAGATTACGTAGTCGTAGTCGTTATCAATGGCTAATTCTGCAGCTACTTTTTCAAAACTTTGAACATACTTAACAGCGCCTTTTACACTATTCTTAATCTTTTTAGATAGCGAATACTTTTCCTTACCTAGTTTTAATAAAAACCAGTTAATCAACTTATTAAGTAGTATAAGTAAGTCGTATCCCCATCCTCCCAACTTTGCTAGCCATTTCGCGTTTTGGATGGATATATCAAAAACGTCTCCGTGAAAAATCCATGTCTTTTTCCCGTCTATTTCAAGAACGAGTTTATCTAATATTTTCAATCGACCCATCGCATTCCCAGAAAATTTTCTGAGCATCTCGTCGTGGTTTCCGGTAATGTAGTATACATCAGTACCATTTGAAGACATTCCGATAATCTTCTTCAATACTTTCATGTGAGAGGCTGGAAAATATCGTTTTCGAAATTGCCAAATGTCAATGATATCACCATTAAGAATTAGTTTTTTTGGGGAAATACTATTGAGGTAGGTCAATAATTCATCGGCATGACAACCGTAAGTTCCTAGGTGTGTGTCGGATATAACCGCAATTTCAATTTTACGTTTTTTCAAGGAGTAGACATTTATGTTACAAAATAAAGTGCAGTTTTGAAGGGCAACCTTTCTTAATTACTAAGAGTGTGATATGAAATTGTTAACTTTTAACACGATTTCAGTAGATATATTTTAGCGGCAAGTCTAAGCAGAGTATTATTGCAGCACTAAATCTTTGAGCGTTTAATTATGGCAGCGAACACTTTTGGAAACCATTTTCGAGTAAGTACTTTTGGAGAATCCCATGGCCCGGCCTTAGGAGGAGTAATCGATGGTTGTCCGGCTGGCATTGAATTAAATCTTGAGCTCATCCAAAAAGAACTTGATCGAAGAAAGCCGGGACAGTCTAAAATTACTACTCAACGCAAAGAACCTGATACTGTTGAGTTCTTATCAGGAATATTTGAAGGTAAAACTACCGGCACACCAATAGGTTTTGTAATTAAAAACACCAATCAAAAGTCAAAGGATTATTCCCACATCAAAGAAACTTATCGTCCTTCACATGCCGATTGGGTGTACGATCAGAAATACGGTTTTAGGGACTATACAGGCGGAGGTAGATCTTCGGCTAGAGAAACTGTTTCGCGAGTTGTGGCTGGAGCTATAGCTAAACAGTTTGTTTCACCGATGAAAATAACTGCCTACGTTAGCCAGGTAGGCCATATTAAATTAAATAAAGATCACAGCACCTTAGATTTTGAATCTATCGAAAGTAATATTGTTCGATGTCCTGATACACAAACTGCTGATCGAATGATTGATTTAATCTCTAGTATCAAGAAAAAGGGAGATACGATCGGTGGGGTAGTAAAATGCGTCATTCAAAATGTTCCTGTTGGCCTGGGAGAGCCCGTATTTCAGAAGCTTCATGCAGCCTTAGGTTCTGCAATGCTTTCGATTAACGCGGTTAAAGGATTTGCCTATGGAAGCGGATTTGATGCTCCAAGCATGCTCGGTAGCGAGCACAACGATTATTTTAACGAGGATGGCACAACCAAGACGAATTATAGCGGAGGAATTCAAGGGGGAATTTCAAACGGTATGGATATTTATTTTGAGGTTGCTTTCAAACCCGTTGCAACTCTTTTACAGCCTTATGAAACACTAACACGAGATGGATCGTTAACCGATACCCATGGAAAGGGAAGACACGACCCATGTGTGGTGCCTAGAGCTGTGCCTATAGTAGAAGCTATGGCTGCTCTAGTTATGGCTGATTTCCTACTACTTAACAAACTATCAAAAATTTAAAGCATGGCGTTACATTGGAAAATTGTTCTTGGACTAGTACTAGGTCTTTTATTTGGATTTGGAATGACCTTTTTCGATTTTGGGCCCGCCTTTGTTTCTGATTGGGTTCAGCCATTCGGAACCATTTTTGTCCGTCTTCTGAAGCTCATTGCTATTCCACTTATTCTTGCCTCATTGGTTAAAGGAATTGCTGATCTGAAAGACATTTCTAAGTTTAAGAATATGGGAATCAGAACCTTTGTAACCTATATGATTACTACTGTAGTGGCGATACTGATTGGTTTAACTCTAGTAAATATTATTCAGCCTGGCTTTGGAATTTCGGAGGAGACTGTTGCCAAACTGACAACAACCTACGCAAACGACTCTGGAGTGACTTCTAAGATTGCCACTGCTTCGGCTCAAAAGGATGCAAGTCCTTTGCAGTTTATTGTAGATATGGTTCCTGACAACATTTTCTACGCGATGTCTAACAATGGATTAATGCTTCAAGTAATCTTTTTTTCGATCTTATTTGCTATTTCATTGTTACTCATCGGCGAAAAAGCAGCACAACCCATTAAGTCCTTCTTTGATTCCCTCAATGAGGTGGTTTTGAAAATGGTAGATCTTATCATGCTTTTTGCGCCTTACGCAGTTTTTGCTTTATTAGCAAGTGTTGTTGTTTCTTCCTCTGATCCCGAATTACTTCTAGCTTTATTAAAGTACGCTGGGGTAGTAGTCTTAGGTTTGGTTTTAATGATCGTTTTTTATCTCATTGTAATAGCTACAGTTGCTAAGAAGAGCCCGCTTTGGTTCATGAAAAATATGAGTCCCGCTCAATTACTCGCCTTCTCCACATCATCTAGTGCTGCTACGCTTCCAGTAACCATGGAGCGTGTAGAGGAGCATATCGGTGTCGATAAGGAAGTGGCGAGTTTCGTCTTACCCGTTGGAGCTACGATTAACATGGATGGAAGCAGTCTGTATCAAGCGATTGCAGCGGTTTTTATTGCACAGGCGCTTAGCTTTGATTTAACACTAGGTGATCAATTAACAATTATTTTTACGGCGCTTTTAGCATCGATTGGAGCTGCTGCCGTACCTGGAGCAGGAATGGTAATGTTGGTAATCGTTCTAGAATCTATTGGTTTTCCTGCTGACAAATTAGCGATTGGTTTGGCACTTATTTTCGCAGTGGATCGTCCGCTAGATATGTGCAGAACTGTTGTGAATGTTACGGGAGATGCAACAGTTTCTGTTCTGGTTGCAAAGGCATTAGGCAAACTAGGAAATCCTAAGGTTAAAAATTGGGATGACCACTTGGATGAAGTGAACTAATTAGGTTTTATGCACATATGTTTTTTAATGTATCCATGGGAAAATATTGTCCCCGACAAGGATACTACAATGACGATGATTCACGAATGTGTATCTCGTGGTCACAAAGTTGCTCTTTGCACCCCAGGTAATCTTACGATTAGAGATAGTATCACCTCTGCCTTTTGCAATGTGATTCAACCTAAGGAAAAGAATAGTAATAATATCAAAGTCTTTTATAAGAATTGTTCTTTTAAAAGCCAGATGTTACCCCTAGCTGGGTTCGATGCTATTTTTATGAGAGCGAATCCACCCATGGACCCTTTAATGCTCAATTTTTTAGATTCAGTTAAGGACGATGTCTTTATTTTGAATTCGATTGAAGGATTAAGAGAGGCTAACAATAAGCTCTATACGGCAGCTTTTGGTCATATTCATGATGACATTATTCCAAATACACAGGTTTCTAAGAATAAAGAATACTTAGTTAAGCAAATTGAGGAAAGTAAGGCAGATCGAATGATCTTAAAACCTCTTAACGGTTACGGTGGATCTGGTGTAATTCTCATTGAAAAATCAGCGATGAGTAATATTAACTCTTTGCTCGATTTCTATCTTTCTAATTCTGATGGATCTAGTAATTATGTGATTCTTCAAGAATATGTTGAAGGCGCTGAAAATGGAGATGTCAGAATAATCATGCTTAATGGGGAACCGGTAGGAGCAGTGCGAAGAAGACCTGCTGAGAAGGATCACCGTTCCAATTTGTCTGCCGGAGGTACCTATGAAAAGCACTCACTGACTAGACAAGAAAAATTAATCTGTAAAAGAATAGGTCCGAAATTGGTTAAGGACGGATTATATTTTGTCGGAATAGACGTTATCGGAGGTAAACTCATCGAGGTAAATGTAATGTCACCGGGAGGAGTTGTGCCAGTGAATAAAATGAATAAGACCAAAATTCAGAAGTTGGTGGTCGATTTTATTGAAGACAAGGTCAACGAGATGGTCTATAAGATTGATAGAAGATCTCGTCTTAGAAATCAGGTTCAACAGTCCTCTGATCGTTAAGCAATGGTACTTGAACGGCTGACGATCGAAGAAATCATTGATTCCATAGAGAAACAAAGTTTTTTTAAGGCTGTTGATGATCAGTATGGTTTTTATATCAAGGTTGAAAGCTATACCGATCGAATAGCCGCGGCAATACATGACGGTCATCAACTACGACCAGATCTAAAGGATAATTGCTTGCTTGCCGATGAAGAGAGGCTTTATGAAGAAGATCCTTTTACTGCCTTATTCATTAAGGATCAACCAATAGTGATTAAAGGTCTAGATAGTCGTTTCGAATATGATTTGAACAGAGTATTTGAAGATGCTATCTATGAAACAGCATGGGGTAAACAGGTTTGGAAGATTCCACTAACCGCTGAACAAATCGATCTCAGTAGAGAAAAATATCAACGTTTTTATAGAATGGTGGATGCCTTGATAGGGAAACTATCAAGTCTACATGAAACACCAATTATGGTTTACGATATTCATAGCTATAATTACAAGAGATGGGATAGAAAAGTGCCCGAATTAAACGTGGGTACATCAATGTTAGATCGTACTAAGTGGAAGAAACAAATCGACAACTATCTTTTAGCTTTGGAATGCAGTTTTCCTACTTTTTGGGTTGCTGAGAATAATACTTTTTATGGTAAAGGTGGATTTCTAGGGCATATTCAAAAAAACTTTAACAACGTTCTTGTTTTAGCTACAGAATTCAGCAAGTATTACTGTGATGAACTTACAGGGAGGTTTTATTGGGAGCAGCTCGAAGACACTAGAAGAAGATTAAACTCTTGTTTTATAAAACATGACACAAGATTCTAAAGCTATAGAACAAATTGCTCCTCGGCTTTATCAGAGTGATCAAAAATTGCATCAACTCTTGTCAAAGCTAGAGCTGTTGCAATATATCAATCCAATAAATAGTGAGAAAGAGCGGTTAAAGTTCTACAGGAGTCGCTATTATTACGAACCCGATTTTAGGTATCCGAAATGTCAGCACAATCTTTCAAAGATTCGAAAGCAGCTGAATAGCATAAAGGTTCACAAGATTGAACATCCCATTGCGCAGCATTTATACGAACAAACCATTTGGTATTTTAATGGAATATTAGATTGTATTTCTACAGTAGGGCAGGGAAGACTATTTTTAAATTCAAGTTTGAAAACCTTCGGAGCTCCGAGTCACTCCGAATTACAATTCGCCCATCGTATTCTAGAGAAAACTTCATCTGATCAAGTGTCAGATCAGCTCATCTTTAGTACTAATGATGCCGTGAAGTACATGAAGGACTACAACAAAAATTACGGTTTTAATGTGACTGTTGAAGGGGTGACTCACATCACCTCTAAGGCGATGGTAAGCAATCGATTACCTGCAGTTTTCTTGAGGAAGAACCAAAAGTTTTCAAAGAACGAGATGGTTGCGTTGGCTAATCACGAGATCGGAGTACATTTAGTCACAACCTTTAATGCTAAGAATCAACCCCTTAAGATTTATGAGTTTGGAACTCCATTCAATGTAGAATCTCAGGAAGGTCTAGCTGTACTTTCAGAGTATTATAGTGGTAGTTTGACCCTTACTAGACTTAGAGAGTTGGCACTTAGAGTGATTCTTGCCGATCGAGTAGTTAAAGATTATTCTTTTTCTTCGAGTTTTGATTTACTCTTGACAACCTATGGATTAGATAGAGACACCGCCTTTAAAATGGTTACTAGGCTTTATAGGGGCGGAGGTTTTACCAAAGATCGACTCTACCTTAGTGGTTTATATCAATTATTAACCTACGGAAACGATTTACCATTAGATTGGCTGTTAGCGGGTAAGACCTCTTTAGCATATGTTGATCTTATTCAAGAAATCGGTGATGATATCCCAATAATACAACCTTTAAAGTATCAATCGTTGAGCTTCGATCAAAATTTGGGATTGGGTACTGAGGTGGATCATATTCTAAAGGCTTGCATTTAGAAAACTAGAGTATAAGTCGACCCTCAAAAGAATCTTTAAGGGTGACATTGCATTCTTTTATTTTCTTTCTTCGATTGGATGCAATGAGTCGATAAAATAGATTAATCAGCCATTCTGGAGCGACCCTTAAAAGAATACCTAAGATAAGTGGTAAACCTTTCAGGTTTTTGCCTATTAATTTTAGGGCTTTTGCTTCTTGGTACCATAAAGTACTAGGTCTTAAATAAACAATCGAATTCTGAAAAAGTTCAATACCTAAACCGCGTTCCATCGCCCATGCAGCTGCTGCACTTGAATGAGCTGAAATCAAAATAAAAACACCTTCAGTATCCCAACGAAGAATTTTCTTAGCCCAATTGGAACACATGGGGCAGTGACTATCAAAAAAGACGTAGTGATAATTCTCTTGAAATTTCATCAATGGTTAAACCTTATTCAATTTCTCAAGAGCTGCTTTGGTAGTAAACATGCCGTAATTTACCGTGGCTATTCCTTTTTCAATTTGGTCGATAGTACCTGTTGATCGACTATCTTCAAGTCTTACACGATCTCCTACTTTTAAATCGACGGGTTTAGGCAAGATTTTTTTTGGTGGCTGTTTCTTGCTAGTAGCTGCTTTTATCTTAACGGTCTCGACCGCTTCTTTGATTTCTGATGTCAGCGCCTTTTTTTCGACACGTTCTTTTTTAATGACAGGTGCAGCCTTCTTTTTACGTTTACTATTCTCAGTTTCTACCAATCGAAGAAAACCGGATACCAAATTTCTTTTTTTCTGATCCTGAAAGTATTTTTCTGATAACTCATCAACCTTTTCACCTAGTTGAATCATTTTACTGTGGTACTCGTAAAGCTTTTGATACGATTTAAGTTTTTCTTCGAGTTTACTATTCAAACGTTCTAGTTTTTCACTTTCTAGGGAAGCTTTTTGAGCCTCCTTACTCAAACGATCCTCGGTTTTGGTGATTTTCGATCGTTCTTTTTGAAGCTTAGCAATAGTGGCATCAAAACGAATCTTACCTTTTTCAATTTTCTTTTTTGCTCGGTTAATTAAACTGTAGGGTATTCCGTTTTTTTGTGCTACTTCAAAGGTGAATGAACTACCCGCTTCACCAAGCACCAATTGATAGGTTGGCTCAAGGGTTCGATTATCAAACAGCATATTGGCATTAGAGGCACATTCAAGCTCATTTGCTAACAGTTTTAAGTTTGAATAGTGAGTTGTAATCACCCCATAAGATTCTTTCTCATAAAAGGTCTCTAAAAACGTTTCAGCAAGTGCTCCACCTAATTCTGGATCAGAACCGGTACCGAATTCATCGATAAGAAACAAAGTTGAATCATTACATTTTTTCAAAAATTGATTCATGTTCTTCAGACGATAACTATATGTACTTAAATGGTTTTCAATGGATTGATTATCACCAATATCCGTTAAAAAACGATCGAAGATGCAAACGGTACTTGTACGGTGCACAGGAATGAGAATTCCAGCCTGTACCATTAATTGCAATAATCCGACCGTTTTTAAAGTAATACTTTTTCCTCCAGCATTTGGCCCAGAGATTACAATGATCCTATTTTCTGGATGTAGTTGGATACTTTGAGGAAAGGTCTCCTTCTTTTCTTGCTTATTTTGTAGATATAAAAGGGGATGAAAGGCATCCTTTAAATTTAAACTACGATTAGTGTTTAGTTGCGGCTTTATTCCATTGATATCTCGTGCAAACTTGGCTTTTGCAGCAATCAAATCGATCCCTACTAGATAGTCTTGAAACTTTATTAGATCTGGCTTAAAAGGTCTAATGGTATCGGTTAGAACGATAAGGATTCGTCTAACTTCTTCTGCTTCCTCATATTCTAAATCGGCGAGTTCTCTAAAATAACGTTGGGTAGATTCAGGTACGATGTATACGATCGATCCTGTTTTCGAAGATCCCATGAGTGTACCTTTTACTTTCTTACGATACGTGGCTTTAACAGCTAGTACACGTCGGTAGTCTATAAAAGATTCTTTAATCTCATCTAGGTAGTCATTAGATAAAGCAGAGGATAGTGCAGCCCCAAAACTTTGATTGATTTTTGATCGAACCTCTGCCATTTGTCTTCGCAGATCAGCGAGGGCAGGGGAGGCGGTATTTTTGATTTCACCGAAACGATCAACGATAAGATCAATTTCTTTTTTCAAAAAAGAAAGATCCTCTAAAGGTTCGGTTTGAGTGTTTAGGGTGGGGTAGTACTCTTTAAATTTTTTGAAGAATTTTTGATGTCCTTTAACCTGATCAACAATACTCGCTATCTTTTTGAATCCAGTAGGTTCGATAGCAGTATTTTCGATGCCTAGAAAACGGAGTTCACCATCAATTGAGTCAAAGCCATGATTGGGTATAACATTATCGTTTTCAAAGGAACTGAGATACTCAGAAGTTTTATTCAGAGACTCTTCGATGGTTTGAAAATCACTGGATATCTCAATAGAATAGGCAACTTCTTTTCCTTTATCGGTATTACATCTTACAGAAACTTGATAACAAATCTTATCAAATTCGAGGTCTTGTAATGCTTTTTTAAATAATGAATTCATAGCTCATACAAAGATAGGATGAATACTTATCTTTAAATGATGTTTGACTTACCGAATAACGATTGGAATAACTTCGTCACCGCTGAACTTGTAAAGGATTACTTTCAGTCCCTTGAAAAAGACTTGATTTTAGCCTATCAAAAAAATTCTATTTTTCCTCCAAAAGAACTGGTTTTAAGAGCTTTCGAGCTCTGTTCTTTAAATAACCTATCTGTGGTAATTGTTGGGCAAGACCCTTATCCGCAACCTGGACATGCAGAAGGTCTTTCGTTTTCGGTGAAAAATGGTACCCGACCTCCGGCTTCTCTTAAAAACATATTGATTGAAAGTGAAAATCATCCGAGCCAAGTTAATCCTAGTTTAGTGCCATGGGCTGAACAAGGAGTTTTGCTTTTAAATCGAACCTTAACCGTTCAAAAGGGAGCACCTAATAGCCATTCAAAATTAGGTTGGCAAAGCTTTACCCTTAATTGTATCGATTACATTAACGAGAGAAAAGAAAATGTAGTTTTTATGTTGTGGGGATCTGCAGCGATAGCTCTAGAAAAGCGGATAGATCACGAAAAACACCTCGTACTTAAAAGTGGGCATCCGTCACCACTTAGTGCTAATAGGGGATTGTGGTTTGGTAACAGGCACTTCGAAAAAGCAAACAATTATTTAAAGGAGAAAAATAAGAAAGTGATCAATTGGAGTTTACCCTCCAACACGTTTAACCGTGAACCCACACTCTTTTAAAAAAACCATGATTACCTCTCTATAATCGCCTTGAATAACGATATCATCAGACTTAATACCACCTCCGATATTGAACTTCTTTTTAATGGCACTCGCTAACTTCTTGAAGTCTGCTGGAGTTCCTTGGTACGATTTAATCACTGTAGTTGCCTTCCCTTTACGCTTCTCATAGCAACATTGTAGGGTAGGAGTAGTATGCACATAAAAGTCAAACGATTTTTCTTCGCTCGACCCTAGGGCTTCTTCAGGTTCGTGATCTGGAAAAGCATTTCTTAATGCATCCGCTAAATCCATTGGATATTTATTTTAGTAAGCCCAATTCTCTTAAGCGCTCATCGAGATACTCACCAGCAGTACAGTTTTCGAACTGCTTAGGTGAATGGTCATTTACGCAAGATTCCAAACAATTAAGTGGCATTTCTCTCTTTGGATGCATGAAAAATGGAATAGAGTATCTTGACTCGTTAACGATATCCTCATCGGGGTTAACCACGCGATGAATCGTTGATTTTAAACGGTTGTTAGTTAAACGAGAAAGCATATCACCAACATTAATCATCAATTCATCCGGTTCAGCGATCGCATCAACGTATACGCCATCAAGACGTTGTACTTGTAATCCTTTACCATGTGCTCCCATAAGTAAAGTGATCAAATTAATATCCCCATGTGCAGCTGCTCTAATGGCTTTTCTATCCTCAGGTTTTACTGGCGGATAGTGGATAGGGCGTAGTATTGAATTACCTCCAATTACCCATTGATCGAAATAATTAGCCGACAAATCAAGGTGCTCAGCTATAGCACGCAGTAAATGTAGACCTGTATTCTCAAGAGCTTTAAAAGCCTTTTCACCGTAAATATTAAATGAATCTAACTCTAAAACAGTGCAATTGAGAGGGTAAATACCGTTCGGGTCATGATATTGACCAAAGTGCCAGAATTCCTTTAAATCAGCAATCTTACTTCCTTTAGCGGTTTCTCTTCCGAAAGAGGTGTATCCACGTTGACCGGCCATTCCTTCAATTTCGTATTGAAGCTTAGTAGCTTCTGGAAGTGCGAAGAAATCTTTTACGGATGCGTAAAGATGTTTGGTGAGGGTATCATCTAAAAAGTGGCCCTTTAAAGCGACAAAGCCAATCTCAGAAAATGCTGATCCTACAGCATCAATGAAAGTGAGTTGTTCGTTTCTAGAACCGTTGGTATAATGACTTAAATTAACGGATGGGATAGCTGATTTCATATTCTATTTTACATAATATAAATTATGGGACAATTATTTTAATCGTTTCATAGCACGCGCTCGTAAATATACTCGAGGGTCTCTTCTCATATTTATAAAGTAGACGCCTGTTAATAATACCACTGCTGCTACCACACTTTGAGTACTAATGGTTTCTTTCAATACCAAATATCCTAAAATCATAGCAACAATCGGATTGATATACGTTGAAGTGGCCACCTTTTCAGGACTCACCGTTCTTAAGAGATAATTGAAAGACGTAAACGCGACAATACTTCCAAAAATTATTAATCCCAACATAGACCATTTTACGTTGATTTCCCATTCATTAGGGCTTATCCAATATTCTTGCTTCATCATGCTCATTAAAATTAGCCAGAGACTTCCAAAGAACATCTGATATGCAGAATTGA
Organism: Flavobacteriaceae bacterium UBA3478; assembly: GCA_002381155.1. Lineage (GTDB taxonomy): Bacteria > Bacteroidota > Bacteroidia > Flavobacteriales > Flavobacteriaceae > UBA3478. The sequence goes on along the minus strand of DFQX01000104.1, from coordinate 544 downwards.
CCAAATAATTTTTTGGTAATTCTGCTTTACCAACAAAAATGCTAGCATATCCCCAAGTAATCACGCACCCTATGATCATCAATATTCCTTTCAACGACTCTGGAGAAGAAGTAATTTGATTCTGACTGATCAGCAAATACATTCCTAGTAATCCTACAAAAACACCAACCCAAGAAAACAATTTGATGCGTTTATTTTCTAAAATCCAAAGTAATAACAATACAATTAAGGGCTGTGAAGCAATGGTAAGTGCCGCTAAACCGCTATCTACATAGGATAAAGCCCAAACAACCACTCCATTTCCAATAGCTAAGAACAGAAAACCAGCAATGGCTGCATTCTTTAATTGAACCAAAGTCACCTTTAAACTCTTACGGGAGAGCTTTACTATTAGAAACATTAAAAAGGATGCTGAAAGAAATCGAACACCCGCCAACATGAATGGCTCTAACTGACCCACTGCAATCTTATTTAATAAATAGGTAGAACCCCATATTAAATAGATAGATAAAAAAGCTAAAACCTTGGTAATGTTCATATTAGG
>DFQX01000102.1 GCA_002381155.1 Flavobacteriaceae bacterium UBA3478 | reverse complement strand
ACGTAACCCCCTGGTCCACTTCCTAATACAATCAGATCAAAATTTTGCATGGTAAAAACCGTTTTTAATTGGCCTCAAAAGTAAGGAATAACTCTAAATTATCGACCTAAGATTTGGGTTTAAACTCGAGACAGATTGAGTTAATGCAGTAGCGCTTACCTGTTGTTTCTGTAGGGCCATCTTCGAAGACATGTCCTAGATGACTATCGCAATTTGAACAGCGCGTCTCGACTCGAATCATGCCAAAGCTTGTATCTCTTAGGTAGCTAATGGCCCCGGCCTCTGCAGTATCAAAAGCTGGCCAGCCACATCCGCTATGGAATTTATGAGTTGATTTAAACAGGAGCGTTCCGCAAGCTTTGCAATGATAATCCCCCTGTTCAAAGGAGTCGGTGTATACCCCTGTGAAAGGTGCTTCGGTGCCCCCTTTTCTCATTACATGAAAGGCTTTGTCACCTAATTTTTCCCTCCACTCGTTCTCTTTTAGATTAGTTTTCATCAGGAACAAACTTTAATGCTACACCATTGATGCAATGTCTAAGTCCTGTAGTTTCTCTAGGTCCGTCTTCGAAAACGTGTCCGAGATGGCTACCGCAATTTGCACAACGTTCTTCGGTTCGCGCCACACCAATTTCGTAATCTACTGCATAGAAGATAGCTTTCTCTGTTAGCGGCTGGTCAAAAGAGGGCCATCCACTTCCAGAGTCATACTTATTTTCAGAACGAAATAGAGGTGCATCGCAACCCGCGCATTGATAAATCCCCTTTCGTTTTTCGTTATTCAAAGCGCTACTAAATGCATATTCGGTGCCCGATCTTCTAAGAACATAGTACTCCATACCGTTCAGTTGTTCTTTCCATTCTTTATCTGTTTTTACCACGGGAAAAACGGGTTGTTTTTCATTTTCTTGACTAAAAGTGAAGAAACAAGAGAAAAGAAATAAAATTGAGAAGTAGTAATTTTTCATAGTGTGTTTTTATGCTAAGTTACTATCTGTGTTGCGGATTTGCTAACGTTTAATTCGAGCTGAAGTAGTCAAAATCAGGTTCAGATAATTCTTCAAGATGCGGAAGTAAGTCACCGTATTGGGCAGGAATTACAGCGATCTTAAAGACTTGGTTCTCGCGATCTGCAGAAGTGGTTAAATTGAGATCATAATCAGCTTGCATAAACAGTCTGATATCTTGGTAGGTATGATCGAAATTATATTGCAACCATCCATTATTGGTAAGTAGTGTTTGTGGAAGCGCTCTCCAAACATTTATGGGACCGCTTGAATCACTAATCGTTTCATAAGACAGATAAACCATGATGAGATCGGCCTCATAAACGATCCAGTCTGATGGAAAATTAATTAACGCTTCGTAATTATTCGACACATCAAAGTCAACCGAAACTTCCATAACGTTACTAAAAACAGATATTCCCTCTGGACCTTGAGGGCCAATGGGACCTTCTGGACCATTACAAGACCCAAGGAAAACAAGAGATAGTAGACTGAGTAAAACTGCTTTTTTCATGGAGTTATCTTTTATTAATTGTAGTTTCAAAATTCGGGCCAAACCTTAATTTTTTAAAAAAGTGTTGTACATTTTTAGACGCAAAAACAACCGAGATGAAGAGAAACGAGTTAGAGAAAGGATCGAAGAAAATGTTAAACGCTTGGGCTTTCTACGACTGGGCGAATTCAGTGTACAGTTTGGTTATTTCTTCAGCAGTTTTCCCCATTTTTTACGGCGCTTTATTTCGTCTTTATGATGTTGAATCGGTTCGTGTTTTTGGTCTTGATTTAGAAAGAGGTGTACTTATTTCTTATGTTAGTTCAGCTGCTTTTGTAGTGATTGCCTTAGCCACCCCAATGGTGTCGGGAATTGCTGATTACTTAGGTAATAAACGTTTTTTTCTAAAGTTCTTCTGTTATCTCGGAGCCTTGTCTTGTATCGGTTTGTATTGGTTCTCTTTAGATTATATCTACTTAAGCCTACTTTTTTACTTTGGAGGACTGGTTGGTAGTTGGATGAGTATTGCCATCTATAATTCTTATTTACCAGATGTAGCCCACAAAGAACAACAAGATCGCATAAGCGCCAAAGGGTTTTCGATGGGATACGTGGGTAGCGTGCTGTTACTAGTGGTCAATCTAGCGATGGTGATGAAGCCCGATCTGTTTGGTATCGAAGGTTCCCCTGACCAACCTGCAGAGATGATTGCCATGCGTTATTCCTTTATTACCGTTGGGGTATGGTGGATGCTTTTCAGTCAGTACACCTTTTGGTATATGCCTAAAGGGAATAAAAAAGAGGGGAGTCGTAAGGAGATTTTTCTTGGAGGATTTAATGAACTAAAGAAAGTAAGAGCAGAGATCAAAGAACTTAGTTTTTTAAAGAAGTATCTAGTCGCTTTCTTTATATACAGCATGGCGGTTCAAACCATTCTACTCATTGCAGCTTATTTCGGAGAGCAAGAAATCAATTGGGGAGGAGATACCGAACGAACCGTTGGCCTGATCGTTAGCATCCTGCTGATTCAATTGGTTGCGATTATAGGTTCGGTAATCACGGGAAGATTAGCAGAACGCTACAATAACATCAGTTTACTTGTGGTAATTAACACTATATGGATGCTACTTTGCGTTTATGCCTTTTTTGTTGAAACGCCCAATGAATTTTATATCGCTGCGGGTTTTGTAGGTTTAGTGATGGGTAGTATTCAGACCTTGTCTCGATCGACCTATTCTCAAAATCTCCCCAATACAGAAGATACCACCTCGTATTTTAGCTTTTACGAGGTGGCTGAAAAAATTGGGATTGTTATTGGTACCTTCTTGTATGGTTATATTGCCCAGGTAACGGGAAGTATGCGCAGTGCAGCACTATTTCTTGGCGTATTCTTTCTAATCGGAGCCATTTTGCTTCGAAGACTTCGAAAGGCGATCCCGAACCCTTAGTTTGCGCGAACCTTGCCTGATCCAGCGATATCCTGAGAGATTTTAGTCGGATTTCCTTTATAACTCACAGCTCCAGAACCTGCAATACTCACATCTAGGCTTTTCGTTGCGTGAACCTTTGCATCACCAGAGCCTGCGATACGGACTTTAACATCTTTCGCTTTTATGGTGTCTGCCATAACGCTTCCAGAGCCCGCGATCGAAACCTTTAATTCCTCAGCTGCTCCTGTTGCATGAATATCTCCAGAACCTGAGATGGAACAATCTAAGATTTCAGCATTTGCTTCAATATGCAGATCGCCTGATCCTGATATGGCTAATTTAAGATCGTCGCTTTCAGGAATACTACCTTTCACAGAACCAGATCCGGATATACTGAGTTCATTGATATCTTGAACAGGAATTTCTACATAGATTTTTCCTTTAATAGAATTCCATGATACCAAGAATCTGGTCTTTTCTAAACCGATATAGAGTGCATTATTTTTGATTTTGTAGGTCACTTTTTCTAGTTCTTTTTCATCACCCTCGAAACTGATGCTTCCTTCTTGACCTTTGGTAAGTGTTACTTCAAAAGGGCCTGAGATATGAATAGCATCATAAGCTCCCGTATCTTTGGTCATTTCATTCTGAGCTTTTAGATGAAAACTTAATAAGGCAATAATTGCAAAACTTAATTTTGAGAATGTATTCATAGTGTATGTGGTTTATTTGATGACGATAAACGTTTTTAAATGTTACAAGCAACACTTGGCATAGGAATTGAACGTTTATTAGCAGAACTTTAAAATCACCGCTCAATACCAATTTTAGGTATTGAACGCTGACATATTGACTTAAATCTATTTAATGGATTCAAAATTATATATCGGTATTGACAATATGTCCGCTTCTGGAATCGAAGATGATGCAGAATTAATTCCACTTCTCACTCCTGAAGATGAGGAGGAGATGAATAAAGAGGATGTGCCAGCGCAGCTGCCGATTCTTCCGCTTAGAAATACCGTTTTATTTCCTGGGGTTGTAGTACCAGTTACCGCAGGTCGAGACACCTCTATTGCACTGATTAAGGCTGCTAATCAAGGGTCTAAAACGATCGGAGTAGTTGGGCAGCGCGATGCAGCAGTTGAGAATCCGAGTATTGAAGACTTGTATCCGATAGGTACGGTTGCTAAAATTCTTCGTGTATTACAGATGCCTGATGGCAATACCACGATTATTATTCAGGGTAAAAAACGTTTTCACCTTTCAGAAATGGTGCAAACTGACCCCTTTCTCGTGGCAAAAGTCACAGAATTAGTTGAGATTCGCCCTAACACTAACGATGCTGAGTTCATAGCAATCGTTGACGGAATCAAGGAACTCGCCTTAAAAATCATTAAGGTGAACCCTAATCTTCCTAGTGAGGCTTCATTCGCGATTCAGAATATTCAAAGCGGATCTTTCTTAATCAATTTTGTTTCTTCTAATCTCAATTTAACAGTAACTGAAAAGCAAGAATTGCTCGAGTTGGGAGATTTGAAAGAGCGAGCCTTACGAACCTTAAAGTTGATGAACTTGGAACATCAACGATTAGAGCTCAAGAACGATATTCAGTCAAAAGTTCGTTCTGATCTTGATCAACAGCAACGCGAGTATTTCTTACAACAGCAAATGCGCACGATTCAGGAGGAGCTTGGAGGTGTTTCTTATGAGCAAGAAATTGCTCAAATGAGAGAAACGGCAAAGACTAAGGTCTGGAGTGCTGAAATTGCCAATCATTTTGAGAAAGAAGTCTCTAAGTTACAACGAATGAATCCGCAAGTAGCAGAATATACGATTCAACGAAATTATCTAGAACTCCTTCTCGACCTACCGTTTAATATTTTTTCAGAAGACTCCATTGATCTAAAAGCTGCTCAAGAAATTCTAGATCGTGACCATTACGGTTTACAAGAGGTAAAGCGTCGAATTATCGAACACTTGGCAGTGTTGAAATTACGTGGAGATATGAAGTCTCCAATTCTCTGTTTATACGGCCCTCCTGGTGTAGGAAAAACCTCATTAGGAAAATCGATTGCAGAAGCTATGGGCAGAAAATACGTTAGAATGTCTCTAGGGGGATTACGTGATGAAGCCGAAATACGAGGTCATCGGAAAACGTATATTGGTGCAATGCCGGGTCGTATCATCAGTCAAATTAAAAAGGCAGAAACCTCAAATCCAGTTTTTGTTTTAGACGAGATTGATAAAGTGAGCTACAGTTCTCAAGGTGATCCTTCATCAGCGCTATTAGAGGTATTAGATCCCGAGCAAAATGATAGTTTCTATGACAACTTTTTAGAAATCGGTTATGATCTCTCTAAAGTAATGTTTATCGCCACGGCCAATAATATCGGAGAAATTCAGCCCGCATTACGTGACCGAATGGAGCTTATAGAAGTAAGTGGTTACACCACAGAGGAGAAGATTCAAATCGCTAAGAAATATCTGCTTCCTAAGCAGTTGAAGGAGCATGGTCTAGAGAAAAAGCATTTAAAACTAAGCGACAAACTCGTTCGAGTTATTGTTGAGGAGTATACTCGAGAGTCAGGAGTTAGAGGCTTAGAGAAGCAAATCGCGAAACTCGTTCGACATATTGCTAAATCGGTTGCGATGGAGACCGATTATGCCGTGAGTCCTTCTGTTGAAGAGCTTTACGAGATTATGGGTTCTAAGAGATATATGAATGATCTGAGTGAGTCGAATGCTATTCCTGGAGTAGTTACCGGTCTAGCTTGGACTTCGGTAGGGGGAGCCATTCTTTTTATTGAAGCTAGTCTTTCAAAAGGTAAAGGTGCGCTTACCATTACCGGTAATCTCGGGAATGTAATGAAAGAGTCAGCAAGCATCGCTCTAGCATTTATTCGATCTCATCATGATGAACTAGGAATCCCTATGGAAAAAATCGAGGGAACCAATATTCACATACATGTGCCTGAAGGAGCCACCCCTAAAGACGGGCCTTCAGCTGGGATAACGATGCTTACGGCACTTGTTTCTGCATTTACTTCTCGAAAGGTTAGGGCAAATCTTGCGATGAGTGGAGAAATAACATTACGTGGTAGGGTGTTGCCAGTCGGAGGCATTAAAGAGAAGCTATTGGCTGCTAAGCGCTCAGGTATTAAACAAATCATTTTGTCAGAGCAGAATAAAAAAGATGTTGAAGCCATTGAGCCAGAATATCTTAAGGGTGTTAAATTTACCTACGTGTCACGAATGAGTCAGGTGATTGACGAATCACTTCTCAAACAAAAAGGAAGCCATACGCTTTAAACGCATGTCAGAAAGAATTCAAATAGCTATTGATGGTCATTCTTCGACCGGTAAATCTACTCTTGCTAAAGCCCTTGCAAAACATCTGGATATCTTGTACCTAGATTCAGGTGCAATGTACAGAGCAGTCGCCTTACATCAAATCAGACATAACCTGAATGATAAGGAATTGATCGATCAGCTAGATGATATTGAGGTTAGTTTCAATGCTCAAAACGAAATCTGCCTTAATGGAGCGGTGGTTGAAAATGAAATACGCAAGATGGAGGTGTCTAATAAGGTAAGCGGGGTTGCTCAGATACCCGAGGTTCGAAAAAAACTTGTAGAGCTTCAGCAAAAAGTACCTCAATCGGTAGTTATGGATGGCAGGGATATTGGTACTGTAGTATTTCCTTCAGCCAGGCTAAAGTTATTCATGACTGCTCGCCCAGAGATTAGGGCGCAAAGAAGATATAATGAGCTGATCGCTAAAGGAGATAAGGTTAGTATAGAAGAAGTGCTTGAGAACCTGAAATCAAGAGATTTTCAAGATGAGAACCGAGCTACTGATCCGCTTCGTGCCGCAGCAGATGCGATCTATTTTGACAACTCAGATCTTAGTTTAAACCAGCAGCTAGAAAAGGCTATTCAATTGTATCAGGAACGAGTCTGAAACTCCGTTCTTTTTATTTGTTAATCAATATTTTATCGTTATTTTTGCGCTCCTTTTCAAGCTACCTAAAGGTGTGAAGGTGAAAAGGACTAGTTGTCAGCTTTAACAACTTTCAGGGCTTTAGCTAACCTTCACAGAAGTCTCTGAAATACAAATGAAACAGCATTATGGCTGAAGAAAAAATGGCAGAAGAGACTCAAAACGAGCAAACTGCTTCTACAGAATCAACAAGCACTAACCAAAATCCACAAGCTTTTTTAGACAGCTTTGATTGGGATAAATACCAAGAAGGTATTGAGCGTGTTGACGATGAAAAACTAAAAGAATTCGAAGATTTAGTAGCGAAAAACTTTGTTGATACTGCTCACGAAGAGGTAGTTATCGGTAAAGTAATCAATATTACAGATCGTGAAGCAATCATCGATATCAACGCAAAGAGTGAAGGAGTAATCTCTCTTAACGAATTTCGTTACAACCCAGATCTAAAAGTAGGTGATGAGGTTGAAGTACTTATCGATGTTCGCGAGGACAAGTCAGGACAGTTAGTTCTTTCTCACAGAAAGGCAAGAACTATCAAGGCTTGGGATCGTGTTAACGATGCACACGACAAAGAAGAAATCGTACAAGGTTTTGTTAAGTGTCGTACTAAAGGTGGAATGATTGTAGACGTATTTGGTATCGAAGCGTTCCTTCCTGGTTCTCAGATCGATGTTAAACCGATTCGTGACTACGATCAGTATGTTGGTAAAAACATGGAATTCATAGTGGTTAAAATCAACCATGAATTCAAAAATGTTGTTGTTTCTCACAAAGCGCTTATCGAAGCAGACATTGAGGAGCAGAAAAAAGAAATTATCGGGCAGCTTGAAAAAGGTCAAGTACTTGAAGGAGTGGTTAAAAACGTTACTTCTTATGGTGTATTTATCGACCTTGGAGGTGTTGATGGTCTTATCCACATTACCGATCTTTCTTGGAGTCGTATCAACCACCCATCAGAAATCGTTGAGCTTGACCAGAAATTAAATGTTGTAATCCTTGACTTCGATGATAACAAGTCACGTATTCAATTAGGTCTTAAACAACTTGAGAAACACCCATGGGAAGCACTTAGCGATGACATCCAAATTGGTTCTAAAATCAAAGGTAAAGTCGCAGTTATTGCTGATTACGGTGCGTTTGTTGAGGTTGCTGAAGGAGTTGAAGGTCTTGTACACGTTTCAGAAATGTCATGGTCAACTCACTTAAGATCTGCGCAAGATTTCGTGAATGTTGGTGATGAGGTTGAAGCAGTAGTTATTACTCTTGATCGCGAAGAGCGTAAAATGTCTCTTGGTGTAAAACAACTTACTCCAGATCCATGGACTGATATTACTTCTAAGTATCCTGTTGGCTCACGCCACAAAGGGATTGTTAGAAACTTTACCAACTTCGGTGTTTTCCTTGAACTAGAAGAAGGTATTGACGGTCTTATCTATATTTCAGATCTATCTTGGACTAAGAAAATCAAGCACCCATCTGAGTTTGTTGCTGTTGGTGACACTCTTGAAGTTGAGGTTCTTGAGCTAGATGTTGATGGTCGTAAACTAAGCCTAGGTCACAAACAAACTATGGAAAATCCATGGGATAAGTATGAGGCTGAGTTTGGTGAAGGTACCGTTCATACTGCTAAAATCACTGATTTAGTAGATAAGGGTGCTACTATTACCTTTAATGAAGATATCGTTGCCTTTATCCCTGCTCGTCACCTTGAAAAAGAAGACGGAAGCAAACTAGGAAAAGGTGATGAGGCTGAATTCAAGGTGATCGAATTTAACAAAGACTTCAAGCGTGTAGTTGCAAGTCATAATGCAATCTTCAGAGAGCAGGAAGCTAAGAACTTAACCGCTGCCAAGAAGAAAATGGAAGCTCAAGCAGAGGAGTCTAAGACTACTCTAGGAGATGCTAACGCACAACTACAGGCTCTTAAAGATAAGATGGAGTCTAAAGGAGAGTAATTCATTTTTCTTTCTAGAATAATAAAGCCCGGGGTGTTACCCGGGCTTTTTTTGTTA
>DFQX01000075.1 GCA_002381155.1 Flavobacteriaceae bacterium UBA3478 | reverse complement strand
TTACCCGGGCTTTTTTTGTTACTTTTGCGCTAAAGCTGACTTTATATATGTCTTCTAACCTGCTTCTCGATTCAAAATCTATTGGAGTAATCCTTCATCGACTAGCTAATCAGCTTTTAGAAACTCACCTTGATTTTAAAAACACCGTTCTTATTGGTCTACAGCCTCGAGGGGTTTATTTGGCTGAACGATTAGCTAAACTTTTAAAGGAAGATTATGCGGTAAGTGACCTGCGACTCGGTTATCTCGATATCACTTTCTTTAGGGACGATTTCAGGAGATCTGAAAAACCACTGAGTGCGAGTAAGACGAAGATTGACTTTCTCGTTGAAAATCAAAAGGTAGTTTTCATCGATGATGTGCTCTATACAGGAAGAAGTATTCAATCTGCATTATTAGCTATCCAATCTTTTGGAAGACCTTCTTCTGTAGAACTTATGGTGCTTATTGATCGTAGATTTTCTCGTCATCTACCAATACAGCCCAATTATAGAGGTCGACAGGTAGATGCAATTAACGAAGAGCGTGTTCGTGTTCTTTGGAAAGATAAGGACGGAGAAGATGCTGTATATATCGAAAACAAGAATTTGAAATGAGTGAACTGAGCGTAAAGCACTTGTTGGGAATCAAATACCTCACCGAGGATGATATTCAACTTATTTTTGAAACCGCTGACCATTTCAAAGAAGTTCTTTCAAGGCCTATTAAAAAAGTACCCAGTCTTAGAGACGTTACTATAGCCAATATCTTTTTTGAAAACAGCACACGCACCAAACTTTCTTTTGAACTTGCTCAAAAGCGATTGTCTGCAGATGTGGTGAATTTTTCAGCTGGTCAATCTTCGGTTAAGAAAGGAGAAACTCTTGTAGATACCGTAAATAATATTCTAGCTATGAAGGTGGATATGGTGGTTATGCGCCATCCAAATCCAGGAGCTGGAGTGTTTCTTTCTAAACATATTGATGCAAGTATCATAAATGCCGGGGATGGTGCACATGAACACCCAACCCAAGCTCTTTTAGATGCATTCTCAATGCGAGAAAGACTAGGAGATTTAGGAGGCAAGAAGGTACTTATCGTAGGGGATATTCTGCACTCGCGAGTAGCGCTTTCGAACATCTTTTTACTCCAAAAGTTAGGAGCGAAGGTTACGGTGTGTGGTCCTCAAACCCTAATACCCAAATACATAGCCTCTCTGGGTGTTGAAGTCGAGCATAATTTAGATCGTGCGCTTGTTAATGCGGATGTGGCAAATATGCTCCGAATTCAAAATGAGCGATTAGACCAATCATATTTTCCATCGACTCGAGAATACGTGATGCAGTATGGTCTAACCGATGATCGTCTATCCCGACTTGATCGTGTTCCTCTGATTATGCATCCAGGTCCAATTAACCGAGGAGTAGAGATTACTTCATCGATTGCCGATTCAGAACACGCGATTATTTTAGATCAGGTTTCTAATGGGGTTGCAATTCGTATGGCGGTCATGTATTTGTTGGCCGGTAAGCAATAAAAGAATGAAGCGGTATGGCTTATAAGTTATTAGAGAATTACAGTATTGATAGGCTTCTCGGGTATGAAATAGATCAACTGCAAGAGCATTTAATCGTAGCCTTAAGCGATTCTGAAGTTAGTGATCGAGGTTTTCAGTGTATTGAAAAGATTGCTTCAGATCTTAGTGACAGATCATTATCCTTTGTGATTTTATCTGAAAAACTAACCTACGAGGTATTACCTGAAACTGTAAACCTTTGCCCTACCTTAGAAGAAGCCATTGATCTCATCGAATTTGAAGAAATACAAAGGGATTTAGGATTATGATTTTTAGTGTGCGTACTCTTGGTGCTTACGCCGCTACTCCTAGAAAACTAGCTAACCCTAGTGCCCAGTATATCAGTTTTAATCGAAATCATTTTCTTATTGATTGCGGTGAGGGAACTCAGCTTTCTTTGAGAGCTTGTGGGGTAAATCTTTTGGGTATTCAGAAGGTTTTTATTTCGCATTTGCACGGAGATCACTTTTATGGTCTGCCTGGTTTAATAGCAACCATGAATTCGCTGAAGCGCACAGATGAACTGGAGATTTATGGTCCTAAAGGGATCAAAGAGCTTCTAACTACACTTTTGAAGGCCTCTGATTCTTGGACACGATATCCACTTCGTTTTATTGAACTAGAATCATCCGATTCTGAGGTTATTTATGAATCTGACAAAGTTCGAATAGCTACTATTCCTTTGAAACACCGTATTTACACCAATGGTTTCTTGTTTGAACTGTTTGATAATGGAGCTTGGAACAAGCTTTATGCCTATTGCAGCGATACTGCCTTTTTACCTCAGATTACCACGATTATCGAAAATGTTCATGTTTTATACCATGAATCCACCTTCTTAGAAACAGAAGATCATCTCTGCGAGAAAACAAGGCATTCGACTGCTTCTCAGGCCGGTAAAATTGCACAATTAGCTCAGTCAAAATTCTTAATTTTAGGTCATTATTCAACCCGATATAAAAATCTTGATCTCTTCAGGTTAGAAGCTTT
>DFQX01000065.1:14404-15449 GCA_002381155.1 Flavobacteriaceae bacterium UBA3478 | reverse complement strand
GGTATTTCTTACTTTGACATGATAGAACACATTAGGCTGGGTACCTACATGTTCTAATAGATGGTACATACGCTCACTCTCTTTAAGTTTAGCAATACGACTTTCTTTGTCGTTAATATCACCAAACACTAAAGCACCTGTGTCACAAGCCGCAGAACAAGCCGTCTGGAATTCACCATCCTTAATTGAGCGTCCTTCAGCTTTAGCATCTAGTATAGTCTTCTGGGTGCGTTGAATACACATTGAGCATTTTTCCATCACCCCTCTAGAACGAACATTCACATCTGGGTTAAGAACCATACGACCAAGGTCATTGTTCATGTGGAAATCAAACTCATCATTTTGGTTGTATAAGAACCAGTTAAAGCGACGAACTTTATAAGGACAGTTGTTTGCACAATATCTTGTACCGATACAACGGTTGTATGCCATATGGTTCTGACCTTGACGCGAGTGTGAAGTAGCAGCAACAGGGCATACCGTTTCACAAGGGGCATGATTACAGTGCTGACACATTACTGGTTGGAAGGCTACTTGAGGATTTTCTGAAGGATCTTCCATAGATCCAAATCCACTTAGACTACCGTTATCACCAAATAAACCATCTAGATTCTCTTTCTTCTCAGTATCCTGAGCGAAAGTTTCCTCTGAAGAATAATATCTATCAATACGCAACCAGTGCATATCTCTTGAAACTCTTATTTCATGTTTACCAACAACGGGTACATTATTTTCGGCGTGACATGCAATAACACAAGCACCACATCCTGTACATGAATTAAGATCAATCGATAGATTGAAGTGATGACCTACTGTACGATCAAATGATTCCCAAAGATCTACAGAAGTTGCTGGAACTTCTTGGTGATCTAAAGACACCATTGGAGTAGGATTCCATTCTTCTGAAGGCTTGCTAATAAAATCCTCTAGGGTAGTTTCTTTAATAATATCACCACGACCCATTAAGGTTTTATGAAGCTGAACGCATGCAAATTCGTGCATTCCGCGTTCCTTTTCTAGGGTAACCGATTGTACTTTAGATTGA
>DFQX01000065.1:5782-14078 GCA_002381155.1 Flavobacteriaceae bacterium UBA3478 | reverse complement strand
CCTGATTTACGACCGTAACCTAGTGCTAAACCAACCGTACCCTTAGCCTGACCTGGCTGAATAAAAACAGGCACCCTATTTAAAGTTACATCACCAACCTTTAGCGTAGCATAGCTACCATCAAGACCACCGTTGGCAACATTAACATTTTCAAAACCGTAGGCTAATGCATCAGCCTTAGAGATGGTCAAGTAGTTATCCCATGATGCTCTTGAAATAGGATCTGGGAATTCTTGTAACCAAGGGTTGTTAGCCATTTGACCGTCACCCATTCCGGTTTTTGCATAAAGCACTAATTCAACACCATTTGAAGATGAAGAAGAAAGTTTATTCGAAGACAATTGTAAATCACCTTCGCTGATTCCGAAGTTACGAGAGCCTTTAGAAGAGCTATAGAAAACTCCATCTTGAACCGCTTGACTCCATGAACTACCGTTTAAAACAGCACTTCTCCAGTTCTTTTGAATAAAATCGTGATAGGTTTCAGAAACTCCTGCCCAAACTAGCAATGATTGTTCAAATTGACGAGTATCAAAAAGATTTCGAATCACCGGCTGAGTAATTCCATAATGACCTTTCTTAATCTCAACATCACCCCATGATTCAAGGAAATGAGAAGCAGATGCAACAAAAGTAGAAGCAGCTGCAGTTTCAGTTAATGAAAAAGAAGAGGTTACAGAAAAACCGATTTGCCCTAAGGCAGAAGAAAAAGCTTCTGCATTAGGAGCACTGTATAGTGGGTTAACACCATCGATTAAGATGGCTGCAACTTCATTTTTATTAGCGGCAGCAATTATATCTTCAAGAACAGAAACCGAAGCTGAACGAACATATTTAGGCTGAGCAACATCAAAAGCATCACTTTTCAGCAATTCATTAATCGCTAGCGTGATCAGTTGTGCATCCTTATCATCAATACCGCAAAGAACAACCGCTTTAGAACCAGCAGCTTTAAGTTTTTGAGCCATCGCGTTAACATGACCAGCGATTACGGTACTTGATTCTGATGCAGAAACTCCTTTAAGCGCATTATATAATGCGGCAAGCGCTCTCTTTTGCTCTACCGTTGTTAGAGGTATACGTTTATCAGCATTAGCCCCACTTAAAGTCATGTTAGACTCTAATTGTACATGATGCGACATGTGTCCGTGATGAGGTACACGATTCTTTGCATATCCTTTAGAATAGCCACCACCTTGCCAATCACCCAAGAAATCAGCATCAAACGATACGATGATATCCGCAGAAGAAAGGTTATAGTCAGCCAAGGCTCTTTCGCCATAGGCTTGTTCAAAAGCATCTAGAGCAGAAGCCGATGAAATAGCATCATAGGTATGATACTCAACATTCGGATACTTAACTTTTAAAGCTTCAATGGCATTTGAGTACGAAGGGCTGGCCTTAGTACCTGAAAGAACTACCACTTTTTTTCCTGTGCTCTTCGCGCTTTCTAATCTTGCAATAACAGCTGCGTCTAAATCACTCCAAGAAATCGCAGATCCAGAAGCCTCAGGACCCTGTAATCTATTCTTGTCGTAAAGGTTTAAGACAGATGCTTGAACACGAGCATTAGCTCCTCCGAAAAGAGTAGCACGATCATTATTCTCAATCTTAATAGGACGACCTTCACGAGTCTTTACTAAGACACTTGCAAAGTCATAACCATCTGCTATCGTTGTTGCATAATAATTTGCAACACCAGGTACGATTTCGTCTGGTTGAATAACGTAAGGAATTGATTTCTTAACAGGCCCTTCGCAAGCGGCAAGTGTTGCAGCTGCAGTACTAAAACCTAAAAACTTAAGAAAATCTCTACGTGAAGATTGAGAATCCTTCAATGACGATTCTTGTTCAAAGAAATCATTTACAGGTAACGTTTCGGTGAATTCGTTTTGAGCTAATTGTTCAACCACAGGGTCGTTTGTAAGCTCCGCTTCACTTTTCCAATATTGTTTATGTGATGCCATAAATTGTAGAATTCCAGATTAATAGTGGCACTTACCACATTCAAGGCCACCCATTTGAGCTGCGGTTAGCTCATCGACCCCATATTTTTTAGACAATTCTTCGTGAATCTTTTCGTAATAAGGATTCGAAGTAAGTTGAACGTTAGTTTCACGGTGACAATTAATACACCATCCCATCGTAAGCGGTGCATATTGATACATTACTTCCATTTCTTCAACAGGACCGTGACAAGTTTGACATTCAACACCTGCAACACTGTAGTGCTGAGAGTGGTTAAAGTAAACGAAGTCTGGAAGATTGTGTATACGAACCCATTCTACAGGATAGCTTTCTCCGGTATAACGTTGGTTTTCTTCATCCCAACCTACTGCCTTGTATAACTTCTTAATCTCTCCTGTATAGAATTCATTCGTGTAACCATTCGCTAAATCTTCAGCTGAAGGACCTTCAGGATTACCCGTGTACTCATAGATCGACTTGTGACAATTCATACACACGTTTAACGAAGGAATTCCCGAATGTTTAGAAACTCTTGCAGAACTGTGGCAGTAAGTACATTCAATTTTATTATCTCCAGCGTGAATCTTATGTGAATAATGGATGGGTTGAACTGGAGCGTATCCTTGATCAATACCTACTTGCATCATATATGCATACGCAAAATAGGCGCTACTTAGAAGAAGAATTACAACCGAAACAAATACCAAGAATTGATTTTGTGCAAAAGCCTTCCATAGTGGTAAGCGTTGCACTTTTTCCTTTTCAACATCAATACCATTAGCAACTGCAATTTGACGAAGTGTTCGATTAACTAAAACAAGCATCGCAACGAGAACTAGCAAGACAAATGACAGAACCGCAAGAACTAAGTCACTGTTTGCACCGTTTCCTTCTGACGAGGAGGCGGCTGCAGTAGCCGTAGCAGCAGAAACAACGGGCGCCGGAGGTGGAGCAGCCGTATAAGCTAAGATATTATCAATATCCTCATTCGATAAAGTGGGAAAAGCAGTCATTGCCGCTTTATTGTATTCGTTGTAGATACGATTAGCGTAATCGTCTCCAGAATTAATAACCCCAGAACTGTTTTTAATCCACGCATACAACCATTCACGATCAAGACCTTCATCTTCAGCAAGTCGAGATTCAACGTTTGCTAAAGCAGGACCTGTCATTTTGCGGTTTAGCGCGTGACAAGCAGCACAATTTTGATTGAACAATTGCTTACCCTTTGCTGGGTCACCACCATCTTGCCCAAAAGAGAGAGAAGTAGCACTAACAACAAGCACTAATGAGAGAAGCGCTTGTTTTAGGAGGTTAGGAAATCCTTTCATATAACTTAGTTATGCAGAAATTACCGTTTTCGTCAACGGCATAATCGTCTCAAATTTGGCACAAAAATAATACTGAAGGGGGTATTAAAAAAGTTAAGTTTGAGGTTCTTGTAATTTGTAATCGTTCTAAATAAAGGTTTTGTCCTACAGGAATTGATTACCTTGCGGAGGCAATAGAGCAAACAGCAATAAAGCAATGAAAAATAACCTTTTTAACTGTCTTATTATTAGTATTTTAACCATCTCATTGGGTTACTCCCAAATAAAACAATTAGATGTAGACTCTATCCCATCCAGCGAAGTCAGTATTTCACAGTTGAGTAATATTTTCAGGCTAATGAAAGTTGAAAAGGGTGACTACCAAATTCAATTAGGTTTCGGGTCACTTGCCGAGATGGAGAAATTAAAAGAACGCTATAACGCTCTATTTGTTGAGGATACGATCTTTCATCAAAAACATCCACTAAAACTCTCTTTCAATTCGCCTACCTATCGTCTTCGCCTAGAACACTTTAGAACACGTCTAGAAACAGAAAAAGCCTCAAAGAGGCTTCGTCCTTATTTTAGAGGGATCATGATTTTAGAGCCCGGGAAAAACAATTAAAGTTTTTTCTGAACCGCTACTTCTTGGTAAGCTTCAATCTGATCGTCAACTCTAATGTCGTTGTAATTCTTCACCTGAAGACCACAATCATAACCCTTTGAAACTTCTTTAACGTCGTCTTTGAATCGTTTCAGTGAAGCGAGTTCACCATCGAAGGTTACAACACCATCACGAATTACACGAATCTTAGAGTTTCTGAAGATTTTTCCTGAAAGAACCATACAACCAGCAATGGTTCCAATCTTAGAAATCTTAAAGGTTTCACGAATTTCTGCAGTACCGGTAACTTCTTCTTTCATTTCAGGACTCAACATACCCTCCATTGCCTTCTTGATATCATCAATAGCATCGTAGATAATTGAGTAGGTGCGGATATCGACTTCTTCCTTTTCAGCTACTGTGCGGGCATTTGCCATAGGGCGTACGTTAAATCCGATTACTACAGCAGATGAAGCACTTGCAAGTAATACATCAGACTCAGTAATAGCACCAACACCTTTGTGGATGATGTTGACCTGAATTTCCTCGGTTGAAAGTTTCTGGAACGAATCAGTTAAAGCCTCCACTGAACCATCTACATCTCCTTTAAGGATAATATTAAGTTCTTGGAAATCTCCAACTGCGATACGTCTACCAATCTCATCTAAAGTAAGCTGACGTTGAGCTCGAACACTTTGCTCTCTTTGTAACTGAGATCGCTTCTGAGCAATTTGCTTCGCTTCACGCTCATCCTTCAACACATTAAAACGATCACCAGCCTGAGGAGCTCCATCGAGTCCTAAGATGGATATCGGTGTAGCAGGACCTGCTTCTTTAATATTATTACCACGCTCATCTTGCATAGCACGTATCTTACCACTCGAGGTTCCCGCCAAAACATAATCTCCGATTCGGAGGGTTCCATTTTGTACAAGTACGGTAGACACATAACCTCTACCCTTGTCTAGGAAAGCCTCAACCACTGTACCCGAAGCCTCGCGATTCGGATTCGCCTTCAGTTCTAAAAGTTCAGCTTCTAAAAGAACCTTTTCAAGAAGCTCATTAACTCCCTGACCTGTTTTAGCGGAGATATCATGAGATTGAATTTTACCACCCCAGTCTTCTACTAAAAGATTCATGGCAGCAAGACCTTCTTTAATCTTATCCGGATTAGCGGTCGGACGGTCTATTTTGTTAATCGCAAATACCATAGGTACTCCAGCAGCTTGTGCGTGGGCAATAGCTTCTTTCGTCTGAGGCATGATATCATCATCTGCCGCTACAACGATAATCGCAATATCTGTAACCTGTGCACCTCTTGCACGCATCGCCGTAAAGGCTTCGTGACCAGGGGTATCTAAAAACGATATTTTCTGACCGCTTTCAAGGGTTACACCGTAGGCGCCGATGTGTTGAGTAATTCCCCCACTCTCACCAGCGATTACATTCTCTTTTCTGATATAGTCAAGTAACGAAGTTTTACCGTGATCTACGTGACCCATCACCGTAACAATCGGTGCTCTAGGCTGAAGATCGTCTTCGCTATCTGTGATTTCCTCTATTACCGTCTCTTCAAGCTCTGCTTGCATGAACTCCACTTGATAGCCGAATTCATCAGCAACGATCGTTAAAGTTTCAGCATCCAATCTCTGATTCATGGTAACCATGATTCCTAACGACATACATGCAGAAATTACTTGAGTTGAAGACACATCCATCATGGTAGCAACCTCATTTACAGTAACAAACTCTGTCACTTTAAGAACCTTGCTTTCAAGCTCTTGCTGTTCTTGCTCGCGCTCTCTTTGTTGCTCGTGAAGATCTCTCTTTTCTTTTCTATAACGCGCCCCTTTGCCTTTAGAAAACTTCCCTTGAAGCTTTTCTAAGGTTTCTCGAACCTGTCTTTGAACCTCTTCTTCAGTGGGTTCGGCACGTTGAACTTGAGGTTGATTTCTTCCTCCTTTTTTATTTTCACCTTTGGGTGCATTCTTATCGCTAACAATTCTCTTACGCTTACGCTTGCGATCATTATCAGTATTTGACTCTGCAGGCTTCTTTTTCTTTTCAAACTGAGTCAGATCAATCTTAGCACCTACGATCTTAGGCCTTGATAAGGTCTGGTATTGAGTTTTTATTTGACCACCCTCCGCTTCTGCCGCAGGCTTTTCTTCTTGAACCTCTTCTTTTTTAGGTGCTTTGGCCGCTGCAACCTTTTTTACCTCGACCGGTTGCTCTTCTTTTACAGGCTCTTTAACCTCTTCTACAAGGGGTGCCTTTTCCTTTTCTTCCACCTTCTCAGGCTCTGCGGCAACTTCTGCCTTGGGATTTAAATCAATCTTACCCAACGTTTTAGGGCCAGAAAGCGCGGCTTTCCCTCTAATGACAGTTGGCTCCTTTTCTTTGATTGCCTTTTTCTCCTCCTGCTCTTTTTCAATTTGCTGAAGTAGCGCTTCTTTTTCTTTTCTCTTCTCTTCCCCTACCTCGATAGAAGCAACTTTCTTAGACATATCCGTCTGAAACTCATCGAGCAAAACTTGGTACTCCACAGTACTAATTTTGGTAGTAGGACGAGCTTCGATCTCATGTCCCTTCTCTTTCAAATGCTCCACAGCACGATCGAGAGAAATATTAAGTTCTCGGAGTACTTTATTAATTCTAATGGTCTTTTCTTCAGACATAAATAATGCTATTACCTTTTTAGGGGTCGGGTTTACAAATATAAGAGGTTAGTCCTCAAACTCTGCTTTTAGTATTTTAACGACTTCTTGAACAGTTTCCTCTTCAAGGTCGGTGCGTTTAATAAGATCTTCAATATCTAATTCTAATACACTTCTAGCTGTATCTAGACCGATCTTCTTGAATTCTTGAATGATCCACGCATCGATTTCATCAGAGAATTCAGTTAACTCTACATCTTCCTCAACTCCTTCTCTAAATACATCAATTTCATAACCGGTAAGTTGACCAGCTAGTCTAATGTTATGACCACTGCGCCCAATTGCTTTAGAAACTTCTTCAGGCTTAAGATAAACTTGAGCAGTCATATCTTCATCATTCAGCTTAACCGAACTTACACGGGCTGGGCTTAATGCACGTGTAACAAGGAGCTGCTTATTATTGGTCCAATTAATTACATCGATATTCTCGTTTCCTAGCTCTCTCACAATACCGTGAATACGAGAACCTTTCATTCCCACACATGCACCTACTGGATCAATACGATCGTCATAAGAATCTACGGCCACTTTTGCCTTTTCTCCAGGGATACGAACTACTTTTTTAATGGTAATCAAGCCGTCGAAAACCTCAGGAATCTCTTGGTGAAAGAGCTGCTCTAGGAACTTGGGAGAAGTTCTAGATAAAATAATTGCAGGCTTTACTCCTTTAAGCTCAACGCTTTCGATAATTCCGCGGACATTATCCCCTTTTCTAAAGAAGTCAGAAGGGATTTGACGATCCTTCGGTAAGATGAGCTCATTGCCTTCATCGTCTAATAAGATGACCGCTTTATGGCGAATATGGTGCACCTCTGCAGTGTAAATCTCACCTTCAAGATCCTTGAATTGTTTGTAGATGGTGGTATTATCGTGCTCTTGAATCTTAGCAACCAAGTTTTGGCGTAGTGCTAAGATCGAACGTCTTCCAAGATCGATAAGCTTCACCTCTTCAGATACATCCTCACCTACCTCAAAGTCAGGCTCAATCTTACGAGCTTCAGACAATGAAATCTGTTCGTTCCCATCCTCAACCATATCATCCTCAACTACGATTCGGTTTCTCCAAATCTCTAAGTCACCTTTATCTGGGTTGATAATGATGTCAAAGTTATCATCCGATCCAAACTTTCTCTTTAAAGCGTTTCTGAACACTTCTTCAAGAATTGCCATGAGGGTTACTCTGTCGATGAACTTGTCGTCTTTGAATTCAGAAAACGACTCAATAAGTGCTAAATTCTCCATAATTGGCGATTAAAACGTTAAAACAATTTGTGCTTGATCAATAATATTATAAGCAATGGTTTCTTTTCTTACCACCGTTTGTTTTCCTTTACCTACCTCTTTAGGTACTCTTTCGCTCCACTCTAAGGTAATTTCATTATCGGTTACCTCGATAAGTTTTCCTTTAAATTCAGAACCCTCAGACTTCACTTTCAACGTTCTGCCCTTATGCTGCGGATATTGACGTGCCAACTTAAGTGGTGCAGTAGCCCCAGAAGACTGAACGCTCAACGAGAAATCATGAACTTCACGATCCAATTGATGCTCGATAGCTCTAGAAATCTCTACACAGTCATTAATACTTACCCCTTTGTCTCCATCGATAATAATCTCAATGTGGCTCTTGGCATCCATTGAAAAGTCGATCAAAAAGAGATCTGGCCTTTTCTCAAAGGCTTGATTTAGAAGCGTTAATA
>DFQX01000065.1:0-5436 GCA_002381155.1 Flavobacteriaceae bacterium UBA3478 | reverse complement strand
AGCTTGAAGAAAGCTGGTTGGCCTACAAGGACTCGAACCTTGAACGACTGAACCAAAATCAGCTGTGTTACCAATTACACCATAGGCCAAGACTCAATCGAGGGTGCAAATTTAGAATATTCTTAGAATTAGCAAAAATTAAAAATGGTAATTTCGTCTTCGTTCCAAAAAGATTTTTACGATGAGGGAAATAATTAAGAAAATGAGCTATCAAAATATAGGTGCATGGCTAGTATTTACGGTTGCTCTTTTAACTTATGGGCTTACGGTTGAACCCACTGTTAGTTTTTGGGATGCCGGGGAATACATTGCAACCTCCGCAAAATTACAGGTAGGTCACCCCCCCGGAGCCCCCCTTTTTCAAATCATTGGAGCATTTGCCGCACTTTTCGCCTTTGGTGACCCAGAAAAGATAGCACTCATGGTTAACTCGGTGTCGGTACTTTCTAGCGCCCTAACCATTGCACTTACCTATCAAATCATTCATCGATTAATTCGAAGAATCATCAAAGATTCTGAAATAGCAGCTAAAGAATTAAAATTGGTAACGGCGAGTACGATCGGAGCGCTCGCCCTTTGTTTCTCAGACAGCTTTTGGTTTAACGCCGTTGAAACCGAAGTCTATGCCATGGCTAGTTTAATGATGGCCCTCCTACTTTATTTAGGAATTCGATGGACCGATGAACTCAAAGACGAAAAGGCTGATCGTTGGGTATTGCTCATAAGTTTCGTTGTCGGATTGGTCTTTGGAATTCAATTCATGGGGTTCCTAGCGATTCCATCCATTGGTCTACTCTTTTATTTCAAGAAGTACCTTCAGATTACCGTTAAAAACTTTATCGTTGCTCACGTCAGTGTGGTAGCCCTTCTATTTTTAGTATTCAAATTTTCACTTACCTATATATTGAAGCTGTTCGGCGCGGTAGAAATCTTCATGGTAAACAGTATAGGATTACCCTTTAACTCAGGAAGTATTTTTCTCGGTATTGTTTTAACTGCGGGGTTCCTATATGCCATTAAGCGCTCGAATAAAGCAAGTAGCCCGATTTGGTCTTTACTTACACACAGCGTATTCTTTTTCTTTTTAGGTCTCTCTACTTGGCTCATGCTTCCTACACGAGCTAATGCAGGTACGGTGGTGAATGAAAATAATCCTGAAGATGCTAGAGCACTTCTTGCTTATTATAATCGCGAGCAATATCCGGCCCCAGAAAGTCCTTTTTATGGCTCATACTACTCAGATTATTTCGCTGCGGCTGGCCCAGATCAGGACGGAAAACCGAAGTACGAAAAGAATCACAAGCTAGGTCGCTATGAAATTGTAAACAACTATAAGGGTGCTATTCAAGGGCCCAATCCAGATCACATTGGCCTTCTCCCAAGAATGTGGAGTCCATCTTCGGCCGAAAACTACATGAAGTTTTACGGTCGATTAGACTTTTCTATTAGACCCGAATACCTAGGCAATACCGAACTGAGAAAAGCAGTAAATGAATTTAAAACGAGGAGTACTCAAGGAGAAATTGAGACAGCACAATACCTAGACTTCTTGAAGAACTTCTCTGACTATATTGAAATTAAACCTCCGACAATCGCACAAAACCTTACCTACCTATTCGATTTCCAGTTTGGGTACATGTATTGGAGGTATTTCATGTGGAATTTTGCAGGTAGAGCCTCTGACGAACAGGGACGTTTTAATGCACAAGGTGAATGGTTGAGTGGAATACCCTTTATCGACAGTGTTCGTCTAGGTAATCAAAACGATCAGCCTTTAGATTTAAAAGAAAATAAAGCTCGTAACACCTATTACTTTCTACCCTTAATTCTAGGGTTAATCGGAGTCTATTTTCACGCCAAAAGAGACTGGAAATCTTTTTGGTCGTTACTGGTTTTCTTTGTGTTTACCGGTCTAGCCATTCAATTCTATACGAATCCAACCCTATTTCAACCAAGAGAAAGAGATTATTCACTCGTTGGATCCTTCTTTATTTTCTGTATTTGGATTGGACTTGGCGCTTATGCGGTCTTTGAGAAATTAAGAGGTGTTGTGCAACAACCTCAAAAACAATTAGCACTGGGAAGTCTTCTAATGTTCGTTCCCCTGCTTATGGCCTCTGAGAATTGGGATGACCACGACCGATCTAATCGCTATACCGCCCGAGCTACCGCAAAAGCTTATTTAGACTCTTGTATAGAAAATAAGGACGCTTTACTATTTACTATCGGAGACAATGACACCTTCCCTCTATGGTATCTGCAAGAAATTGAAGGTTACCGTACGGATGTTCGAATCGTAAACTCAAGCCTTCTTGCTACTGACTGGTACATCAATCAAATGAAGCGACAAGCTTATGAAAGCAGCCCTATTCCATCAAAACTAACTCACCAAAAGTATCGCTACGGAACAAGAGATTTACTATACTATCAGCCTGTCCCTGAAATTAAGGAGGAGCGCTGGTTACTCGCTGATTTCATGGATTGGGTAAGCAGTGATCGAAAAGAAACAAAGATCAGCTACCTCCTAGAAAAACAAGGAGCAGATCTTAGTCAATTTGAACCTGAGCAGTTAGATATTGTTTATTATCCAACCCATAAAATCAGAGTGCCTGTGAATAAAGAAGCGGTTCTTAAAAGCGGAATCGTCAAACCTCAGGACTCGGAGCTTATCGTTGACTATATCGATATCGATCTTCCACAGTCGGCTCTCGCTAAGAATCGATTACTAATGTTAGATATCTTAAATACCAATGATTGGTCAAGACCGATCTATTTCTCTGGCGGAAGTTTAGATTCTGCAGAGTACTTATACATGAAAGATTATCTTCAGCTCGATGGCCTAGTGTTCAAACTAGTACCTATCCTTACACCTGATAACGGTGGGTTCGATATTGGGAGAATAGACAGCCAATTGATGTATGACATCGTTATGAGTTGGGATTGGGGAAACAGCGAGGATGAATCTATCTATATTGATACTCAAACCAGGGCGCAAGGAATCACCTTTAGAAGCAATCTTGCACGATTAGCCGAGCAACTCATTGTTGAGGATAGCCTCGAAATGGCAGAAAAAGTATTAGACCTAGGAGTAACTAAAATACCTCTTAAGACCTTTAAATTCTACACCTTTGTTGAACCTTTTATTCAAGGATATTACAGTATTCAAAGAGACGAAAAAGCACAGGAACTAAGCAAAGAACTATTAGCTATTTACTTAGATCGCCTAAGGTATTATGCGAGTCTGGATGCTGACGAAAGTTACCTCAGAATCGAGGAAATATACAGAGACTTAGAGGCTTGTAGAAGAGTTATCGATATATCAAGCGATATGGGAGATAACGAATTTATCGACCCGTATACCGACGAATTTAATACTCAATTAGAACAACTAATTGAAGTGCTCGAAAGCTCTGGAGACTATTTAGTGAATTAAACGTATTCGTTTAGAATACCAAGAAGCGTATTAGCGTCTAATTCTCCGCTCTGTCGCCACACCATTTCACCTCGCTTGTAAATAACAAGGGTAGGTAAACTTTTAATACGAAGCGCTTGAGCTAATTCTTGATTCTTGTCGATATCAATTTTAATCACTTTTGCGCGGTCACCCGATGCGGCTGCGACGTCTTTGAGCACGGGAGCCATGGCAACAGAATCATCATTCCACTCTGCGTAGAAGTTAAATAACACCGGGACACTAAGGTCTATAAGCTCGCCAAATTTTGACATATCAAGTTTAATTGGAGTTGCAAGTTAGTAAAATTGCAAATTCTAACATTCTTCTACGCAGATTTTAAGGTAATTACGGTGATCTCAGGCCATATTCCAAACCTTCCTGGATAACCTAAAAATCCAAAACCTCTATTGACATTTATTAACCGTTCATTCTTTTCATACATACCCGCCCACTGTGGATAACGAAATTTAGAAGGACTCCATTGTAAACCTGCTACTTCGATACCATATTGAAATCCATGAGTATGTCCGCTAAGTGTTAAATCGAAATGATGGTTGTGACCAATTACCTCAGCCTCCCAATGGGACGGGTCATGAGACATAAGTAGCGTAAATACACCTGTATTCAATCCCTTGGAAGCTCTGTTTAAATCACCGGCTTTTAAAAACCGTCCCGTTCCCCAGTTCTCTACCCCAACAAGTTGAAAATAATCATCCCCAGAGGTAATTTTAATAGATTCATTTCTCAAGTTTCTAAAACCCATTTGTTCCTGAAGACCGATCAAACGTTCAACATCTGCACGCGCCTGTTCAGAATCGAAATCATCATTGTAAGTGGCGTAGTCATGATTCCCCAACACGCTATACTTACCATACGAAGCCTTAAGTTTACAAAGCATCGAAATAAAAGGATCGGCTTCGTAGGATTTATTATTAACCATATCACCAGTAAACAACAACAAATCAGGTCGCTGATCATTGACTAAATCTAAACCCGCAGCAACCGCATCTAAATCATCAAAACTACCTAGGTGCAGATCAGATAGCTGCACCACCTTGAAGCCGTTAAAAGTTTTGGGAAGGTTGGAGAATGTCAATTCATAATTGTGGATTTTATAGTTGTATTTACCTCCAATTCCGGCAAGTAAGGAGGTGAAGGGTACCGCTCCTACTGTAATTGCCGCTGAAGATAAGAAATCTCTTCGCGAGCGAAAAGCTATCGCCGAGGTTTCTTCTATAGAGGTGAGCCGGAAATATACTTTTTTAACTCCACCTACGATATCTCGTAAAAACAAAATCGGGGTGCTCATTAAAAGCGCTACAAAACAAGCGAATATGAAAGCTCTAAACCACGATTCTGTTACCTTTGAAAGTGGAATTTCTATCCAATTTGCCGCAGCTCCTAACAAAAAACTACTGGTAAAAAATACAAGTAAGGACCAAAACAAACTCTTTGAGATTTTCATCCTCAACAAGTGATAAAAAAGATAGATTGAAAGCCCTAAGTAGAGGGTGGTAAAAACAAATGCAAAATAGCCCATGTACGATATTGTGTTTGGCAAAAATACAGCTAAATGAAGCCGGTTACCATTAAAATCGGTTATCTTGCTTTCTCGTTTTTATTTCAGTAAAACATGTCGAATACACCCAACAAACGTTTATTTCTTGTCGATGCCTATGCACTTATATTTAGAGGTTATTACGCTCTGATTAAAAACCCTCGAATCAATTCAAAGGGTGAAGACACTTCAGCAGTTATGGGTTTTATGAATTCCCTTCTTGATCTGATTCGAAAAGAAAACCCTGAATACCTAGCGGTTTGTTTCGATAAAGGCGGTAGTGTAGAAAGGACCGAACTATTCGAAGATTATAAGGCAAATAGAGAAAGTACCCCTGAAGCAATCAAATTTGCTGTTCCACATATTGAGGCCCTTTTAAGGGCAATGCACATCCCTGTGATTGTAAAGGAGGGCTACGAGGCAG
>DFQX01000019.1:1768-5511 GCA_002381155.1 Flavobacteriaceae bacterium UBA3478 | reverse complement strand
GCCGAGTAAAGGTGGTGGTAGACAGCATTCCTCGCTCTTAAAGGTATATCGGGAAATTAAATTGGCTATATTAGGTTCCAAACCTAACAATGTATGGAACTTAAAACCTTTGATTTTTTAATCATAGGGGCCTTTGTTGCCCTGCTGCTTGGTATCGGAATTTACAGCGCCAAGTCAGCCAATAAGAGCAGTTCAGAGTATTTTTTATCGGGCCGTAATATGCCCTGGTGGTTATTGGGGTTTTCGATGGTTGCAACTACCTTTTCTACAGACACCCCCAATCTCGTTACTGATATCGTGCGCTCATCGGGAGTTTCAGGAAACTGGGTGTGGTGGGCCTTTTTACTTACAGGTCTTTTAACCGTTTTCGTTTTTGCTGAATTATGGCGCAAGAGTGGCGTTACCACAGACATGGGCTTTTATCAGTTGCGTTATGGCGGAAAACCAGCTAGATTCCTAAGACGGTTTAGAGCCCTGTACCTAGGACTTCTCTTTAATGTGCTCGCTATGTCGGGGGTCACACTTGCTGCCATCAAAATCGGTCAAGTAATGTTAGGCCTAGACCCGGTGGTTACGGTTGTAGTAGCCGGCGTGATCACGGCCTTTTTTAGCGCTATTGGGGGCTTTAAAGGAGTGATCTATACAGATTTTATACTATTTATTGCAGCGATTAGCGGGGCATTTGGCGCTGCTTATTTCTTGGTAAACGAACCTGATATAGGGGGGCTTACACAGCTTTTTTCTCATCCGAATGTCAGTGATAAGTTAGACTTGGTGCCCAGCTTTTCTAATACCGAGGCGCTCATTACGCTTTTTATTATTCCTATTGCAGTGCAGTGGTGGAGCAGTTGGTATCCTGGCGCAGAGCCAGGAGGGGGTGGATATGTTGCACAAAGAATGCTCGCAGCCAAAGACGAGTCTAATGCGGTGTGGGCAACGTTCTTCTTTAATATTATGCATTATGCCATTCGTCCATGGCCATGGATTTTGGTTGCGCTTGCGTCACTTATTCGATACCCAGACATCGCTTCGATTGCAGCGGCTTTTCCTGAGGTTACCCCCGATAAACTAGGAAACGATCTAGCCTATTCTGCAATGTTGACTTCACTGCCTTCAGGACTGTTAGGTTTGGTTCTGGCGTCTTTAGGAGCGGCTTATGTGTCTACGCTTTCTAGCCACTTGAACTGGGGAGCTTCTTATTTGGTATATGATGTATATGTAGCCTATCAACCAGATGCAAGTGAGCGTCAAAAAGTAGTAGTCGGACAGATTAGCACACTACTTCTTATGGCCCTGAGCGCCGTAGTGGCACTTAGCCTTCAGAACGCGAAACAGCTCTTTGATGTGATATTGATGTTTGGTGCGGGAACAGGCCTGCTATTCATGCTTCGTTGGTTCTGGTGGCGAATTAATGCTTGGTCCGAAATTGCAGCGATGCTAGTGTCAGGGATTCTGTCAATCAGCCTAGCATTTACTCCCCTAGGTGAGGCTCTGTTTGGAGCAGAAGGCCTTATGCATGGATATATGCAATACCCTTTTATCGTTCTTTTCACGACAATCGTTTGGCTAGCCGTCACCTTTTTAACTCCGGCTGAGGACAGAGCATTGTTAGAAGGGTTTGTCAAATCCCTTGATCTTTCAGGCGCAGGCTGGAAAAAGTTTGGAGGCAAGAGTCAATCTACCTATTTGAGCTCAGGGATTAAGTCAATGCTTTTGGGTTGTGCCCTAGTTTACGGATTACTATTTGCAGTTGGAAAGGCGCTTTACGGCGAGACCTTGTCTGCGCTGATTCTCTTTGCTGTTGCGGTAACGGCAGGCCTCTTAATTCGAAAAACTTTTAAGAAATAACTTATTGCTGTCTGGCGTGTAATTTCGCGATGTATTTGCCAACCAGATCAAACTCTAGATTCACTTTTGTGCCCACTTGGTAGCTTTTGAATCTAGTATGCTCATAGGTATAAGGAATAATAGCTACACTAAAGCTATTGTCCTTTGAATTTACTACAGTCAGCGAGGTGCCATCTACGGTTATAGAGCCCTTTTCGATAGTGATGTGTTCTGGGTTCGGTGGGTATTCAAACGAAAAAATCCAACTACCGTCTTTGTTGACAACCTCAGTACAGGTGGCGGTGGTGTCCACATGGCCCTGAACAATGTGTCCGTCAAGTCGTGCGCCCAATTGCATCGCTCGTTCAAGATTTACAACACTACCTACCTCAAGCTCACCGACAGCTGATTTTAAAAGGGTTTCTTCGATGGCAGTTACTGTATATTTCGAGCCGTTGATTTTCACTACAGTTAAACACACCCCGTTGTGTGCCAGACTTTGATCGATTTTTAATTCGTTAGTTAAATCACTTTCAAGGGTTAAATGAAGGTTAGTGCCTTCTCTTTCAACAGCAACAACTTTTGCTAGGGTTTCTATGATTCCTGTAAACATACTGCGGTATAAATTTCAGTAACTTCGTTGCCTCAATAGTTCATCTATGAAAGCAAATAATACGGTAAAAATAGGTATTTCTGTTGGCGATCTAAACGGCATAGGTTGTGAAGTAGCCCTAAAAACCTTTCTTGATTCGCGGATGTTAAGCAATTGCACCCCGGTCTTCTTTGCCTCTAATAAAACCATGTCAAGCCAGATCAGCGAGCTGAATTTGGACATAAAATTTCATGGAATAAAAGACTTGAGCCGGATAGAGGCGGGCAAGATTAATGTTTACCAAGCTTTCGACACAGAATTTGATTTGGCCTTTGGACAAAACACTCCTGAGGCCGGAAAATTAGCTGTAGCCTCTTTAGAGGCGGCAACTAAGGCGCTCAAAGAAGGTCAAATAGACGCTTTGGTAACCGCTCCAATCAACAAGAGCAACATACAGTCAGAGACGTTTAGCTTTCCGGGTCATACGGATTATTTGGCAAAGGAACTCGAGGCTGAAGCTTTGATGTTTATGGTTGCAGACTGTTTACGAGTAGGGCTCCTTACCGATCACATTGCAGTATCGAAAGTGAGCGACACGATAACCACAAAGCTGATCCGATCGAAAGTGGTTACAATGATGAAGTCGTTACGAGAAGATTTTGGGATTATACGACCTAAAATCGCACTCTTAGGAATCAACCCACACAGCGGCGACAATGGAACCATAGGCGAAGAAGACGAAAAGATCATGAAGCCTGCAGTTGCTGAATTATTTGAAGAAGGTCATCTCGTTTTTGGACCTTATGCTGCAGATGGTTTCTTCGGATCTAACAGCTATACTCAGTTTGATGCAGTTTTGGCAGCCTATCACGACCAGGGCCTGGTGCCTTTTAAGACGCTATCTTTCGGAAAAGGTGTAAACTATACCGCTGGTCTCTCGAAGGTCAGAACTTCTCCCGACCACGGCACCGCATATGAGATCGCAGGCAAGGGAATTGCGGACGAAAGCTCTTTTAAGGAGGCGGTCTTCACTGCTGTAGATGTGTTTCGCTCGCGTCAAGATTATGCCGAAATGAGCTCGGATGTGCTTAAGATTCAGGAGAGAAAGGAAAAAAGAAGACAAAAATTCGTCTAGACAAGGCGCTTTGAAATTCCTAAATTAGTTCTATATTTGCAGGCCTTAACTTGGGCTCTATAAAGCATCTAATCATGAAGTTAAAGGATTTTGACATTTCCTTTATAGGTCTCAAGCAAGGAAATCATGAGTTTGAATATGAACTTAATGATTCGTTCTTTGAACATTTTGGTTTTAATGAGTTTTGCA
>DFQX01000019.1:0-1357 GCA_002381155.1 Flavobacteriaceae bacterium UBA3478 | reverse complement strand
TAGTAATCAAGTTCGGGGAAGAGTACAACGATGAAGATGACGAGCTTCTCGTTTTACCACATGGTGAATATCAGTTCAATGTTGCACAATATCTGTATGAAATGACGGTGCTTAGTCTTCCACAGAAGCGAATACACCCAGGAGTTGAAGATGGATCATTAGAATCACCACTGCTCGATAAGCTTGAAGATCTCAAGCCTAAAAGAGTAGAGGAAAAAGAAGAAACCAACGAAAGTGACCCAAGATGGGACGCTTTAAAAGATTTATTGAAATAAAAGACTATTAAATAAGGAAGATATGGCACATCCTAAAAGAAAAATATCGAAAACGCGTAGAGACAAGAGACGCACACATTACAAAGCGGTAGCTCCAACTCTAGCAAAAGATTCAACTACCGGAGAGGTGCATTTAATGCACCGCGCTCACTGGCACGAGGGTAAACTTTACTACCGTGGACAGGTGCTTATCGACGCTGCAGAAGAAGTAGCGGCGGAGTAAATTTCGGTCGAAAAAAGATATAGAACTCTCGTGTAATTAGAGACACGAGAGTTTTTTATGGATTACACCGAAATCTTACCCTTCTTAAAAAAACAGTAATTTCGCTCAACCAAAAGTTGCCTTTTATGCCAAAAACAACGGCTGCAATAACAGCAATTGGAAAGTACCTTCCAGAAAAGGTCTTAGACAATGCCACTTTAGAAAAGATGGTTGAGACCAACGACAAATGGATTACCACTCGTACAGGTATTAAAGAGCGACGTATTCTAGATATTCCTGGTAAGGCAACAGCTTTTATGGCCACAGAGGCCGTTAAGGATCTGATGAAGAAGTCAGGACTTGATCCCCTTGAAATTGACCTTTTATTAGTAGCCACCGCAACACCTGACATGCCTGTTGTTGCTACAGCTGCACAGGTAGCCACAAACCTAGGTGCGAAAAACGCTTTTGCTTTTGATCTTCAAGCGGCTTGCTCGGGTTTTTTATATGGTATGTCGGCGGCATCGGCGTACATCGAATCGGGCCGCTACAAGAAGGTGGTACTCGTTGGAGCAGATATGATGTCCTCAATTGTTGACTACACCGATCGAACCACATGCGTATTGTTTGGAGATGGTGCTGGTGCTGCTCTTTTAGAGCCTAACAGCGAAGGCCTTGGATTTGTTGACGAGTATCTTCGAAGTGACGGCATTGGTAAAAACCATTTAGGTATCCAGGCCGGAGGATCATTGTATCCCCCCACCGAAAAAACGATAGCCGAAAAGAAACATTATATTTATCAAGACGGACGTGTTGTTTTCAAGTTCGCAGTCACCAATATGGCGGATGCGGCTGCAGAAATCATGTCAAGAAATGGACT
>DFQX01000083.1 GCA_002381155.1 Flavobacteriaceae bacterium UBA3478 | reverse complement strand
GGTGGTGGTACAGGAAATCCATACTTCACCACTGATTCTGCTGCGGTATTGAGAGCTATCGAGATTAAAGCAGACGTGATTCTGAAAGGAACTCGAGTTGACGGTATTTATAGTGCTGACCCTGAAAAAGATGAAAACGCAACACGATATAACGAAATAACATTTGAGGACGTTTTGAGAAAAGGCTTAAAGGTAATGGATACCACCGCCTTCACCTTGAGTCAAGAAAATGAGCTTCCAATCGTGGTTTTTGATATGAATAAAGAAGGAAATCTAATGAAGGTAGTCACCGGTGAAGACGTGGGTACCGTTGTTAATTTATAAGGCTATGAACGAAGAAATACAGATGATTTTAGATATGGCAGAAGAGCAAATGACTGCCTCTATCACTCACCTTGAAAAAGCATTTATCAAAATTAGAGCTGGCAAAGCCAACCCTGTAATGCTTTCTTCAGTTACTGTCGACTACTATGGAGCTCAAACTCCTCTCTCACAGGTGGCGAATGTCAACACCCCAGACGCGAGAACTTTAGTTGTTCAGCCTTGGGAGAAAAACCTACTCGGTGAGATTGAAAAATCGATTATTAATTCGAATTTAGGGTTCAATCCGATGAACAATGGAGACATTATCATCATTAACGTTCCGCCACTAACTGAGGAACGCCGTAGAGACCTCGCGAAACAAGCGAAAGCAGAGTCAGAAGATGCAAAAATAGGTGTCCGCTCAGCACGTCAAGAAGCCAATAAAGAATTAAAGAAATTAGAAATCTCTGAAGACCTATTAAAAAACGCAGAGTCAGATGTACAAGACCTCACTGACAAGTTTATTGCAAAGGTTGAGAGCGCCCTTAGCGTGAAAGAGGCAGAGATCATGAAGGTATAACCCAGCATGGGGAAATTAGCAACATTTTTTGAAGGCTTCTGGCCTTTTGTGGCGCGAATCATTTTGAGAAATCGCGTTTGGTGGATTGCTGGTTTAGTCCTACTCACGGCATTTTTTGTTTCTCAATGGAGGCATGTCAAATTCTCTAATGAGGAAACCTCGGTACTACCCACTGACCATCCAGAGATCATCAAATACACCCAGTTTACCGATGTGTTCGGTGCAGAAGACAATGCCATTTTAATCGCGGTCGAAGGTAGAGAGCTCTTTACGGCTAATTCCTTTAACGCTTGGAATAGACTTAGTAAACAACTAGAAGCTGCCCCCGAAATTGTTTCGGTCGTTTCCTTGGACAATATTGAAGAGATCGTTCGAACCGGTGATCAGCTCGAAGCACAAGCATTTAATCCACGAGAGGCGCTCAGTGACGAGAATGCAAAATCTAAACTCTACCATCTATTCGAACGTCTCCCCTTTTACGAGAACCTTATTTACGATCCGAATAGTAGAGCAATTCGTACCATCGCATTCATGGACCCCGATGTGGTAAACACCAAAGTTCGAAGTGAGTTCATTCTAAATGAGTTCAAAAGTCTCGTAGAGAACTTTGAAAGAGCCTCTGGAGCCGATGCAAAAATTTCTGGTATGCCCTATATCAAAACTAGAAATGCAGAGACTCTAAAAAAGGAAATGATCCTGTTTGTTATCGGGGCTTTACTAGTTACCGCTCTCATCTTTTTCTTTTTCTTTAGAAGCTACAGAGCCACCTTCATATCCATGGTGGTTGTACTAATTGGAGTTAGTTGGTCGTTTGGTATAATCGGTTTATTAGGTTTCGAAATAACCATCTTAACGGCGCTTATACCCCCTTTAATTATTGTAATCGGAATACCCAACTGCATTTTCCTTATTAATAAATATCAGCAGGAAGTAAAGAAGCATGGGAATCAGGCGCGATCACTTATTCGTGTAATATCTAAAGTAGGGAATGCGACCCTAATGACCAACCTAACCACAGCCTCAGGATTCGCCACCTTTATTATATTAAGCAGCAGCCTACTTCGAGAATTCGGAATTGTAGCTTCAATCAACATTATTGGAATATTCGTACTCTCACTATTGATTATTCCTATCATTTATAGCTATATGTCGCTGCCTAAAAATAAACACCTGCAGCACTTAAACACTCCATGGATTGACCTATTCGTAAAAACCATGGAAAATATTGTTCGAGAGCATCGAATTACCGTTTACATCACCTCGGTGGTTTTACTCGTATTAAGTATCATTGGTATTTATCAAATTGAAATAACGGGTAGCAGAATCGAAGACCTTCCGAAAAACACTGATTTTTACGAAGACATTCTCTTCTATGAAAAAGACTTCAACGGAATCTTACCGGTAGAAATACTTGTAGATACCGGAAAAGAAAACGGTGCCCTATCTGGAGCTACTCTATCTAGAGTTGAAAAGCTGTCTGAAGAAATTGGAGAAAACTCTGAACTATCAACTCCCCTATCGATTAGTAACCTCTTCAAATACGCAAAACAAGCTTATTACAAGGGACTTCGAAAATATTATCAATTACCTACAAGACAAGAGCGCAATTTTATCCTAGATGCCGCAAACACGGCTTTAAGCGGCGAGGCAGATCTTACAAGCTCAATGGTTGATAACGAAAACAGACGCATACGACTTTCACTCATGATGAAAGACGTAAAGACGAGTCGCATGGAAGAAATTGAAGAAGATTTGAACAAATCGATAGAAAAAATCTTCCCAAAAGAACGGTATGATGTCGCCCTTACAGGAAAGGCCTTGCTCTATTTGAAGGGCACGAGATACCTAGTAAACAATTTGTTGCTTTCCTTATTTCTTGCAGTTGTATTAATCTCACTGCTTATGGCCTACCTCTTTAGGTCTTTCCAAATGATTATAATCTCCCTAGTTCCTAATTTATTACCGCTAATTATTACCGCCGGTATTATGGGATTCATCGGAGTTCCCATCAAACCCTCTACCATTCTTATCTTCAGTATTGCATTTGGAATTTCGGTTGATGATACGATCCACTTCTTGGCAAAATATCGACAAGAGTTGGTGCAAAATGACTGGCAAATCAAGAAATCTGTTTACGCCGCACTCAAAGAAACTGGAGTAAGTATGTTCTACACCTCCATTGTATTGTTTTTCGGATTCTCGGTTTTTATGATCAGTAATTACGGCGGAACCAAAGCGCTAGGAGGATTAATATCTGCTACCCTCTTATTCGCTATGCTTGCTAATCTTGTTTTATTACCATGCCTTTTACTGTCGTTAGAAAGAAATATTGCGAATAACCGAGTACTTAAGCAACCTAAAATCGATATTCTACCAAAAGATGTAGAGTCAGAAGCTTAGCGGTCCCCTTTAGAACAAGTATCTTTACTATATAGAAATAAGAAAATGAAGACAGCAACGATCAAATCACTACTTGAAGACCCTCAAATAGGAAACGAGGTGATTGTAATGGGATGGGTAAGAACCTTTAGAAGCAATCGCTTTATAGACATTAATGATGGTTCCACTTTACAAAATCTTCAGTGTGTTATTGATTTTGAAAATACCGATGAGAAACTTCTAAAAGAAATTAATACCGGGGCATGCTTAAAATTAACCGGAAAGTTAGAAGAGAGCCAAGGAAAGGGTCAAAGCGTTGAGGTACAAGTAGCAACTATTGAACTGCTAGGATCCTCTGACCCTAATCAATATCCGATACAACCGAAGAAACATAGTTTAGAATTTCTTCGTGAAAAAGCTCATCTACGCATCAGAACGAGCACCTTTTCTGCAATCATGCGCGTTCGTTCGAAACTAGCATTTGCTGTTCACCAATATTTTAACGAGCAAGGATTCTTTTATATGCACACCCCAATTATTACCGGATCAGATGCTGAAGGAGCTGGGGAAATGTTCAGAGTATCAACCTTAGACCTGAAGAATCCACCCTTGAACGAGGAAGGAACTATCGACTACAAGGAAGACTTTTTCGGAAAAGAAACAAATCTCACTGTTTCTGGACAGCTTGAAGGAGAAACCTACGCCATGGGGCTCGGTAAAATCTATACCTTCGGTCCAACCTTTAGGGCGGAGAATTCAAATACTTCAAGGCACCTTGCAGAGTTCTGGATGATCGAACCAGAAATGGCTTTTTACGATCTCGAAGACAACATGGAACTCGCAGAGGACTTTATTAAGTATACCATTCGTTATGTGCTCGAGCACTGTAAAGAAGACCTCGAGTTTCTTGAAAACAGATTATTAGACGAAGAAAAAACCAAACCTCAGAACGAAAGAAGCCCAATGCCTCTTATCGAAAAACTTCGTTTTGTTGTCGACAACGAATTCAAGAGAGTAAGTTACACTGAAGCTATTGACGTTCTACGAAACTCCAAAGCCAATAAAAAGAAGCGTTTTCAATACCCTGTCGATGAGTGGGGTATCGATTTGCAAAGTGAACACGAAAGATACCTTGTTGAAAAGCATTTTAACGCACCTGTAATCCTTTACAATTATCCCGCCAATATCAAAGCCTTCTATATGCGTTTAAATGACGATGAGAAGACCGTAAGAGCGATGGATGTGCTTTTCCCAGGTATTGGAGAGATTGTTGGTGGATCACAACGTGAAGAGCGCCTAGATGTGCTGAAAAAGAAAATGGAAGTTTTGGGTATCGATGAAGAAGAACTTTATTGGTATCTCGATCTCAGACGCTTTGGATCAGCGGTTCACAGCGGTTTTGGTTTAGGATTCGAAAGACTCGTATTATTTGCAACGGGCATGGGAAATATCCGCGACGTAATACCTTACCCACGTACACCGCAGAACGCAGAATTTTAGGACATGTTAAAGCAGTATCTTCAATTAAAGCTAAGTCAAAAGCTGTCACCACAGCAGATTCAGCTGATGAAGTTAATTCAGCTGCCCACTCAAGCATTTGAGGAACGTATTAAGCAAGAGATTGAAGAAAACCCTGCCTTAGAGACAGGCAAGGAAGAATCTGAAGACCCCTTCGAAATCGAAACGAACGACGATTTTGAATCGACCGAAGAAGATCAATCTGAGGAAATCAATATCGAAGATTATCTCAGTGATGACGATACTCCAGATTACAAAACGAGTCTATCAAGTTCTCCTGCTGAAGATGAAAATCAAACACCCTATGCTGCTGGACAAACCTTCTATGGTTATGTAATCGAGCAGTTATCTACCTTTAATCTAGAGCCTGAGCAATATCTAATCGCAGAATATCTGGTAGGAAGTCTAGATGAAAGTGGTTACCTCAGAAGACCTTTAGAAGATATTATCGACGACCTCGCGTTTAGTGTGGGTCTATTCATAAATGAAGACCAACTTAAAGAAGCCCTTACTACCGTCCAACAATTAGACCCATCAGGAATCGGAGCGAGAGATGTATCAGAATGCCTTAGCCTACAATTAAAACGTCAAACAAAAAGTGCCTCACGTGATTTGGCGATCGAAATTATCGACGAAAGTTTCGACTTGTTCTCTAAAAAGCACTTCGATAAAATCCTACAAAAGCACAAAATCGATGAAGACGCTTTAAAAACGGCGATTGCAAAAATTGAAAGACTTAATCCTAAACCGGGAGGAGGTTTTTCATCAGGACTTCGAATGAATCGTCAAATTGTTCCAGATTTTATTTTGAGGATCGAGGACGATCAAATCGACCTACAACTCAACGCGAGAAATGCACCAGAACTTCACCTCTCACATTCTTATAAAGAACTTTTTGAGACCTATAAACAAGGCGGAACTAACGCGGCGCAAAAGGAGGCCGTACAGTTTGTAAAACAAAAATTAGACGCAGCCAAATGGTTCATTGACGCCATAAGACAAAGACAACAAACCCTTATCGTAACTCTTCAGGCGATTGTCAATTATCAAACAGCCTATTTTCTAAGCGGGGACGAAAGGGATTTAAAACCGATGATTTTAAGAGATATTGCAGAACTAACCGGTCTTGATATTTCAACCATATCACGTGTAGCCAATAGTAAGTACATAGACACCCCCTACGGTACTCAACTTGTAAAAAGCTACTTCTCAGAGGCAATGACAAACGAGGAGGGTGAGAGCGTATCCACTAGAGAAATTAAATCTATTTTAAAAGAACTCATCGAATCAGAAGACAAAAGTAAGCCACTCACCGATGAGAAATTAGGTAAACTACTAAAGGAAAAAGGATATAAGGTGGCTCGACGAACCGTCGCAAAATATCGTGAACAACTCGATCTACCCGTTGCACGATTACGAAAAAGTCTATAATAAAAAAGGCCTCCAATGGAGGCCTTTTTAAATAATATCAGCAAACTATAATCTACTGAATGTTGTTGAAGGCATTACCCTCATAAGTTGTATAGTTTACTTTCAGTGCATTTACTTTTCTAAGCTCTTGCTTAATATCCATAACAATACCCATAGAGGCATTTTTATCGACTTTAAGAGCCGTTGTAAGTACATTCTGAAGTTCCTGTGGTTTGGTAGCTCTTTCTGCTAAAACATAAGAACCTACCTCACTAACATTCGCGAACTTATCGTTTAACTGAATCTTAGGCTCTTCTCCAAAAGTCTTTACATACTCTTGGGTTGGCTTACCAGCGTAGATGTATATCACACGGTCCTTTTTCTCGAGTTTCTTAATCTGATCGGCATTAGGAAGGACATTCTCTACAAGTAGCGAGCTATCCTTCATGGTAGTTACCGTCATAAAGAAAAAGAGTAGCATGAATACGATGTCAGGTAGCGAAGCTGTCGATACTGCTGGCAAATCTCCGTCTTTTTTCTTGGTAAATTTTGACATGATCTCTAATTCTTAAAATTAAATTTTACTCGTTTCAGCCTCAGAGAGTTTTTGAGGGAATAGCTCTTGAATACGCTGAACCTTCTCTTTGAGTTCGTCACGAACACTAGAAGGAGTTTCAGGGTTTAGATACTCGCTCTCCATCTCTGTGAAGTCTCTATTGTACAAACGACGAGACTCACGGTTTCTAAGGTCGTTATAGGCACCAACTAATTCATTTTGAACAGTAATGTAGGTCTTGTACGCTGTTTCACGATCGTTCTTCAAAGAGATAATTGCCTTTTGAGGATTATCTGATGAAGATGCGTCGCGCTTTCCTTGACAATAATTACAGTACTCTGGTGAACCTGCAGGTGCTCCACCGTTATCTAAAAATGCAATAGCTGCATCTCTAAGATCTTCTAGGTTCAAAAGCTCTTCTTCAACTAAAAGCTGACCATACTTATTGATACTTACGGTGAAGATATTCTTTTGCTTAATTACAACATCGATATCAGGCGGTTCAATCGGCGGAAGCATTCGGTCGAGTCCAGCATCTGTTTCAATAGTAGTAGTTACTAGGAAAAAGATGAGTAGCAAGAATGCGATATCCGCCATAGAGCCGGCATTAACCTCTGGTGCTCCTTTTCTTCTTGGCATATCTCTGAATTTTTATCTTCCGGTTAAACGCTTTAGGCTAGGAATTACCATAAGTACAATCGCGATAAGCACCATTCCGAAGAAGATGTTTAGCAGCGTACCAATAGTTTTTACTGTACCCACGGTTGTAGTTAATCCTCTTTCTGTTTGTACTGCCTCAACAACGGTTTCTTCACCACCTGCCATTAGGTAAC
This sequence comes from Flavobacteriaceae bacterium UBA3478, assembly GCA_002381155.1. Classification (GTDB taxonomy): domain Bacteria; phylum Bacteroidota; class Bacteroidia; order Flavobacteriales; family Flavobacteriaceae; genus UBA3478. Next base: position 31,984 of record DFQX01000083.1, on the reverse strand, counting down.
CAACAAGTGTAAGTACTCCTGCGAATGCAAGAGTTTTAAGAACTCGCTTAAGACCACCTTCTGAAGTAAAAGTCTTTTTCAATCCAAAGAATACAGAAGCAGCAGTAGCAATTAACAATAATAGGAATACGATCTTAAACATAAGATCCATTGGAAGGCTCTCAATCGCCTGGCTTGGCGGCATATCCGAAGCTGGTAGGCTGTACCAAAGGATCGCTGAAAGCACCCCTAGGACGATTAGAACTATTTTAATGATTTTGTGCATGACTTAAGATTTTATACGTTCTACAAATTACTTCTTAGAAGCGGCAAGCATGTCGATTAATGAGATAGAAGAATCTTCCATATCATTTACAATCGCATCAATTTTTGCAATAATGTAGTTGTAGAAAATCTGAAGGATAATCGCAGTAATAAGACCAAATACAGTAGTTAAAAGTGCTACCTGGATATCACCTGCAATAAGTGAAGCCGATAGGTTACCTACAGCAGCAATCTTTTGGAAGGCCTGAATCATACCGATTACCGTACCCATGAATCCAAGCATCGGCGCGATAGCGATGAAAAGTGATAACCAAGAAACGTTTTTCTCAAGTTGTCCCATTTGAACCCCTCCATAAGAAACAACCGCTTTCTCAGCAGCCTCAAGACCTTCGCCTGAACGCTCTAAACCTTGGTAGTAAATTGAAGCAACGGGACCAGCAGTCTCACGGCAAACATTTTTTGCCTCTTCAACTCCACCTGAAGCTAAAGCCGCCTCAACACTCTCTTTAAGTGCAGCAGTGTTAGTTGTAGCCATATTTAGGTAAATGATACGCTCGATGGCAACAGCAAGACCTAAGATAAGACAAAGAAGAACGATACCCATGAAGGCAGGACCCCCTTGAATAAACTGCTCTTTAAGCACTTGAGTGAATCCTTTAGAAGCAGCAGCCTCTTCTTGTAGAACAGCTGCAGAAGCAGAAGCTGAACCTAAGATGAACATTCCAGCAGTAGCTAAGGTTAACGATATTTTTTTCATTTTTTTGACTTAAAATTTGTTAGTTAACGAGTTAAAGATAAAAAATAATGTTTTGCTCTTTTAGAAGCGATGACCAAGAAACAAAAAATAACAGACGTAAAAAAATTGCTTGCGTTAATTTCTAGAAATTTCACCACATAATGGGGAAATGAGTGTTTTTCTAAAGTCCACTACATCCAAATTTAGAGCACCTAAAACCATCGCCTTAGCAAGCGTAGCTTCGGTAGTCATATCTCCTCCATCAAGAACCCCAAACTGTTTAAAATCATTGCTTGCCTCATACATACCCATAGAGACAGACCCTTTAGCGCATTGGGTACAATTAATTACAGTAATGGCCTTTTCTTGACAATATTGGAGCATTCGAACTAGCTCCTTAGATTTCATAGCATTACCTGCACCAAACGTTTCAAGCACAACCGTTTTAATTCCATCTGCTTGCTCAACTAAACGAAAAGCCCATTCAGACATGTTAGGATGTAACTTTAATAGATATACAGACGCAGGAATATTAGACATTGAGCGAATACCCTGAATAGCTTTTGTTTGAATAAAGTTTCGAATATCAAAATCAAGATGTACCCCAGCTGTAATTAAAGGTTGCATGTTTGGAGAACTAAAAGCCTCGAAATGCTCAGCACTTAACTTAATACTACGATTCGCTCTATATAATTTGTACTCGAAATACAATCCGACCTCCTTTAGTAAAGGCTCATTATTAGCATTCCTTAAACTCGCTATTTGTACAGAAGTAATTAAATTCTCCTTCGCATCGGTTCTAAGATCCCCTATGGGCAACTGAGAGCCCGTAAAAACTACGGGTTTATTTAAACCTAATAGCAAAAAACTTAAGGCTGAGGCTGAGTAACTCATCGTATCCGATCCATGAAGTACTACAAATCCGTCGTAATCAATTTCATTGGTGAGAATCAAATCTCGGATTTCGATCCAATCCGCCGCTTCTATTTCTGAACTGTCTTTAGGAGAGACAACACTAACATGGTGAATATCACAATCTAGTTGACGTAGCTCTCCTACCCGATCTAGTAAACGATCGAAATTTAACGGTGCAAGGCTACCCGTTTCTGGGTGCCTGCGCATCCCAATCGTACCTCCAGTGTAAATAAGTAAAATCTTTGGTCTCATTACCTTTTAAAGATACGAAGTGAATTCGACGAGGTAATCTTCGCCAACTCTTCGGTTGAAATCTGATAAATAGCCGCTACTCGGTCAGCGATAAGTCTGAGATAGGCCGGTTCATTTCGCTTTCCTCTGTGCGGAACAGGAGCAAGATAAGGCCCATCTGTCTCTAGCACTATATGTTCTAGGCTTATTTGCGACAAAAAGGTGTCAATTTTACCATTTTTAAAAGTGGCGACACCTCCAATTCCAAGGTGAAGCCCAAGGGAGATAGCATACTTAGCCTGTTCAAAATTACCTGTGAAACAGTGTAAAATGCCTGTAATAGTGTGACCTTGCTTCTTTATTCTATCGACAGACTCAAATACTTCATCAAAAGCATCACGGCAATGAATAACAATCGGCAAGTTGCGCTCACTTGCCCAGACCATCTGCTTCTCAAAAGCATAGATTTGGGCCTCTTTGAAGCTGTCATCCCAATAGAGATCAATACCAATTTCACCCACTGCAACGGCGTCAATACTATCCAGACGCTCCTTTACATGTTGTAGTTCAGAAGTCACATTTTCTTTGACATGTGTCGGATGTAATCCAGCCATCAAATGCACCTTATCCGGGTAGGCCTCTAGAACCTGATCCATGGCTGCTGAGAATCCAGAGTCAATAGCAGGCAAAAAAAAGCGGGTGACTCCCCGCTTTTCGGCCTCAGCTACAAGAGCAGGCAAATCATGCGCAAAATCATCGGCATAAAGATGAATATGCGTGTCTATAAGATTCATTTATAACTCAAGGGCTTTTTTCACGTCCCCATCCATTAAATGAGTGATTGGATCTTCAATGGCTTCTTTTACAGCAACTAGGAATCCAACCGATTCTCTACCATCGATAATTCGGTGGTCGTAAGAAAGCGCTAAATACATTACCGGAGCTATGGCAACCGCACCATCTTTAACCACAGGGCGTTCTACGATATTATGCATACCCAGAATTGCACTTTGCGGAGGGTTGATAATTGGTGTGCTCAGCATTGAACCAAATACTCCTCCATTTGAAATGGTAAAAGTACCTCCGGTCATTTCATCAACAGTGATTAGGCCGTCGCGAGCTCGAAGCGCCAAGCGCTTAACCTCATCTTCTACACCTCTAAAGCTCAATTCTTCCGCATTGCGAATTACGGGAACCATTAAACCTTTAGGTCCAGAAACTGCAATACTGATATCACAGAAGTCATAGGAGATCATTTCTTTTCCGTCGATCATAGAATTCACCGCAGGGAAAAGCTTAAGTGCTCTAATTACAGCTAAAGTGAAGAAAGACATAAACCCTAGTCCTACTCCATGCTTATCCTTAAACGCATCCTTAAACTCTTTTCTTAAAGCAAAGACCGCGCTCATATCTACTTCATTAAAAGTAGTAAGCATGGCCGTTTCATTCTTAGCCGAAACCAATCGTTCTGCCACTTTACGACGAAGCATAGAGAGCTTGGTTCTCGACTCTGAACGACTTGCTCCCGGAGCAAAACTTCCCATTGCAGGGGTTGCATTTAATACATCTTCTTTAGTGATTCTTCCATCTCTTCCCGTTCCCGAAATTGAATCAGCCGTTAACCCTTTTTCATTCATGATTTTTGCTGCCGCTGGAGAAGGAGTACCAGTTGCGTAAGTTGCCTTTTCTGAATGAGCAACCGCAGGCGTTTCTGCCTTAACTGCAGTCGCCGGTGACTCACTTTTAGCAGTACTAGAAGAACCTACTTCAGGAGCCTCTGCTGAAGTGTCAATCAAACACACTACTTGACCAACAGCCACTGCATCTCCTTCTTCAGCTTTCAAAGTAATGATACCGCTAGCTTCTGCTGGAAGCTCTAAGGTAGCTTTATCTGAATCTACCTCAGCAATTGCCTGGTCCTTTTCAACGTAATCACCGTCGCTAACCAACCAAGTTGCGATCTCTACTTCGGTAATTGATTCTCCCGGTGAGGGAACTTTCATTTCTAGAATCATGATATGTACTTATCGTTATAAGTTGAAATTATCTTTTGTTTTGTCAAATACGTACTCGATTACCTGTTTATGGCGTCGAGCTGCACGAACTGCACTACCGGCAGCAGGTGCTCCATAAAATCTTCGAGACGCTACTCTAAAGTTGCGAGCTGCTGGATAATGTAATAACAGATGTCCATAGGCACCCATATTTCTCGGTTCCTCCTGAGCCCAAACTACATCCTCAACAGAATTATATTGTTCTAAAAGTGCGTTGAGCTCTTCGGTAGGAAGTGGGAACAATTGTTCTAAACGAACCAACGCCACGTCATCTCTTCCCGTCTCCTCTCGGTAAGCTAATAAGTCGTAATAAAATTTACCTGTACAAAGAACCAGTGTTTTCGCTTTATTAGGCTTCACATCCTGATCGGTGATAACAGGCATAAAAGTGCCTTGAGCCAATTCTTCTTTCGTAGAAACTACTTTCGGATGACGAAGCAAACTCTTAGGGGTAAATACTACCAAAGGTTTTCTAAATGGAGCCTTTTGCTGTCTTCGAAGTACGTGGAAAAGGTTCGCAGGAGTGGTTACATCAACCACATACATATTATCCTTAGCACAAAGTTGAAGGTAGCGCTCCATACGAGCAGAGGAGTGCTCAGCTCCTTGACCCTCATAACCATGAGGAAGAAGTAGCACTAATCCATTTTGCATCTTCCATTTATCTTCAGCCGAGGACAGGTATTGATCAATGACGATTTGAGCCCCGTTAGAGAAATCTCCAAATTGAGCCTCCCAAAGCGTCAAGGTTTTCGGACTAGACATGGCATAACCGTAATCGTAAGCCATAACCGCATACTCAGAAAGTAGCGAGTTGTAAATGTGAAGTTTTCCGTTTTGATGTTCTCCCAACTGATTGAGCAATACAATCTCTTCTTCGTTCGATTCGGTCTTGATTACCGCATGGCGGTGAGAGAAAGTTCCTCGCTCTACATCCTGTCCGGTAAGTCGAACGTTATTTCCCTCTTCGATCAGTGAAGCATAAGCTAAAAGCTCACCCATAGCCCAATCTAGGCTATTGTCTTCGAAATACATTTTTTTGCGAGCATCTATTAGACGCTCTATCTTTCTCAATGCCTTCTTATCTGAAGGAATACTTGTGATTTTTTCGGCCAATGCAGTCAGCTTCTCCATCGGATAACTCGTATCAATCGCTTCTATCATCTCTGTCGAGGTAGCGAGCTTTGAAAAACCAGACCATTCATCCTGCATAAACGGCGTAATTACCGTCTTCTCAATCTTACGAGAATCGATCAAATCTTCTTCGAGCATATTCTTATAGGAAGCCTCTAGCCCTGCTACATAATTGGAGTCGATTACACCACTAGCTAACAGACGCTCCGCATAAATGTCTCGTGGATTTTGATGTTTAGCGATCGCCTTGTATAGCAACGGTTGTGTAAACTTAGGCTCATCTCCCTCATTGTGACCATATTTTCGATAGCCTAACAGATCTATGAAAATATCACGGGCAAATCTCATTCGATATTCTAAGGCAAATATGGAAGCATGAACCACTGCCTCTACATCATCCGCGTTTACATGAAGTACTGGAGATAAGGTAACCTTGGCTACATCAGTACAATACGTAGATGAACGTGCATCAAGGTAATTGGTTGTAAAACCGATTTGGTTATTGACCACCATATGAATTGTACCTCCAGTCTGGTATCCATCTAATCGGGCCATCTGAACGACCTCATAAACCACACCTTGTCCGGCTATAGCAGCGTCTCCGTGTATTAGTATGGGTAGAACTTCAGAAGGATTTAACGGGTGATCATTATCTTGTTTCGCTCGGGTAATTCCTTCAACGATACCATTCACGGTCTCAAGGTGCGAAGGGTTAGGAGCAATGTTCATATTTACGATATGACCATTGTTGGTTTCTCGTTTAGAAGTCCATCCCAAGTGATATTTCACATCTCCATCAAAGATGGCTTCCTCATAGTCTTTGCCATCAAATTCAGAAAAAATATCCTTAGGTGACTTGCCGAAGATATTTGTAAGCACATTAAGACGACCACGGTGGGCCATACCCATGATAAATTGTTTTACGCCTTGATCTGCTGCATGCTCAATAATGGCATCTAAGGCGGGGATTAAAGATTCATTACCTTCTAGCGAGAATCGTTTTTGACCTACGTATTTCGTATGCAAGAAACTCTCGAAACTAACTGCTTGATTCAGTTTTTCAAGAATATAACGCTGCCTCTCTGGGCTAAATTGAGATCGATTGTCATTTTGATTCAAATAATTTTGAATCCATTCGATACGCTCGGGAGTTCGAATATACATGTACTCCACACCGATAGAATCGCAGTAAATACGTTCGAGATGATCGATAATTGAACGTAATGACGATGCTCCAATTCCGAGAATTTCTCCAGCATTGAAGGTGATATCTAGGTCTGACTCAGACAATCCGAAATTTGATAGCTCTAAAGTAGGACTATATTTTCTTCGCTCACGAACCGGGTTGGTCTTGGTAAATAAATGTCCTCGTGATCGATAGCTATTGATCAGCTTGACTACCTGAAACTCTTTCTGTACCGATTCAGGAACGGCAGCAGTGGTTCCATTTTTAGCATTACTTATCTGACCCTCTGCAAGTTCTTCGAGATCCCAATCTTCGAGTACGCTTTCTGCACCAAAGTCAAATCCTTGAAAGAATGCCTTCCAACTGGGCTCCACACTGTCTGGAGCAGTTCGATATTGCTCATAAAGCGACTCAAACAAAGTGGTATGGGCCGCGTTAAGAAAGGAAAATTTATCCATTAAATCAGTCAACTATTTCGACCTACAAAAGTACAATGTTTAGTGGGTTAACACGAAGATTTTAAGGCTTTTCGAAATTATTTAACGTGTTTTCCTTCTTTCATTACGAAATGAACGTTTTGTAGTGCTAATACGTTCTTTTCTGGATGCTCTTTGGTAGCCACGATATCCGCTAAAAAACCTTCTTTGATCTGTCCTAACTCATCTCCCATTCCTAAAAGTTTTGCATTGACTAGAGTAGCCGCCTTTAATGCTTCCTTAACAGGCATTCCAGCCTCGTGCATATAGAAGAATTCTCTCGCATTTTCCCCGTGATTGAAAACACCGGCATCAGTTCCAAAGGCAATATTAACCCCCTTCTTATAGGCCTTAGCAAAAGTAGCCTGAGACTGTTTCCCACCGATTTCTTTTGCCTTAGCGGCTACCATAGGAGGATAATAACCTTCTATTTCGGCATTGATTGAAACCTGTTTCCCGGCAGTGATTGTAGGCACTAAATAGGTACCATGCTTAATCATAAGGTCCATGGTAGCCTCACTCATAAGGGTTCCGTGTTCAATAGTATGAATACCGGCAACTACTGCTCTTCTCATACCTTCATCTCCATGGGCATGGGCTGCGGTAAGAAATTCATAATCTTCAGCCGTCTTCACAATCTCTTTGATTTCTTCAATGGTGAAGTGAGCGTTCTTACCGTTCTTTGTTGTACTCAATACCCCACCTGTTGCTGTAATCTTAATGGTATTAGCTCCATCCTTGTATCGCTGTCTTACGGCTTTACGAGCATCTTCGGGGCTATTTACGATACCTTCTGCAGGTCCTGGGTCACCCATTAGATCCTTACGTACGCCAGAAGTAGGGTCAGCATGACTACCGGTAGAGCCAATCGTTTTTCCCGTAGTGAAAATACGAGGACCATCTACCAGTCCAGCTTCAACGGCATTCTTTAAAGCGATATTCACTCCAGAGCCTCCTAAATCACGTACGGTGGTAAACCCAGCAAGCAAGGTCTTATTCGCGTAAACGGCAGCTCTAAATGCAACATCAGCCTCATTTAGAGTGAAACGATTGAGATAAGCACGAGGGTTAGATTCAGACTCAATATGCACATGCATATCAATAAACCCAGGCATCACATAAGCCGATTTTAAATCAATATTTTGATCGTCACCTGTAGCATCTACAAATCCATTTAAGATTTCTGTAATGCGCTTACCCTCAACAACAACGGTTTTGTCTTTTTGCCATCTCTCTGAGGTCGGATCAAACACGTTTCCGCATTGTAAGTAATATTTTTGAGCACTTACCGCTTGAATAGAAAAAGCGATAACGGCGAGATAAATCCAGTTTTTCATGAAGTATCTGGTTAAGGTTAGTGAATGAATTTAGTCTAAATTTCTGAGTTTTCGCTCCCAAGCCCAGGCAGAAGCTAGCGCATCATCTAGGCTGTATTTTGACTTCCAGCCAAGCACACTATTTGCCTTTTCGGTATCAGCAAAAGCTTGAATCACATCACCCTCTCTTCTCCCTGCAATTCGGTAAGGCAATTTGGATCTAGAAACCTTTTCAAAGCTTTCAATCACTTCTAAAACTGAACTGCCCTTGCCTGTACCGAGATTAAAAACCTCGTATTCACTAGAAGATTCCCCTTTCACTAATCGCGTAAGTGCCGCCACATGGGCCTCTGCTAAGTCTACCACGTGAATGTAATCTCGAATACAAGTACCATCAGGTGTAGGATAATCATCACCAAATACCGCAAGCTCCTTTCGCAGACCTGCAGCTGTTTGAGTGATAAAAGGAACCAAATTCTGAGGAATACCTAGTGGCAACTCACCAATTTTAGCCGAGGCATGTGCCCCAATTGGGTTGAAGTAGCGAAGTGCGATGGCACTCAGCCCCGAACTCACTTTAACAGTGTCTTTGAGAATCTCCTCTCCAATCTGTTTCGTATTACCGTATGGAGATTCTGCAACTTTAATAGGTGCCTTTTCGGTAATGGGCATCACATCAGCCTGACCATAAACGGTACACGACGAACTAAAAATCAAATGTGACTTTGGCTTTACTACCAATTGTTTCAATAAGTAGATGAAAGCCGAGAGGTTATTTTCATAGTATAACAAAGGGTTTTCAACGCTTTCCCCCACTGCTTTTGAGGCGGCAAAATGAATCACTCCCTCAATAGAAGGTTCTTTATCGAAAAGCTCGACTACTTGTAATTCGTTTCTTAGATCTAACTCGTAAAAGGCAGGACGGCGACCGATGATTGATTCAATGCCTTCTAAAACCTCGATTCTGGTATTCGAAAGATTGTCTACAATAACCACTTCGTATCCGGCCTCAGATAAGGCTACCACAGTATGTGACCCAATATAACCTAAGCCCCCGGTAACTAAAATTTTCATTCTCTGTTACTTAAAAATTCATGAATAATGGTCGTAATAAAGTCGATCTGCTCATCGGTAAGTTCGGTATGCATCGGAAGCGATAATACCTCATCAGAGATTTGATTGGTCACTGAAAAATCCTCTTCTCGGTAACGCTGATCGCTATATGCTTTCTGCTTGTGTAGAGGAATCGGGTAGTAAACTCCATGAGGTATTTGTTTCTCGGCTAAATGTGCCGCTAAAGCGTCCCGATGACCTCCAGAAATTTTTAAGGTGTATTGGTGAAACACATGACAAGTGCATGACTCACAAATACCTTCGCAATCGGTCACCGTAACTGGTAAACTAACAAATGGAGTATTCGACAATGCTATGTTATAGGCTCGAGCAGCACTTCTTCTTCGATGATTATAATCATCTAAATGCGGAAGTTTTGCACTTAATACCGCTGCCTGCAAGCTATCTAATCTAGAATTTACACCAACAACATCGTGATGATACCTTTGATACATCCCGTGATTTACGATACCTCTCAAGGTGTGAGCCAGATCATCATCGTTAGTAAATAAAGCTCCACCATCGCCATAAGCTCCAAGATTCTTTGATGGAAAGAAAGAAGTGGCACCAACGTGACCAATAGTACCAGCCATCGGTCGTGCTCCTGTCTTAGAATGATATTTTGCACCTATTGCCTGGGCATTATCCTCAATGACAAATAAATCATGCTCTTTCGATAGCTCCATGAGCTCATCCATATTCGCACACTGGCCAAAAAGATGAACAGGAACTATTGCTTTAGTTTTCGATGTAATCGCAGCTCGAACGGCTTCTATATTTATGGTAAAATCATCTTCATATACATCAACTAGAACTGGAGTCAGACCCAGCAGGGCAATCACCTCAACAGTCGCAGCAAATGTGAAATCAGCCGTAATTACCTCATCTCCTGGTTTTAAACCAAGCCCCATCATTGCGATTTGCAGTGCATCTGTTCCGTTGGCACAAGGGATAACGTGTTTTACCCCAAGGTAGGTTTCGAGTTCTTTCTGAAATTGAGAAACAGCGCCTCCATTGATAAAACTGGCTTCCTCAAGAATGGTTTTAAATCGATTGAGCACATCAGATTTTATAGGTTCTAGTTGACCTTGAAGATCAACCATCTGAATTTTTTTCATGCGATTACAATAGTATTTGCGATAAAGGTACTAATTCAGGCCTAAGCGAAAGGTTGTACCTTAGCGAAAATTGAGAGAATTTCATGTGGATTTATCAGATTCTTGTATCCCTTTTTAGCAGGTTATCTCCGCTATTTGCCTTAGTTAATCCAAAGCTTCGAAAACAACTCCGAGGGCAAACACATAGCTTAAAGCAGTTGCCCAGTTTCACTAAAAAAGGAAAGCTCGTCTGGATTCATGTCGCATCCCTTGGAGAATACGAGCAAGCCCTACCCATTATTGATAGAATAAAGCAAAAACAAACCGAGGCACAGATTGCTCTTAGTTTCTTTTCTCCATCCGGTTACGAGTACGCGGCAAAAAAAGCACCCGTCGATTTCGTATTTTATCTGCCTTGGGACACGAAGTCAAAGGCCAACAAAGTGGTTCAGTGGTTAAAGCCTGACGTTGCCATCTTCGTGAAATATGAACTTTGGCCCAACTATTTAAATGCGTTAAAAAAAACCGGATGTCCGACCTACTTGGCAGCGGCGAGATTTTATAAAGAACAATGGCTATTTAAGTACCACTTAGGTAAGCAATTGCTCGAGAATTTCAACCAAATTCTATGTCAAGACGAGTCGTCTATTTCGGTAGTCCATTCCTTTTATCCAGAGATATCCGTGAAATATTGTGGGGATACTCGCTTTGATAGAGTCGCTCAGATTGCCCTAGAAAACAAATCCCTAGAATGGATAGAATCCTTTATTGCCGGGCGAAAATGTATTGTTTTTGGTAGCTCATGGCAAGAAGAGCACGAGCTACTGGCCCAGTCGCTTCGGGAATTCGACGATCCTAAAGTATGCTTTATTGTCGCTCCCCATAAAGTAGATGCTACAACCACCCAAAAAACCATCTCAACATTTTCTGAGCCCATCAATAGATACACCCTATCAGAATTTCAATCTGACCGTAGAGTTCTAATTCTCGACACGGTAGGTTTATTGACTAAAGTCTACAGATATGCTGATCTAGCCTTTATCGGAGGTGGATTTAAAACAGGACTTCACAATGTTCCCGAAGCTGCCGTTTACGGCATACCCGTTTTGATCGGACCTAATTATAGCCAGTTCCCTGAGGTGGTACAATTGGTTAAAGCAGGTGGAGTGATAGCCATTAATCAATCAAGCGATATTGACATTTATCTACAAACGCTCGCCAAACAACCTCAAGCACTGCGATCTCAAGGGGAAGCAAACAGAAAGTTCATTGAACAGAACTTGGGAGCTAGCGATAAAGTATACCAGGAGATTAGCCAATTCTTGTAACGAATACGCATAAAAAAAGCCGAGAAAATTCTCGGCTTTTTTTGGTGCGGATGAAGGGAGTCGAACCCCCACGCCTCGCGGCACTAGATCCTAAGTCTAGCATGTCTACCAATTCCATCACATCCGCAATTGGTGTTACCAATAAGGACGGCAAATATACCCTAATTTTTTAAAATCCTAAAAATTCTTGCAAATTCTTGTTCGTAAATTAGTGCCACTTTAAAGAACCTAAAAAATGAATCTGAATAACTACATCGAAAACCACAAGGAGCGCTTCACAAACGAGCTGATTGAATTGCTGAAGATGCCTTCAGTAAGTGCAGATCCTGCCTATAAAGAATCGGTTTTACAGGCTGCAGCTTTTACCGCCGAAAAACTCAAAGAAGCCGGCTGCGATAGCAGTGAAGTGATAGCTACCAAAGGGTATCCTGTAGTTTACGGCGAGAAGATTATTGACAAGAACCTTCCGACCATTTTAGTCTATGGTCACTACGATGTGCAACCACCCGACCCTATTGAACTTTGGGAGTCAGGGCCCTTCGAACCGGTGATCAAAAAATCAGCATTACATCCTGAGGGAGCTATTTACGCACGTGGTGCCTGTGATGATAAAGGTCAGTTTTATATGCATGTGAAGGCGTTTGAAGCTATGGTTGCTGAGAACGAACTTCCTTGCAACATCAAGTTCATGATTGAAGGCGAAGAAGAAGTAGGCAGCGATAGCTTAGGCGAGTTTTTAGAAGCTTACAAGGAACGACTCAGCAGCGACATCATTCTCATTTCAGATACAGGGATGATTAGTAGAGATATTCCCTCTATTCAAACAGGACTTCGTGGATTAAGTTATGTTGAAGTAGAGGTGACAGGACCTAACCGTGATCTGCACTCGGGGGTTTATGGTGGTGCCGTGGTGAATCCGATCAATACTTTAAGCAAGATGATCGCATCGCTTCATGACGACGAAGGAAAAATTACTATTACTGGGTTCTACGACAAGGTGATCGAACTCAGTGCTGAAGAGCGCGCAGCGATGGCAGAAGTACCCTTTAATCAAGAAGAGTACAATGAACATCTTGATATTGACGGGGTGAATGGAGAAAAGGGATACTCTACTACAGAGCGGGCCTCGATTCGACCTACTCTGGATGTGAATGGAATCTGGGGCGGATACATTGGTGAAGGAGCGAAAACGGTTCTTCCGTCTAAAGCCTACGCCAAAATATCAATGCGTTTAGTGCCCGACCAAGACCATCATGAAATCACTCGACTATTCACCGAGCACTTCGAAGCCATTGCTCCAGTAGGAGTTAAGGTTAAAGTAACTCCACATCACGGAGGTACCCCTTACGTTACTCCAATTGATAGTATCGGATATTTAGCAGCAGAAAAAGCCTTAGAGACAACGTTTCAGAAAAAACCGGTTCCACAACGTGGAGGAGGAAGTATCCCGATCGTAGCCTTATTTGAATCAGTTTTAGGTGTAAAGTCAGTACTGATGGGATTCGGATTAGACAGCGATGCCATCCATTCTCCGAATGAGCATTATGGCCTATTCAATTACTATAAGGGAATTGAAACCATCCCCTATTTTTTCAAGTACTATACAGAACTGTCTAAAGAGGCTTAAATAGAATCGGACGACTCGGTGCAGCATCGCTAATAATAGGTGCAACCTGTAGCTGAAGTAAATAATTACCGGCAGGTAGATCGGCAGGAATCTGTGCAAATTCAGTGATCGTTGCCGAGGTTCTTGGAGATTCTGATTCTTTCCAGAAAGCGCGATGCGACAAAAGAGCTCCTTGATCCTTCTCTTTATCGATAGAGGGTACATCAAGCACCAAATGCTCCACTCCTGCTTCAACAAGTCGCTTCGTAGCCGATTCACTGAGATAAGGCCAATTCGTATAATCGTAATTGATGGGATATTCTTTATTCGGATTTAATCGAATCACTAAAGCCTTCACCCCATCATAATCGCAAAGATCTAATGCTTCCTCCGTTAATATCTGGTCTCCATTTATGGTCTCTAAGCTCGGACGAATAAGTTTACAAGGCATAAATAAAGGAAGGCTCAGTTCCTCAATCAAAAGCTGATTTTCGTCAATATGCCCAAATGTTTCGGTATGCGTACCATGGGCGTGTGGAGCAAATTTAATTTGGTCAAAATTCACGTTGGCACCCGAAGACACACTATAAATAACCCCTCCAACTTCTAAAGGACCCATTTGAGGGCTCCCAATATACCAGGCGTTTACTCCACTACCCACCGCTCTTGACAAATCGATACCCGAAGTTTCATCAATCGCATACTCGATATCTTCAATAGTTAATCGTATCATATGCGATTCGTTTTTAGTTCGACCATAAATAACTCACTAGCTATTCCATCAATTAAAAATTTACCCTTTCGAGTAGCTCTAATCACCCCTTCCTCTTCAAATAATAGCGCATCAAGTAAAAATGGGGTGATCATCATCTTGAAATAATTCAGATAAGGAGTACCAAATTTAGATTCGAGATCCTGATAACTCAGCCCCCATTGGGTTCGAAGAGACGTCATCACAAATTCGTTATAGCGATCCTTAATCGTTAATTCTTCGCTTTCAAAATTCAACACACCTCCTTCAATAGCATTCATGTACTTGTGGTTCTGAGAGATATTCCAATACCTACTCTTACCATCAAAGCCGTGCGCAGAAGGGCCTATACCGACATACGAAACACCCTTCCAGTAAGAACTATTATTAACAGAATAATGACCCGGCAGTGCAAAATTTGAAATTTCATAGTGCTCAAACCCTCTGCTAGTTAAGGTGTCGAGAACGACAAGGAATTGTCTCTCTGCCTGTTCTTCATCGATATCCGGAATAAGTTCCTTTTCAATATAACTAGCAAGGGCAGTCTTGGGTTCCACAGTCAAAGCATAGGCCGAAACGTGAGTTGCCCCGATATCTACAACCTTATTTATACCCTTTTGCAGCAACTCATCAGATTGTCCTGGGATACCATAAATAACATCTACAGAAACTCGATCGAAATGATTGACTGCCAACTGTAGTGACCGTAAAGAATCTTCTGAGCTATGCGCTCGATTCATCAGTTTTAAATCTCGATCTTCAAAAGACTGAAGACCAATACTTAGTCTATTCACACCAGCCTCCTTCCAAGACATTATTTGGTCCTCATTCACATCCTCTGGGTTTACCTCTAAGGTAAATTCAAAATCTGTCGAGAATGAATACTGTTCTAGGGCTGTATTTTTCAACAAAAGTAATTGCTCTTTACTCAGTACCGAGGGAGTTCCACCCCCTAAATAGAAGGTGTTAAAAGCGGCTTTTTGCCAATCTGTTTTTCTCAAACGCATTTCTTCTGACATTGCTGCGACCATTCGATCAATGTAATCGAGCTTTGTAGAAAAGTGAAAATCACAATAGTGACAAGCACGCCGACAAAAGGGGATATGAAGATAAAAACTCGCCATTAACTGGTTCGATCTTTATTTTGGTTGACAAAACTTGACCATGAGTTATAAGCCTTAGTCCCCTCAGGTTTGCCTGCGTTATAAAAATGACAAACAGCAGCTGCTAAACCATCGGTAGCATCTAAATTTTTCGGGAGTTCCTTTAAAGCAAACATGCCCTGAAGCATCTTCGCCACTTGTTCCTTTGAGGCATTACCGTTACCCGTAATAGCCATCTTGATTTTCTTTGGCAGGTACTCTGTAACTGGTATTTGACGGGAAAGGCCTGCAGCCATCGCAACACCTTGAGCTCTACCCAATTTGAGCATAGATTGTACGTTTTTACCAAAGAACGGGGCCTCTAATGCCATCTCATCTGGGTGATAAGTGTCAATAATCTCAATAGTTCTCTCATAGATCATTTGTAGCTTCAGATAATGATCACTAAACCTTTGAAGGCGTAACTCATTCATCTCCAAAAATTTCATATGAGAACCATTCACCTCAATAAGGCCAAAACCCATAATAGTAGTTCCGGGATCTACTCCCAAGATAATTTTCGAGGCGGACATACAACTAAGATAGCGATTTAACGATCGAAGTAGCGAACGACCTCAGCCAGTGGTAATCGTACAGAATCTTCAGGCTTTTCATCGTAGTAGCCCATATAAAACAATCCATAACAACGCTCTCCCTCTGCTAATTCAAGAAAATCTCCTAAATGCTGGACAACCCCTGGAGAACTCCAATAACCCCCAATTCCTTTTTCATGACTAGTAAGCCACAAATTCTGAACGGCCATTGCTACTGCTGCAACTTCTTCCCACTCAGGAAGCGATTCTTTCGGATCTCTTTTCATGCAAATAGCTATAGCTACTTGAGACTTTGTCGCATTTGAGCGCATCTTGTCGTGAGTGATTTGACTGAACTTCTGAGCAGTTTTGGTATACGCTTCACCAATAGCGTCTGCAAGTCGATTACGAGCTTCTGATCGAACAACCACAAATCGCCAAGGCTGAGTTTTCTTATGGGTTGGCGCCCATCGAGCCGCTTCAAGCATTTCTTCGATAAGCTCGTCAGCGATTGGGCGATCGTTATAAGATCCTGGATATACACTTCTTCGAGTTCGTATTAATTCACTTAATTCCATGAGCGATATTTTTTAAAGTCCTAAAAGTACTAATGGGCTAGAAACAAAAAAAGCCTCCCCTAAGGAAAGCCTTTCAAAGGTCAGTATCACTGTGGATACCACACTTGATGCAGTTTTACCTGCACAACACAACACTGCAAATATAGGGGCAATTTTTTTATCCGATTGTTGAAAACTTCATTAAAGGAATATTTCCTAATAATTGGAATAATTCCATAATTTTGAATAGTGAATCGAAGTATTTTACATCTAGATCTAGACAGTTTTTTCGTCTCTGTAGAGCGGCTCATTAACAGCGAGCTTAAGAAAAGACCTCTTCTAGTCGGTGGCATCAGTGATCGCGGAGTAGTAGCTGCTTGCAGCTATGAAACACGAGCTTTTGGCGTGCACTCAGGAATGCCTATGAAATTAGCTCGCAGACTCTGTCCAGAAGCTATTGTATTAAGAGGTAATTCAGGTACCTACACCAAATATTCAGACCTCATCACTGAAATTATCAAATCAGAGGTACCTGCTTTTGAGAAAGCCAGTATCGATGAATTCTACGCAGACCTAAGTGGAATGGATCAATTTTTCGGCACTTATAAGTTCGCCTCAGAACTAAGAACCAAGATCATTAGAGAAAGTGGATTGCCAATATCGCTTGGGCTATCAATAAACAAAATAGTTTCTAAGGTAGCCACCGGCGAGGCAAAACCCAACAATCAAATTAAAATTGATCAAGGATATGAGAAGCAATTTTTGGCTCCACTCCCTATTCGAAAAATCCCAATGATAGGTGACAAAACAGGACTAACGCTGCAGCGATTAGGTATCAGGATTGTCAGCGACCTTCAAAAGCTACCCGAAGAGCTTCTTTTGCAAACGTTGGGAAAAACAGGAGGAGTCATTTGGCGAAGGGCTCAAGGAATAGATCACAGCCCTGTAATCACTTACAATGAAAGAAAATCTATTTCTACCGAAAGAACCTTTGACTACGACACCATAGATATGACTCTCTTGAGAGAATTACTTATCGCAATGACCGAGAACCTAGCCTATCAGCTCAGAAGGGGTCAAAAGTTAACTTCTTGCGTAAGCGTTAAAATAAAATATGCCGACTTCGACACTCAGAGCAGGCAATTAAAAATACCCTACACTAGCGCAGATCACTTGTTAATTCCTAGAATATTAGAGCTATTCAACGCTTTGTATAATCGACGACTAAGAGTTCGACTAATAGGGGTCAAATTCAGTCACTTGGCAGGAGGTAACTATCAGATCAACCTATTTGACGATAACGAATCAGCGATTCAGCTCTATCAAGCCATAGATAGAATGAGACTACGTTTTGGTGATCGAAGTATTATCAGAGCTTCAAGTCTAGGTGCTAAAACTATCGGACGAATTGAAAACCCATTTAACGGAAACGCCCCTATCGTACTCGCTCATCGCAAGCAATAATGTATCTACAATGTCACAGTTATTACAGTCTACGATACGGAACGATCTCAGAAGAAGAGCTCGTCGACCTGACTATTGCTAAAGGGTATTCTTTCGCCGCACTAACCGACATCAACAACAGTGCTGCTGTATTATCCTTTGTTAAATACTGTCAGAAAAAAAACATACCACCTATCGTAGGCATTGACTGTCGCGACAGAAACTCGAAGGGTTATGTAGGAATCGCGAGAAATGCACAAGGCTTTTATAATCTCAATCAATTCGTGTCAGAGATTCAAGCCTCAAAAAAAGGGTATCCAAAATACGCTCCAGATCTCGACGAGGTAAGCTTTATCTACCCCTTTACTCAAGTGCAAATTGAAAATCTACAAATCACACTCCCCAATCATTACATAGGGGTATCGATCAAAGATCTCAACCGCTTGCGATTTAGTAAACTTATTGAGAACAAAGAACGACTTATATTCCTTAGCCCTGTTAGCTTTCGATCTAAAAGAGACTTTAATACCCATCGCCTTCTAAGAGCTATTGACAATAATACATTACTCAGTAAACTAGCCGTCGAAGAACAAGGGGATATCGATCATCAAATGCTCGATATAAGCGAATTAAAAAAAGTGGTTAACGATCTTGCCTTTTTATTAGAGCAAACTGCGAAACTCAGTAAACAATGCTCGTTTGAGTATCCCTTTGACCCCAAACTCCCTTCACAAAACCAACAATTATTTGGGAAAAACCAGGAAGAAGATGAACGGCTACTCAGACGTTTATGTCACGAAGGAATAGAGTACCGGTATCCTAACAAAAAACCCAAAGAGCTACACGCACGACTAGCTAAAGAACTGCAATTGATCTGTGAAAAATCGTTCACCACTTATTTCTTAATTAACTGGGATCTCACTAGAGAAGCTAGAAAAAGAGGATTTTTCTATGTAGGAAGAGGCAGTGGAGCCAACAGTCTCGTGGCTTATCTCTTACGTATTACCGATGTCGATCCTATCGAACTCAATCTCTACTTTGAGCGTTTCATTAACAAATACCGAAGTAGCCCTCCCGATTTTGACATTGATTTTTCTTGGCGAGAGCGAGACCAAATGATTCAATATTTATTTGAGAGGTATCCGAATGTATGTTTACTGGGCGCGTATGTAACCTTTCAAAAAAGAGCAGTAATCAGAGAAATCGGGAAAGTATTTGGACTCTCTAAGGAAGAAATTGATGCACTAGTAGCTAATACAAAACCCCTAGGTCGCAACAAGGAGAGTGATGAGCTGCAGAGACTAGTATTGCACTATTCTAAGTTTATTGAAGGCTTACCCAATCACTTTAGCATACATGCCGGAGGAATGCTTATTACTGAAAAGCCTGCGCACTATTATGCCACTACCTTTTTTCCGCCCAAAGGATTTCGAACTATACATCTTGATATGCACATCGCTGAAGACGCTAGGCTTCACAAATTCGACATCCTATCTCAGCGAGGTCTATCAAAAATTGCTGATGCCCTAAAACTCATCGAGCAGAATCAAAATAAACAGGTAGATATTCATCAAATCGAGACCTTTAAAAATGACACTACTATCAATGAACTATTAGCCCGTGGAGATTGCATGGGTTGCTTCTACATTGAATCTCCCGCTATGCGAATGCTTTTGCAAAAACTTAAAGTAAGCGATTACTTAAGTCTTGTTGCTGCTAGCTCGATTATTAGACCCGGGGTTTCTCAAAGCGGAATGATGAATGAATACATACTTAGACATCAAAATCCTGAAAAAGTACACCAAAGAGCCAACCCCGTACTTCTAAATATTATGCCCGAGACCTATGGAGTTATGGTTTATCAGGAAGATGTTATCAAAGTTGCACACTACTACGGAGGGTTGAGCCTTGCCGAGGCCGATGTACTACGCAGAGGAATGAGCGGTAAATCAAGATCAAAGACTGAATTTGATCGTATCAAGGTGCAATTCTTCGAAAATGGTAATCAAAAAGGGTATCGCGAAGAAGAAGTGAGTGAAGTATGGAGACAAATCGAAAGTTTCGCTGGCTACGCCTTTGCCAAGGGGCACTCTGCTTCTTATGCTGTTGAGAGTTATCAAAGCCTATTTCTTAGGGCCTACTATCCGCTCGAATATCTAACGGCTGTAATCAATAATGGAGGAGGATTCTACGGGATTGAATTCTATCTCAAAGAAGCGGTTAGACTAGGTGCAAGAGTGCACACCCCTTGTATCAATAAAAGTCATATTCAACACACGATCGTCAAAGAGGAATTATACCTAGGCCTTATAGCTCTTAAAGAGTTAGAGGAACGAAGCATTATAAACATAGTAGAGGCCAGAACTCGAGGGGAGTTCAAAAGTCTATTCGACTTTATTGACCGAGTACCTATAGGTAATTCACAGATAGAACTTCTAATACGGGCCGGAGCCTTCAGCTTCACCAATGAAAATAAGCACTCGCTGTTATGGCAAGCCTTAGGTTTAAAAAATAGTAAACAAAGAAACTTTCAACCCAAACTTTTCGCATCAGAGCAAAAGGGAGTTAGCCTGACACACCTCAAAGAATCAGCGATTGAAAGAACCTATGAACTTTGGGAGCTTTTAGGATTTCCCCTTTCAATGACTTTTGAACTTTTAAAAAATCCGATTCAAGGTGTTACCGCAGATCAACTGGAGCATTACGATCGAAAGGCAGTTCGAATACTAGGGTATCTAGTTACAGTGAAAAATACTAGAACAAAGAATGGAAAGATCATGCAGTTCGCCACCTACTTAGATATCAACGGCACCATTTTTGACACCACTTCGTTTCCTGAAATAGCTCAAAAATATCCTGTACTATCAAAAGGAATCTACCTCATCGAAGGATTAGTCTATACAGAGTTTGGGTTCAGAAGTATTGAAGTAAAAAGAAAGGAGCGCTGCGAATACGTAACTAATACCTCTTTCTAAAAATTCAAATAAAACGGCGCTGTAAGATGACGATACTCTTCAGTATAAAGATGTCTTTCAATCTCGATCACTAATTCTTGGCGCTCAGATACAATAGCAGTAGTGGTTTTTTGAAGTTCTAACATCACTCGCTTCACTGGTAAATCTGAGCGACCCTTGACTAGACAATACCTTCGAATCTTAAAGCCTACCTCCAAAGCAACCTTTTGTGCTTCCGAAAATCGACCTGAAGGGAGAATTAAAGAAAATAACCCGTCGGCCTTCAATAGACGGTATGAAGACTGAATGAGTAACTGCAAGGGTAAATGATTTGAATTTCTAGCGAGAGTTCTAGCATCTTCTATGGTCTCAGCTCCTTGAAAATAAGGCGGATTCGAAACAATCAAATCAAAATCAGCGTCAACGATCGAAGACGGATCTAAAAAGTCACCCGTAACTACTATTAGTCGCTCAGACCAGGGAGAATTAAGAAAATTCATTTGAGTAGCCTTACAGGCTTGCTCATCAATATCTATTGCCTTAATTTGACTCGAAGAAAAGCGCTGCGCTAATTGAAGAGCGATTAGCCCAGTACCACAACCAACATCTAAGATTTTTTTAGGATCAGGTGCAGAAGACCAAGCACCTATTAAGACACCATCGGTCCCGATTTTCATCGCAACATTACTATCGTCTATCGAAAATTGTTTAAATCGAAACACCCTCAGGGCTCTAAATAAAGTTCTATCAGGCCATTTGGCGCTGATACCAAGATACGTTTTTGGCCTTTATCTATAGAATTGATGATTTCGTCTACCGCTGGCAATAAAACCTCTTTCCCTTTATAATCGATAATAAAAATGGCTTGAGTGGAACTGTCATTCACCCCGACTAATTCGCCAATAGGACCAAAAGAAGTATCAATAACTTCAAACCCGATGAGTTCGTGATAATAGTACTGTCCCTCTTCTAATTCAGGAAGCTCGTCTAGCGGACGATAAATCGATTTTCCAACAAGTGCAGTAGCTTGAAGTTCAGAATCAACTCCTTCAAACTTCACTCTGAGCGATCCATTGTGCCAACGGGAACGCTCAATAAAAAATGGAACCAATTCATGTTCTAGTTGAACAAAAACTGATTCCATTTCTAGATATTCGCCCGGGTAATCGGTGTCTAGTTTTAAAAGCACCTCACCCTTGAAGCTAAATTTTGATGCGATATGTCCTAGTTGATAGCAGGACTCGAGTCGCATACAATCAATTATTCAGCTGGTTTCTCTTCTTCAGACGACTCTTCTGCTGGAGCTTCTTCAGCAGCAGTCTCTTCAGCAACAGGAGCCTCGGCTACTTCTTCAGCACCTTCCTCTACAGCCTCTTCAACTACTTCAGGCTCAGGAGCGTTAGCAGCTGCAATCTCAGCAGCACGCTTTTCGTTAGCTTCCTTCTCTGCCTCAAGAGCTTTCGTCTTCGCAGCATCCTTTTCTTTATTTAGTGCAGAGATTTCAGCAGTATTTGCCGCATCTTTCTCAGATAACCATGCTGCAAAACGCTCTTCCACTTGCTCCTCAGTAAGGGCACCTTTAGCTACACCTTTTACTAGGTGATGCTTAAGAAGGGCTCCCTTTCTTGAAAGCAGTGTACGCGCTGTGTCAGTTGGTTGAGCACCATTCTGTAACCATTTTACCGCTGAATCAACATCGATTTCAACAGTTGCAGGATTTGTGTTTGGATTGTAGATACCAAGTTTTTCAAGGAATTTACCATCACGCTTCGATCTTGAATCGGCAGCAACTACCCAATAGAAGGGTTTTCCTTTTTTACCATGGCGTTGTAATCTAATTCTTACAGGCATATCACATTAAATTTTTGAGGTTCTCGACCTCGGTTATTAATACATTGTTTAAAAGTCGTGCAAAGATAATCGAAATGTTTAGTTATCCAAGCTTCATTATTATGCTATTTTTAGGGGTTCTAAAAGTTAGTTCACTCGATGTTATACCTCATTTTTGATACGGAGACTACCGGCCTGCCTAAAAACTATAAAGCCCCGGTTAGTGACTCAGAGAATTGGCCGAGAGCAGTTCAATTATCTTGGCAGCTTCACGATCATGAGGGAAAGCTAATTGATCAAAAAGACTTCCTAATCAAACCGGATGGTTTTGATATCCCTTTTCAATCAGAAAGAGTACACGGCATCTCGACTGCTCTCGCCTTAAAAGAAGGACATGAACTGCACGAAGTTCTTCAGGCTTTTGAGGAGGTTATTCTTAAAACCGACTTCGTCGTAGGACAGAATATTGATTTTGACCTCAATATCATGGGGGCAGAATTCTACCGCATGGTAGTAACTACTGCACTTCTTGATAAAAAGGTGCTCGATACTTGCACCGAGCAAACTGCTAATTTTTGCCAACTACCCGGTGGACGTGGCGGAAGATTTAAATTACCCACCCTTTCAGAGCTGCATCGTAAACTTTTTGGAGCTGAATTTGCCGAAGCACATAACGCTAGTGCAGACGTAGAGGCAACCGCACGGTGCTTTTTTGAACTGATTCGAATCGGTGAATTTGACGCTGTCTCTTTAGGAGTTTCAGAAGAAGTTCTTCAAGATTTCAAAGTTGCGAACCCCTATCCCATTCAGGCTGTAGGCCTTAAGCATAAAAATCTCAAGGCTGCTTCAGAAAAATTAGCCAA
Organism: Flavobacteriaceae bacterium UBA3478; assembly: GCA_002381155.1. GTDB lineage: Bacteria > Bacteroidota > Bacteroidia > Flavobacteriales > Flavobacteriaceae > UBA3478. The sequence goes on along the minus strand of DFQX01000083.1, from coordinate 8,455 downwards.
GCAATATTTTGAGCCTGAAGAACCTGAGAATATAACCATCGACATTGAGGAGGTTAATCAACACTCCTTTGCTCACCTACACAACCATTCACAGTTCTCTATTTTACAAGCGACCATGAAACCTGCTGAGCTTGTCGAGACTGCCGCTGAATTAGAAATGCCAGGCGTTGCCCTTACCGATACGGGCAACATGATGGGAGCTTTCAGCTTTGTTAGTGCCGTTGCTGCCCATAATAAGTCAAACCCAGAGAAACCCATTAAAGGAATCGTCGGTTGTGAGCTGGCGATGGTCGAAGACAGACACAATAAAGAGGTGAAGGACCTTGGCTATCCCGTTGTTCTGCTGGCCAAAAACAAAGCAGGATATCACAACTTGACCAAACTCAGTTCTAAGGCATATACTGAAGGTTTTTACTACATCCCTCGAATTGACAAAGAACTGCTGGTAGAACACAAAGAAGGGTTAATTATTTTGTCGGGGGGTACTAGAGGTGAGGTGTCTGCCAAGGCCTTGAATATAGGTGAACAACAAGCTGAAGAGGCTTTAGTATGGTTTAAGGAAAATTTTGACGATGACTTTTACTTACAACTCGAACGTCACGATCAAGAAGAAGAAAATAGAGTTAATCATCAAATCGTAGCACTGGCCAAGAAGCATGGAATCCATTTAGTTGCGACTAACAACAACTTTTATCGATCTAAAGAAGATCAGGAACTACAAGACATACTCCTCTGCGTAAAAGAAGGGGAACTAAAAGAGACTCCGATCGGTAGAGGAAGAGGTTATCGATACGGCCTTCCTAATAACGAGTACTATTTCAAAGGCAGCGAGGAGATGAAAAAACTATTCGCTGATCTACCAGAGGCTATTGAAAATACCACTCGCATACTAGAGAAAGTAGAAAACTACCTCTTATATCGAGATGTATTACTTCCTGAATTCGACATTCCGCAAGAATTTGAATCTCCAGAAGACCAGGTTGACGGAGCCAAAAGAGGAGAAAACGCTTACCTCAAACATCTAACCTTCTTAGGAGCAAAAGAGCGATACGGAGAGGTGACTCCAGAAATCGAAGATCGCTTACTATTCGAATTGAATACTATTGAGCAATCAGGCTATCCAGGCTACTTTTTAATTGTAGAAGACTTTATTCGAAAAGCGAGAGAAATGAATGTCTCGGTGGGCCCTGGAAGAGGTTCGGCAGCAGGTTCGGCAGTGGCATACTGTCTAGGTATTACCAATATTGATCCCATTAAATATGATCTCCTTTTTGAGCGTTTTTTAAATCCAGACCGAGTGTCTATGCCCGATATTGATATTGACTTTGATGATGAGGGGCGGCAAAAGGTTATCGATTATGTCATTGGAAAATACGGATCTAATCAAGTAGCTCAGATTATAACCTACGGTACCATGGCTGGCAAGTCATCGATTCGAGATACCGCTAGGGTTCTCGACTTGCCGCTTAACGAAGCAGATCGACTCGCTAAGCTTCTGCCTGATATGACCAAACTGGCAAAGGTTTTAGGACTTGATTCAAAGTCGCTTCAACAGAACTTTCGCAGTGAAGAAGCACAAAAGATAGCTGAACTACAACAAATTTCTCAGAGTAAGGACGATCTTGGAAACACGCTTCAGGTTGCAAAAAGATTAGAAGGAACCGTTCGAAATACAGGAATTCACGCTTGTGGTGTAATTATCACTCCAGGAGATATTACTGACTTTGTTCCTGTAGCTACGGCTAAAGATGCAGAGATGTGGGTAACCCAATTCGACAACTCTGTGGTTGAGAGTGCTGGTCTGTTGAAGATGGACTTCCTCGGATTAAAAACTCTGACTTTAATTAAGGACACTTTAAAGATCATAAAGGCAAGAACCGGAGTTCAACTAAATCCCGACGAATTTTCGCTCGAAGACGAAAAAACCTACGAGCTATTTCAACGAGGAGAAACGATTGGCATTTTCCAGTACGAATCTCGCGGAATGCAGAGGTATCTAAAGGAGTTGAAACCAAACTCCTTTGACGATTTAATCGCCATGAATGCTCTTTATCGCCCAGGCCCGCTTGAATATATCCCGAGCTTTATCGCCAGAAAACACGGTAAAGAACCCATCACTTATGACCTTCCAGAAATGAAGGAGTACCTGGAAAACACCTATGGAATTACGGTTTATCAAGAGCAGGTGATGCTTTTGTCACAGAAATTAGGGGGTTTTACCAAAGGTGAAGCCGACGTTCTCCGTAAGGCGATGGGTAAGAAGAAGAAAGATCTTATTGACGAACTACGTCCAAAGTTTATCAATGGAGGGATTTCTAAAGGACACCCTAAAGAGGTTTTGGAAAAAATCTATAAAGATTGGGAGGCATTCGCAAGTTACGCATTTAACAAGAGTCATTCTACTTGCTATGCCTACATCGCTTATCAAACCGCCTATCTGAAGGCTCACTACCCTTCAGAATATATGGCTGCCGTGCTATCTAACAATATGAACCACTTAGAGCAGGTAACTCTGTTTATGGAAGAGGCCAAACGCATGGGTATCGAGGTTCTCGGGCCTGATGTAAATGAGTCTTTCTACAAGTTTGGGGTAAATGCACAAAACGCGATTCGTTTCGGAATGGGCGCTATTAAAGGCGTAGGAAAGAGTGCAGTGGATACGATTGTAGATGAAAGAAAAGAATCTGGACCCTATCGTTCAGTATTCGAATTAGCTAAACGAATAGACTTGCGAGCTGCGAATAAAAGAACCTTTGAAAATCTTGCTATCGCTGGTGCGTTTGATTCTTTCGGTGCGCTACGAAGTCAATATTTTCAAGAATCTAATGACGGAATCAACTATTTAGAGAAGATTATAAAGTCAGCCACCCGTTTCAAAGAAAACGAAAACGCTTCCCAAGTGAGCCTATTCGCAGATGATCCCGTTGCTCAAATTAGCGAACCAGAGATTCCACCTTGCGAGCCGTGGACAACCATGGAGCTCCTTAGAAAGGAGAAGGAGGTTGTTGGACTTTATTTAACTGGGCATCCGCTTGATGATTTCAAAAAAACGCTACAACATTTTACTAAAAACGAATTAGCAAATCTTAATACCGACCTCGCCCCCTTTATCGGACGCGAAATAACTGTAGGTGGTGTTGTAACATCGGCAGAAGCAAGAATTTCTAAAAATGGCAAACGTTGGGGAACCTTTACCTTAGAAGATTATAGCGGTTCTTATCAATTCAGAGTTTTTTCAGAGGAATTTTTAAAGTTCGAACACTTCTTTAAAGAACCGAACTTCTTATATATCCGTTTATTAGTAAAAGAAGGCTACCCTATTGGCGATGGCAGTACGAAAGGAGAACCGAGGCTACAATTCAATGAAGTACGACTACTCCAAGATGTAATGGAAAATCTATCTAAAAAAATCAACCTTCATCTAAAGGCAGAAGAAGTAAACAACGAATTCATAGAATTATTAAAACAAAGAATTAAAGAGTATAAAGGCAATAAAGCGCTAAACATTACGCTCCACGACAAAGATTTTCAACTCACTTTAAAGAGCAGAAAGGAAAAAGTAGCGATCACCAAAGAGTTGCTACACTTCCTCGACGATCAAAAAATACCCTATCAACTATACTAATTGAACTCATTTTAAATCCCTAAATTTGTATTTTAATTCAAGATTATGGCACTAGAAATAACAGACGCAACTTTTGAAGAGGTAGTACTCCATTCAGATAAGCCAGTAGTTGTTGACTTTTGGGCAGCATGGTGCGGCCCATGTCGTATGGTAGGACCAATCATTGATGAACTCGCTACCGAATACGAAGGAAAAGCAGTTGTAGGTAAGGTTGATGTAGACAACCACCAACAGTTTGCAGCGAAATACGGCGTTAGAAATATCCCGACCGTATTGGTTTTTAAAGGTGGAGAAATCGTAAATCGTCAGGTAGGAGTTGCTCCTAAAAATTTTTACGCTGAGGCTATTGACGCTGCTTTATAAGCCACTTCACACAGCATTCGAAAAAGAGAGCGATTTTAATCGCTTTTTTTTGATCCTTTTTGGACAAGGTGTAAAAAAGATTATATTTGCCCCCGCTTTTAGAGCGAAAATGTTTTGGTCTGGTAGTTCAGTTGGTTAGAATACCTGCCTGTCACGCAGGGGGTCGCGGGTTCGAGTCCCGTCCAGACCGCAAAACAAGTAAAAAGCCGATTTCATAATTGAAATCGGCTTTTTTTATATATTCAACATCTATGAAAAAGTTAATCCTCATTTCTACCCTTCTCCTAGTTGCTAGTTGCAGCAATAACTCAACAAAAATCATATGGGCAGATGAATTCGATTACACCGGAAGACCAGATATCAAGAAGTGGCACCACCAAGTGATCCCACCAAATAGTTGGGGGTGGCACAATAAAGAATTACAACACTATATTGATAACGCCGAAACATCTTATGTTTCAGAAGGTACTTTGAAAATCAAAGCATTAAGAAAGGCTTATACTTACGAAGGAGACACCAAGGAATTCGTCTCTGCAAGAATAAATTCAAAATTCGACTTTAAATATGGAAGGATTGACGTAAGAGCAAAACTCCCAGTAGAAGAAGGAACCTGGCCAGCGATTTGGACCTTAGGGAGTAATGTCAATGAAAAAGGCAATTATTTTGGGAACACAAAAGGTGATACGGGATGGCCAATGTGTGGGGAAATCGACATCATGGAGCAGACGGGATGGGAGAAAAATGTTTTAAAAGGTCACCTGCACTGGGGGCATACAGAAACAAAGGAATATTTCGACGAAGGTGAATCAACCAATATCCCTAACCCCAATGAAGACTTTCATCTTTATTCTCTTATATGGACCCCCTATGAGATTATACTTCTTTTTGATAATGAGCCATTTTTTACTGTCCCTAATGATGAGAAAAGGCCTTATGACAATCCCCATTACCTCATTCTCAATCTTGCGATGGGAGGTACATTAGGAGGCCCAATACCTGATGATTTCAAAGAAGCTATAATGGAGGTTGATTACGTCAGAATCAGCAAGTTATAAACAATACCCTTCTAATTTGTTGAAATTTTTTTGTTGAATTTCAAACAAAACAGAAGTCGCTCGCAACCTTTCCTAACACTATATTTTACAGGACCTCCGAGAGATTCCTATATCTCAAAACGATCAATCTTTCAAATGTTAGAGAAATCTTAAAGTTTAATTTACCTGTTCGTGTAAGAATACTTAGTATTTTCGCGGAAAGAACTTAAATCTAAACTTTTCTCAAAATGAAAAAATTATTTTCGTTACTAGCGATTATTTCAGCTTCATTTGCTGTTGCACAGACACAAAAAGAGGCAGATACGTTATTAACTACTCAACTTGAAGAGGTTGTTGTTTCTTCAAGAGTTATTGACGTTGCTAAGGAGCGTGTTACTCCAGTAGCTGTTACTACAGTTTCTGCGAAAGACATCTCTTTAAAAGTAGGTAACCTCGAGTTTCCTGAAATCATGAACACAACACCTGGTGTTTATGCAACTAAACAAGGTGGAGGATACGGAGATAGCCGTATTAGCCTTCGTGGTTTCGATCAAAGAAACACTTCATTCCTTATCAACGGTCAGCCGGTTAACGATATGGAGAACGGATGGGTTTACTGGTCAAACTGGCAAGGTCTTACTGATGTTGCTTCTGGTATTCAGATTCAAAGAGGTCTAGGTGCTTCTCGTTTAGCGGTACCTTCTGTTGGTGGTACTGTATCTATCTTAACTAAAACAGCTGATAAAATTCAGGGTGGTTCGTTCACTCAAGTTTTAGGTAACGACGGATACACCAAAACTACTGCTGCTTACAACACTGGTAAAAATGAAAATGGATGGGCTTCATCTGTACTACTTTCACACTGGAAAGGTGATGGTTACGTTTATGGTACTCAAGGTGAAGGATGGACTTATTTCGCTGCATTAGGATATGCACCAGAAGGTTCTGCTCACGCACTTAACCTATCAGTTTTAGGTGCAGGTCAATGGCACCACCAAAGAGATTCTTGGGTTTCTATTCGTGACTATCAATACTTCGGAGAAGAAGGAATTGATCGTCGTTGGAACTCAGACAATGGAATCAGAGAAGGAGAGGAATTCAACATTCGTCGTAACTTCTACAACAAGCCATTAGCTACTCTTAACTGGGATTGGGATATCGCTGATAACGTTCAGCTTAACACTTCACTTTATGCATCTGCTGGTCGTGGTGGAGGAACTGGAGCTCGCGGAAACAACTTCCGTAACTCAGCAATCGATATGTTCCCTTACCAGAAAGATCTTTATGAGCACTACGTAGAAAACGGTCGAGGTACTCGTTTACCAAACGGATTTATCAATTACGACGAAGTAGTTGCAACTAACCGAAGAAATGCACAACCTTACACTGGATCAATCTCAGGTTATACTGGAGCTAGAATTGGTTCTAATGGATTCCGCAACGATGGGGTTAGCCGCGAAATCATGATTCGTCGTGCATCGATGAACTCACACGATTGGGTAGGAGCAATTTCATCTTTAGATATCCAATCAGGTAAATTCAACTACTCTATTGGTGTTGATTTAAGAAGTTACACAGGTTACCACTACAGAGTACTTAATGATCTTATGGGCCTTGACGGTTACTACTCAACTGGTAACAAGAACTCAGCGGGTCAAATCATTGAGACTCTAGTAGAGGCAAATCCTTTCAAAGACACCGGAATTCGTGGACCTAAAATGGATTACTACAACATCGGTAAAGTAAAATGGGCTGGTCTTAACGGTCTTATCGAATACAATGACAACGATGTATTCACTGCGGTACTTCAAGGAGGTATTTCAAACCAGCAATACCAGCGTATCGATTACTTCGATCAGGTAGGTAACCCAGAATCATCTAAAAATGATTCACCAGGAGGATACGTTAAGGGAGGTGCTAACTTCAACTTTGACGCTCAAAACAATGCCTTCTTTAACGCAGGTTATATCAGCCGTCAGCCATTATTTGATGCAGTATTCCCAGGTTTCGCAAATAACATTAACCCAGATCTTCAAAACGAAAAAATTACTTCTTTTGAGTTAGGTTATGGTTATACTTCTTCAAATTTCAAAGCTAACGTAAACCTTTACTCAACAACTTGGGGTAACCGCTTCATCTCTAGAGGTTTCAACCTAGAAAGTGGTGTTTCAGGAACTGCTCAATTCAAGGATATCGACGTACTACATGAAGGTTTAGAGGTTGAAGCAACTTACTATGCATCTTCAGCGCTACGTTTCAAAGGAATGCTTTCTGCGGGTAACTGGAGATACACCAAAGATTTTACTTCAGAAGTGTTTGATGATAACAACAACCTAGTTGGTGAAGGAACAATCTACATCAAAGATGCTAAAGTAGGGGATGCCGCTCAGTTTACTACTTACACTGAAGTTCAATATACTGCTGGAGACTTCTCATTTGATTTTGGTTACCGTTTTGTTGATGGTCTTTATGCTGATTATAGCATTGCTAATTCAGCATTCCTTTCACCGAACAATAAAGGAGCAGTTCAATTACCATCTTACGGTTTAGTTGATTTAGGAGCGACAGCGCGTTTCGATTTATTCGGCAACAACGCTAGTTTCAGAATTAACATCAACAACCTATTTGATACGGTTTATATTGCAGAATCAAACACCAACATCCATGCTGATGGTAGCGCAACTAATTGGAATGGAGTTGATGTTCGCAACTCTGTATGGTTCGGATTTGGAAGAACTTGGAATGCTTCATTACGAGTGAATCTATAATCGAATCTATCGATAATAGAAAAGGGTCCCAAACGGGGCCCTTTTTTTTGATCTTTACTTTTATTAACTAATACACCGTTTTATGATCGATGAATAGCTGACGTAGGGGAAGAATGGAGTAGTTATTTTTAGCAATACACTGAAAATCAATATTATATAAATAATATATTTAAAATGTGTAGAGTTATTGTATAGTTTGATTTTTTCGAATTACTCAAATTTAATGCTAATTTCATACTCTTGGCACTAGCACGCCCAAAGCAAAGGATAGAATGAAGTTTAAATAACGAAAGTTGTAATGAAAAATAATTCAGAGGAAAAGAACATCTATTTAGGCAATCAGCCTCTAAATACCAATAACAGTTCAATCACAGGAGAAGAAGTTGAAATCAACGGAGAGCGATATTTTAAGATCTCGAACACCGATGAGATGCGTCCATTTTTTATGAGTATAGTGAGTCAGTCCGATCACTGGATGTTCATTTCAAGTACTGGAGGGTTATCTGCAGGAAGAATTAATAGCGACCATGCCCTTTTCCCCTACTACACCGATGACAAGATCACCGAAGCTCACGAACATACGGGTAGCAAAACCATCCTTCTCGTAGAACAAGAAGAGAAAACTTTCTTATGGGAGCCCTTTTCATCGAACTATCAAGGGGCTT
>DFQX01000059.1 GCA_002381155.1 Flavobacteriaceae bacterium UBA3478 | reverse complement strand
CTTTTTTCATTCGAAAAGAGATATCAGGGAATTAGGCCCTGAAATGTTAGCTAAGGGGGTGAGAATTGGTAGACCTTTTCCTCCATTCTATGATTGGTGTCGTATAAGTACTGGAACCGCAGAAGAGGTCGATTTATTCATCAAGGGGATGCTTGAAGTCTATAATGGGTAGTTAAACTTTTGCGAGTTGTAAAACAGCTTCTGAAAAGCGATCTAATTCGTCAAAAGTGGTAAATACGTTTGGGGTAATTCTACACCCTTGAACATTGGCATAATCAATGGCTACAGTAAAAACATTAAATTCATCAAAGAGCCTTTTTGCCATTTCTGAAGGTTTCATATTCCTAAGACCCACATTTGCTATTCCGCAGGCTCTTTCCTTGCTCCAAGGGGTATTCATTTGAATATTTTCGACTCCTTGAAGATTTTTCATCCAGTACTGTCTAATCTGATTTAGACGTTGTTCTTTTCTTTTAATGCCAATATCGTTGAGGTAGTCTATAGCATCTGCTACTCCCAGTGTTATATAAGCCGGATGCGTACCTAAATGATTTAATCTCCGCATTTGATTGAGGTTTTTTTCGTAGTCGGCAAGTAGAGGCCATATTTTAGGTCGATGATCGTCTTTAATGTAAAGCAAGCCATTACCTAATGGAGCTGCCAACCATTTATGAAGACTTGATCCATAGTAATCACAATTTAAATCTGTGATTTTAAAGTCAAAGTGCCCAACGCAATGCGCACCGTCAACCAAAACTTCGACCTCATGGGAGTGTGCCATATCACAGATTTTTCTAATCGGTAATATCTGCCCAGTGATATTAATCATGTGGCATACCATGATCAATTTGGTCTTTGATGTGATTTTCGACTCGTAAAGAGCGACAATTTCATCGTCATCTTGCGGATGATTAGGTACCGAAACTACATCTAAATTCACCCCATATCGTTTCGAAATTTGCTCGAACATGAGTTGCATGGCACCATAATCTTGTTCAGCATAAATTGCGTGATCTCCGGCCTCCCAAGGATATCCCGAAATCACAAGATCTAATGATTCAGTGGTATTTCTCGTTATGGCCAAATCTTCTGAGTTACATCCGACAAATTCAGCCAACGTTTCAGTTACTTTTTCTCGGTCGATATCGAGCTGATTTCTCATGTAGTAAGACCCTTCCCTATTAACCCGTTCTAGGTGTTCATTAACCTTTCTCAAGGTGGGAGTTGGAATGATATTATAGTAACCACTCTCTAGATTGATGTAGTCCTCTTTTAAGTAGTAATCTTGTCGAACCCTTTTCCAAAGATCCTCTCCATTTAAAGTTGAAAGAGGAATGTCATATTCCTCTTGCTTTAGATCAAAGGAACCTAGAAGGGGTGTGGCAAGAACGGCAGCCGATGATTTTAAAAAGTTTCTTTTATTCATAATCTGAACCAACTTTAGGGAATAACAAGATACAATTCATTCTTATTGAATAAATTACTGGTTTATTTTAAGACCTCATATGAGTTTAAAAGATCTATTAGAATATCGCCGTTCAGTTAGAGTTTACGATAATGAAAAACCCATTGATGCTGATAAGGTAAAAGATTGTTTGGAACAGGCTACCCTTGCACCCAATAGTTCAAACCTACAGTTATGGGAGTTTATTCATATCACTGACCAGAGTTATCGAGGGGCAATTACTGAAGCTTGCTTAGGGCAAACAGCGGCTTCGACTGCTGATCAGTGGGTGGTGTTTGTCACTCGTCAAGATTTACATCGCAAGCGCGCCAAATTCGTTCTCAATTTTGAAAAGGGTAATATTGATAGAAATAGCCCTGCTGCTCGAAAAGCGAAACGAATTGCAGTTCGAGAGACCTATTATGGTAAGCTTATGCCTTTTCTTTATAGTCGTTGCTTTCGACTAATGGGTGCGTTCAGATGGTTGCTTGTGACTGTCATGGGATGGTTTAGACCCGTAGTTAGAGAGGTAACCGAAACGCACATGCGCGGGGTTGCTCATAAATCTTGTGCCCTCGCTGCTCAAACATTTATGCTGGCAATGGCTGAAAAGGGATATGATACGTGCCCCATGGAAGGCTTTGATAGTCGTAGAGTAAAGCGACTCCTGAATCTTCCTGGTTCGGCAAATATCAATATGATTATTTCGTGCGGAATACGAAAAGGAAATGACGGTATTTGGGGCGAGCGCTGTCGTGTTTCCTTTGCCGAGGTTTATAAACGAATTTAAATGCGAATCAGTCTACTCATACTTCTTGTTTGTTCTTCTGTAAGTGCGCAATATCAGACGTTGTTTCAGTCTGGAGACTTTGGATATAAATGCTTTCGGATTCCCGCAATTGTTGGTTCAGGTTCTAAGCTTTACGCATTTGCTGAAGGAAGAAAAGGAGGATGTGGAGATTTTGGAGATGTTGATATTTTACTCCGAACGAGTAGCGATGGAGGAGAAAACTGGACTGAGCCAAAAGTAGTAGTGGATAACGGAAATCTTCAGGCAGGAAATCCTACCCCGGTGATCGATATGTTAAATCCTGAGTATTCAGAAGGACGATTGATGCTTTTCTATAATACAGGCACTCAATCTGAGTGGGAAACTCGATCAGGAAACGGAAGACGCAAAGCGTTTTATAAATTTTCTTCTGACTTTGGCCTGTCTTGGTCTGAACCAATTGACATCTCAAATGAAGTACATTTCGATCGATTCAGTAGTGTTGAATTCGCAGATGCACGCACATTTGCCTTGGGTCCTGGGCATGCGATTCAGCTCGCTAGGGGATCTAAAAAGGGTAGGATTTATCTGCCAGCGAATCATTCTTTGGGTGATCCTCAAGAAAATTTTGCTGATTATCGGTCTTACGGTATTTACTCTGATGATTTTGGTAAGTCTTGGGAGGTTACGGAAGATTTGACGGCACCCTCTTCGAACGAAGCTATGGCAGTTGAGTTACCAGAGAATGAACTTTTGTTACTCGTTCGTATGCAGAATAATAGAGATCATTCGAAGATGATTGCTCGAAGCTTAGATAATGGCACGAGTTGGAAGGAGTACGAATTAGTTCCTGAGTTAACGAGCCCTGTTTGTCAATCATCGATCATCTACATTCCCAAATCAGATCATCTTTACCATCTAGGGCCAGCTTCAACTGAAAAAAGGGAGCAACTCACCTTGTGGAGGTCTTCTGACCGAGGTAGAAACTGGAATGCTTTAGAGCTTATCGAATCTGGTTTTGCGGCCTACAGCGATATCATTCAATTAAGCAGTACCAAGTTAGGTGTCGTATTCGAGTCTGAAGATTATGGTAAAATTGTCTTTAAACAAATCGCAATTAAACCTACTGACTAATCTTCACCAAGAAATATTGATTCAATCGGAAGCTCAAATAGCTTTGCCATTTTAAATGCCGTATTCAAACTCGGATCGAACTTTTGCTTTTCAATCGCATTCACAGTTTGTCTTGAAACACCGATAACCTCTGCTAGATCTTCTTGGGTTAAACCCTTTTCTTTTCTAAGTTCTTTGACTCGGTTATTCATGAGTAACGCTTTGTATTAATACCCATGGCAACCCCGTAGGTAATACCGATAATACCAACCAAAATACCAATCTCCGCATCAGTCTCAATGATGTTTTTCTGATCTAAAAGGGAATAAGTTAAGCCAACGATAACTGCAACTCCTAGGGTGAGTGCCATTGCTTCGAGGTGAATTTTTCGCTCTAGTTCATCGTAGTGATTGTACAGATTTCGGTTCGCCCATATCATTAAGGCCCCATTTAGAAAGTTCAGCACTATCGAAATAATAGTTAAAGGACTATCTTCTGACCAAATAAATTCAGGACCGAAAGTGGCTAAGGCTAAAGTTGCAACCCAGGTCCAAGTCCATATCGCTAATTGGGTAATTCTTTTCTTACGTTCTTCTTTCATTTTGTAAAGTTTGTTTTACAAAAGTAATTATTTTTTTGGATAATGTCAAGTTTTATTTACATTTTATTTTTGATGCTATTCGGTGAATTCAAGTTCTTTCATTGTAAATTCGCGCTTCTATAGGGTGTTTAGCTCAGTTGGTTTAGAGCGCTACCTTGACAGGGTAGAGGTCACAGGTTCGAATCCTGTAACACCCACAAAAGAATAGAATCCCCATTCATTACTTTGATCTTTCTATTTTTCCCAGATCGTGTAACCTGGTTGTGATTTAATCGCATTCCATCCACTTGGCGCTGAGTAACTTCCGGGGCCGATTTTAACAAGTAGTTTATTGTCTATGGAGGCGACATAATAGCCGCCAGAGCCATTAACGGTGGTGATAACTTCGACGGTGCTTTCAGCGGTTATCCCTGCTGCTTTTCGAATAGCGATTAGGTCGTTAATTTCTGATTGAAGATTGCCAGAAGTGTCGGTAAAAAAATAATGATACCCCCAAACCATTGGGATTCCAGGGTGTGTGAGTAGGTAAGCATATCCATTTTTGATATGATTCAAAGAGCTGCTGTATAGGTTGTCACAATCTCCTCTGTTGATACACCCAGTATCGTGATTGTCGAGAAAGGTGATTGATTTAGATCCGTATCCGATTGAAGCTAAGGAATGACCCTCTTTTAGACGATCGAAATTTTGATCGATGAGCGCTTCTTTCAGTTTGTATTTGAGGGCGAAATCGAAGGCTTTTGAAGCACTTGTTGTTGCTGAGGTTGCTGTAGCTGAGGTTGCATCAATCCATTTTTTTACTTCTTGAAGATTACCATCCCAAAACTCTCCAATAGTAATGTAGTAAGAGGTAGAGGCGTTGTATTCCCCTACATACTTCGCTGGGAAGCCTTTGACAAAGTCATAGCGCCATGAGTCGAACCCAAGACCTTTAAGGCGCTGCAAATAGTCTTTAAGTCCGTTTTGAACTTCTTCACTTTGATGGTTGAGGTCTCTAGCTCCTCCCCATCCAAGACCCTCATCTTCAGGGCCGCAAGGCTTTGTTCCAAAAGCATCGGGGTTAGTAAATCCTTCATCATCGACGCAAATCGATTCACAAGACCAAGCGGGCTCAGTGAAGTCTGTCCAAGTCGAGGTTCCTACTCTATGATTAAAAACGAGATCAGCAATTCCATGCATTTCTCTTGATTTCATGGTGCTTAAAAGTGATTCTAATTGAGTTCTACTCCCATGAAGCGAATTAAAATCAAATAGCCTTCGGGGGTGATAGCCCATACCCTCACCTTCGCTCACGGGTGGCAACCAAATGCCATCAATATGGGCATTTGAAAGTGCAACTACTTTGCTTTCTAGAAATTGATAGAACGATTGTGATCCAATCTTTGAGTCGTTAAAACTATCCCACCAAAATCCTTGTAAGAGCACATCATTGAGCGGATTGTTGTCTGCGTAAGAACTAGTTCCCTGATCAATCGGAGGCTCATTGCCTCCTTTATTATTCGTGTCTGGAGTTTCGGTAGAATCGCTGCTACAGGCCGTTAGAAATAGACTAGCTAGGAGAATAGTACTTAATCGTTTCATGTATTGTTGGTTGTAATAAGCTTTTAATTTAGGCTTATTTCTTGAGCAAATTCAGCGAAGTGGTATCCTTTTTTTTCGAGTTTTAGCCTGGTGGGGTGATTCTTATCACGCACAGGATTGGTATGATTGAAATGGGTGAACCAGACTTTGTTTTTTTCAGCTTTTGGTAATGAATCTAGGAGGGCGATCGTTTCACTGATAAACGGATGTGGGATTTCAGACATGGGTCGTTCTAACTCTCCTTCAGCAAAGAAGGTGCCATCTATGATCGCATAATCAATGGATTGTATGAGATCGATTATTGATTGGTTCCACACGTTCCATTTGTCGATATCTGGCAAGTAAAAGGCGGTTTTGTTCGTGCCTTTGATAAGGTATCCGACCGTTTCAGAATATTCATCGCGATGAGGAACCTGTATTGGAGTCACTGAAATCGTTTTTAGATTCTCAGGCCCTCTTAGCCTCTTTACTTTAATATTATCAAGCTCAACGAGTTGATCCCAAGGACCATTCATTTCAAGAAAATCAGCCATTCGAGGCATGGCATAAACATCTAGTGAAATTTCATTAGAAGCCTCTCTGCCAATATGTATTAGCCCGGTATAGTGCCCCATATGAGCATGTGTTAGAAAAATTCCTGAGAGCTTAGTTTTAGAAAGTTTCTGCAGAAAACTAGCTTGATGCGTGAAGTCTGGAGTTGCGTCAAAAAGAAAAGCTTCTTCTCCTGAATAGACCCCAATGCTTGCTACAAATTCATTAGGTCTTTCAACAATACAACAACTCTTGTCACAGTTGAACTGTGGAGCACCCGCGTCTTGAAGGTTACCGAGAAATACGATTTGTTGGGCACTGAGGTATTGACAGCCAGTAATGATAAGAAGTAAGAGTTTATTTTTGAACATATACTTTCCCTTTTTTCATAACTAGATCAACGTCTTGAAGTAGATTGATGTAGC
>DFQX01000047.1:25241-28134 GCA_002381155.1 Flavobacteriaceae bacterium UBA3478 | reverse complement strand
TCTCTTCAGGTTAGAAGCTTTGAATCATTTTAGCAGTGGTGAGATTCTTCTCTCTGATGATCACGAATTATTTGAATTTCCATGGCCGAAAAAGATTTAGCGAACTATCGCAAAAACTACAGTAAATCATCACTCGATGAATCGCAACTTGAAGCGTCACCATTTGAGCTTTTTAAAATCTGGTTTGAAGAGGCTGATAATGATGCAAAAATAGAGGAGGCCAATGCGATGTCGCTTTCTACGGTTGGCAAGGATATGAAGCCTCGTACTCGTGTTGTACTCCTTAAAGAATTCAATACTCAAGGATTTGTGTTTTTCACTAATTATAAGAGCAAAAAAGGTCAAGCTCTCGAAGAAAATCCATTCGCTTGTATTTCTTTCTTTTGGGCTTCTCAGGAGCGTCAAGTAATTATTGAAGGAAAGGTTGAAAAGATTTCTGCTGAAGATTCTGACACTTACTTTAACTCTAGACCTTTAGGTAGTCGTCTTGGAGCTTTGGCTTCACCTCAAAGCGAGGTGATTTCGGATAGAGTTTTTTTAGAGAATGCTTTAAAAAAGGCTCAAGAGCAATTTAAAACCGAATTGCCAAAACGTCCCGATCATTGGGGCGGATACCTGCTTGTTCCAGAGCACTTTGAATTCTGGCAAGGGAGAGAGAACCGACTTCATGATCGAATTCGTTATGATTACGAGAATAAGTCTTGGTCTTCAGTACGATTAGCTCCTTAAAGCGTATATTACCCCTTTAATCCCTATTTATGTCTTCTTCGAAGTATCAATATATTAATCGTGAAATTAGCTGGCTTCAGTTTAACGAACGAGTTTTGCAGGAAAGTGCTGACAAACGAGTTCCTATCATTGATCGTATTCGTTTTTTGGGAATCTTTAGCAACAATCTAGATGAGTTCTTCAGGGTTAGATATGCCACGGTTAAGCGGGTGGTCGATAATGATCCGACTGGGAAGCAATTGCTCGGTGGAACCAAAGCCACTGATTTATTAGCACAGATTACTGCCTTGACGATTAAATCTCAGTCTCGAAGTATGAAAATTCTGAAGGATATTACTGAGGAATTAAAGGATCACGAGATTTATTTGATTAACGAATCAGAACTTCAAGAAGACCAAAAATCATTTGTTGAAGACTACTTTTTGTATAATGTTAATCCTGAATTAATCACCATTGATCTTCACAGTATCGACGGTTTTCCTATGCTTAAAGAAACCGCTGCATATTTAGCGGTTCGCTTAGAAAAATACAACAACACCGGAGGTTCTAAGAATAATAAAGAGGTATCGATAAGATATGCCTTAATAGAAATTCCAAATAGCTTAGATCGTTTCGTAGTGCTACCCAAAAAAGAAGGTAAGAACTACGTAATGGTACTGGATGATATTATCAGACATTGTCTTGATCGAATTTTCTTCATGTTTGATTACGATGAAATCGAGGCACATATGATAAAGATTACTCGAGATGCAGAGCTTGATATTGACGATGATCTTGAAAAAAGCTTTGTAGAAAAGATATCTACCTCGGTTAGTAATCGAAAAATTAGCGATCCCGTTCGATTTGTCTATGATAAACGAATTAAACTAGATACACTTACTTTTCTAAAAAAGAAAATTGATATAGAGAATACCGATAGTGTGATTCCGGGAGGTCGTTATCATAACCGACGTGATTACATGAGCTTTCCTAACTTTGGAAGATCTGAATTGCAGTATGAGCGAATTGATCCTTTACCTATAGCGGGTTTTGAGATGGAGAGTAGCCTTTTCGATCAGATTCGAAAGAGAGACTATCTCATGTATACCCCATTCCAGAATTATGGGTATGTTATTCGATTCTTAAAAGAAGCCGCGCTAGACCCTAAGGTTAAGGAAATCAAGATTACTATTTATCGACTAGCAAAAAACTCTCAAGTAGCTGCCGCTCTGATTAATGCAGCTAAAAACGGCAAAAAGGTAACCGTTCAGATTGAGCTTCAGGCACGTTTTGACGAGCAATTAAATATTGATTATGCGAATAAATTTAAAGAGGCTGGGATTAATCTAATCTTTGGTATTCGCGGCCTAAAGGTACACTCCAAGATTTGCATGATCACCCGAGAAACCAAACCGAGATCTTTAGAATATTTCGGATTTATTAGCACCGGTAATTTCAACGAATCGACGGCAAAAATATATACCGATTACACTCTGTTTACCTCGCATAAAGGAATACTCACTGAAGTAGAAAAGGTATTTGATTTTTTAACTACTACCTATAGAGTTAGAAAATACAAGCATCTAATTATTTCTCCTCACTACACAGAAAGCACCTTTACACGTTTAATTCAACAAGAGATTCTAAATGCCAAAGCAGGGAAGCCGGCATCGATAAGAATTAAGATGAATAGCTTCACCTCTTACAAGATGATTGATCGCCTTTACCAAGCGAGTCAAGCTGGGGTAAAAATAAAAATGGTTATTCGAGGAATTAACTGTTTAGTACCTGGAGTTAAGGGACAAAGTGAGAATATTGAAGCCATCAGTGTAGTCGATAAGTTTTTGGAACATCCGCGCGTTTTTATTTTCGAAAATGGAGGCGATTCAAAAGTGTACATATCCTCTGCGGATTGGATGACCCGAAACATTGAAAATAGGGTAGAGGTCGGAGTGCCGATTTATCAGGAAGATCTCAAGCAAGAGGTGATTGATGGTTTTGAGATGAGCTGGAATGACAATATTAAGGGTAGACGTTTTACGGCTAAACAAGACAATGCTTATCGCAAGAATAAAAAAGTTGCTATCCGATCTCAGTTTGATATGTACGACTACTACCGTAAGAAGTTAGACCATTAACCGTGCATCGTTTCTTTCTTACCAAGATTGGCCATAATCTCTGCCTC
>DFQX01000047.1:0-24874 GCA_002381155.1 Flavobacteriaceae bacterium UBA3478 | reverse complement strand
AGAAACATGGTATAATGATTCGCTTCACTTACCATTAAGTTACGGTAGAAATCGGCTAATTCTTTATCTGCAATATTTTCAGAAAGCAGCCTAAACCGCTCACAACTTCTTGCTTCAATAAGAGCAGCATACAACAACTTGTGAACTAGATGAGTAGTCTTGCTTCCTCCTTTTGGAAAGAATTTCATCAATTCGATAACATATTCATCTTTACGTTCTCTACCGAGTTTCCAACCTCTTTCGACGATTTTCTCATGCACTATGTTGAAATGCCCCATCTCTTCTCGTACTAGCGCAGTCATTTCTTTGACTAGTTCTGAACGGTCAGGAAAACCTATAATAATAGAAATAGCAGTGCTCGCAGCCTTTTGCTCACAATAGGCATGATCAGTAAGGATCTCTTCAATATTTTTTTCAACGATATTCACCCATCTTGGGTCAGTGGGTAATTTTAATCCAAGCATAATTATAGGTCTAAGGAGAATTTTTGTTTTAGTTCTGCTACGGCAGGGTATTTAGAGATCAAGTGCTCTAGTTTTTCCTCTGGAGTATAAATGAAGTTTTCAGAGTTCTCTGTTTCTAAAACTTCTACTTGTAATTGGATACGGTCGTTCTTCGTTCGTTTTCTTAAGAAGATAAGAAGTGCCTCTTTTTCTTGTTCAATTTCTCTACGAATCGTATTGTTCGGAACCGTACTTCGTAGTGTCTCAGAATCAATTAAATCAATGGTAGCGATTTGAAGATTAGAGGCCAGTATTTTCTTACCTTTTTGTTCAAGACTAACAACGTATTGGTCGTAGTAAACTTGAATGTCTTCTAATGTGAAAGGCTCAATAGACTCAGGTCCAGCTATTTTATTGGCTTCTTCTTGCCTTTGCTTAATTTCTTTCTTTTTCTGTATTGCAGCAAGAGATAATCCTGAAACAGAATTACCTAAAGAAGGTTTTTCAATGCGGATAGCCACATTAGGAGTTGTGTCTGGAATAGAGATGGTTTCTTCCTCAACACTCGATTCACCCGATTCTTCTTTAACGACTTTATTTTCAATAGAATCAACGGGAGGTTGATTTTTTATCGATAAAGCTGCAGAGGTGCTTTCATTCACCTCATTAACTGGGATTAGGCTAGGCTTTTTTTTTTCAGCCGAATTTGAGAATCCAGCAATTTGAAGTAGGCTGAGTTCGATCAGTAGTCTCTTGTTATTAGCTGCTCGATAGGCGGCATCAGCTTTAGTAGTAATCTCGATGCCCTCAATTAAAAATTCGATAGTACATCTAGATCCCTGTTCTTTATACATTGGAACTAGTTCTTCTGAACTATCTAAGAGTGCGATAGTCTCTTCTTTCTGTGCTACGAGTAGGTTTCTAAAGTGAGCTCCTAGGCCTGAGATGATTAATTGTGCATCAAAACCGGCATTAATGAGTTCATCCAGCTGTAATAGTATTGATCGGGTATCTTTTTCTAAAAGACTATTGGTGAGTTCGAAAAAACTATTGAAGTCTAGGAGGTTTAGATGCTTACTGACATCTTCTGCTGTCAATTTATTCCCACCAAAACTAATTAGTCGATCAAACAAAGAAAGTGCATCACGAAGTCCCCCATCGGCTTTAACAGCAATCATGTGAAGTGCAGTTTCTTCCACTTCGACATTTTGGTCCTCGGCGATAGTTCTTAAATGATTTGCCATGTCTTTAGTACCAATACGTTTAAAGTCATAGCTCTGGCATCTAGATAAGATGGTGGGTAGAATTTTGTGTTTTTCTGTGGTCGCTAGAATGAAAATAGCGTGTTTAGGAGGCTCTTCTAGAGTCTTTAAAAAAGCATTAAAGGCTGCTGTACTGAGCATGTGAACCTCATCGACGATATACACTTTGTGCGTGCCAATTCTAGGTGGAATTCGAACTTGGTCGATTAGAGACCGAATATCGTCCACCGAGTTATTCGATGCTGCGTCTAGTTCAAAAATGTTGAAGCTAAAATCATTGTCGGCGCTGTCTCCAAGACTTTGTTCGTTGATTTTATGTGCTAAGATTCGGGCACAGGTGGTTTTACCAACTCCTCTTGGCCCAGAAAATAGAAGCGCATTGGCTAAACGATTATTGGCGATAGCATTTTCTAAAGTTTTAGTAATTGATTCTTGACCAACCACTTCAGAAAATTCTTTAGGACGATATTTTAACGCTGAAACAACGAAAGATTCCATATACACAAATATAAGTTTCGTTGAGCGATCATTTATGAACTTCAAAGGCTTCTAGTCCTTGAATTATTAACAATAATGCTACTTTTACGATCTAAAGCAGGCCACCTTGTCGCTTTATCCTTTAAGATAAAGAGGAAAGTCCGGACACCACAGTGCAGCGTAGCGGGTAACACCCGTCCACCGTGAGGTGAGGACAAGTGCAACAGAAAGCAAGTACAGTTCGGCTGTAGTGAAACCAGGTAAACTCTACGCGGTGAAACGCCATGTAAACCAATGCTTGAGAGCGGCACGTTCGATATTGGAGGGTAGGCGGTTCGAGAATCTGAGTAATTGGATTCCTAGATAAATGACAGGGCTAGACAGAATCCGGCTTACGGCCTGCTTTTTTTTCAAACCAGCTAAAGGTGCTACTTCCATATTTTTTTTTCATCTCAAAGCACTGATGATTGTCAAAGGACAAATTTGAAGCGTGCTCTAAAATCAAAATACCTGATTCGTTAAGCAATGATGGCTGAGTGGTAATTCGATTAATGAGCTCTAAATACTTGTCTTCCCCAATATCATATGGAGGGTCTCCAACTACTAGATCATAATTAGGCTGAGTGCTTTTTGAAATGAATTTAAACACATCAGAACAAATGGTTCTAATACTGAAACCTAACGAATCAGAGGTTTTATTAATAAATTGACAAGCCCCACGATGGGCATCTACGGCGTCAACTCTTGTACTGCCTCTTGAGCTAAATTCATAAGAGAGATTGCCCGTACCACTGAACAAATCTAAGACGCTGATTTCTATGAAATTTACTCGATGTGATAGTGCGCTGAATAGTCCTTCTTTTGCTCGATCAGTGGTAGGTCTTACAGGAAGATTTTTTGGAGCGGATATTTTACGACCCTTATGTGTACCTGAAATAATTCTCAAAACCTTTTATATGAATGGAAAAATTTCAGTGATGTATTGCAAATCATCATTCCATTCAGCAATTTTTTTAACCGCTTCTCTGCCATAATTTGAATGACAGTCGTAGAAAATTAGATCGAAACCTTCTTTCGTCTCAGGGGTTTGTGAATAAATGAGTAATAGATAATAATTTACTTCTTCGGCATTTACGATAGGGAACTGGTGGTAACCATATAGTTCTGATCCTTTATGAACGACTACTTCAAAATGTTTCTCGTGAAAAACACCCACCATGCGAACCTGAGACTTATCTGGTGTAGCTAAGGCACGCTTCACAAGCTCTGTGGCACTGTGCGAAATCGTAAGGTCTATTCCTTTTGCTTGAAGTTCTGCCTCGAGGTCTGTATTACTTTCAAAAACATTGTAAATACCAGCTGATCTAATTTCGTTATAGGCCGATTGATAAGGGGCTCTAAGCTGAAATTTCAGGTAGTTGGCGGCTTTATCTTTCTTGAAAAGTTCTTCGGCTACCAGTGTATTAGTGCCGGTGTAGATTAGTTTTAAGGAATTACTATCCTCGTGTTCATCGATGAACTTATTAAATCCTTCAAGCAGAGATTGTTCGTTAAATAACCCCTTAAATGATAGATTTCGTTTAGTGCTAAAAAAACGATATCCATCCGTTGTGATGTGGATGGATATCGTTTGATCTGTTGACTTTGGATAGGTCAAAGACAAGAGGTATTAATTGTTTTTCTTCTTGTCGTAGATAGAAGGCCAGTTTCCAGAGGTACTTACATCAGTTAGTGAACCCACTCTAATGGTGTTTCCATTGACCTCCTCGATACTGTTGTGCACGTTTTCACGAGCTAAAAGATCTTTCGGCTGATCGTAAAGAACAACGTCTTTCTTAACAGATGCCTCAAATACAGGAGCGTCGAATCCTTGTTTGTTTACAACGTCTGCTTTCATTTCAAAGCGCTCTCCGTTCTGAGCGTAAGGAACGCTAAATAGAGTTTTGTAGCTATCATCTCCTTTGAATAGAGAATCCTTAACCGCCACGGTACCTAAAGTATCTACAACTACGGTGTCTACCTGCATATCAATACGGTATACTCGATTGTATCTCATGAAAGAAGAGTCTTTCTGTTGAGTAATGGTGTAAACTCCCGTGTCAATGAAACTAATAAGAGTTTCAAAATCTTTGGCAAACTCACCATTAACGGTTCTGTAAGCTACCTGAGCATCGCGTATGTCTTTAAGTTTTTCGATAACCGTTGAAAAACGTTCTTCACGGTTTTTATTAAAAGTGATAGGTGCCATTACCGAAAGATAAATTAGGTAGGCTAACACTACAGAAATGATATAAAGAACTGCTTTTATTCCGGTTTTCATCGTTTAAATTTTTGGTTTCGAACGGAAACAAATCTACAATTTTTTTTCAATCACTAAAGATTTTGGTGACAGAATGAAAAGGGTGATATCTTGCACTTATGAACACCTCTGCGTCGGTTGACCGTTTTATTCAACTTTTTCGTTCTAAATTTCCTTTTACTGCCACTTATTCACAGGAAAAAGCATTTGAACGTCTAGCTTCTTTTTTATCTGAAAATCAGTCGGATAGATTGTTTATACTCCGCGGGTACGCTGGAACTGGTAAGACCACTCTTATCAATACCTTGAATAAGGTATTACTTGAAACGGGGATGAAAACAGTGCAATTAGCACCAACAGGTAGAGCTGCCAAGGTGATCAGTCAATACACTTCGCGCCCAGCCTATACTATTCACAAAAAGATTTTTTTCCCAAAATCGATCCGCGGAAAGGGAATTCAATTCACTTTGGCCCCAAATAAACACACACAAACTCTTTTTATTGTAGATGAGGCATCGATGTTGTCAGATGACCTTGGAGAACGCGCTTCTTTTTCGAGTGATTCTTTGTTAGAGAGCCTATTGAAATATGTGTACAGTGGAAAGAATTGCTCTTTACTTCTAATCGGAGATACCGCCCAGTTGCCCCCTGTTCAATCTGAAGAGAGTATTGCGCTTAATGATAATTTTATGGGAATGCGCGCAATGAAGGAGGTTTTTTCAGCAACCCTTACCGATGTTGTTCGACAAGAACGGGGTAGTGGGGTTCTGCATAATGCCACCCATTTACGTTCACAATTGGGACAAACCTACTTTGATGATTTAAAATTAGAGGTAGGTAACTTTGATGATGTCATTCGACCACTCAGTGGAGGTGAGATGCTTGAAGCTCTAGAGGATGCTTATAGAGAGGTAGGGGTGAGCGGTACCACAATTATCGTTAGGTCAAATAAAAGGGCTAACCTGTATAATCAGAACATCCGATCGAGAGTTTTACTTCTAGAAGAGAAGCTTTCTCCCGGAGATCAACTGATGGTGGTTAAAAACAATTATTTCTGGATCGACAGTTTTAGTGCAGCCTCTTTTATTGCGAATGGAGATTTAATCGAAGTTTTACGTATTCACAAATTTTATGAGCGTTACGATTTTCAATTTGCCAAGGTAGAAGTGCGGATGGTTGATTATCCCGAAATGGCTTCATTTGATACCGTATTACTTTTAGATACATTATCAAGTGACAGCCCATCACTGACTTATGAAGATTCGAATACCCTTTATCAAAAGGTATCAGAAGACTATGCGCATCTTAGCTCGCAATACAAGCGTTATATGGGGGTGAAAAACAATCCAGAGTTTAATGCCCTTCAGGTGAAATTCTCTTACGCCATGACCTGTCATAAAGCGCAAGGGGGCCAATGGTCTCGCGTTTTTGTGGAACAGCCCTATGCCCCTGATGGTTTTGATGAAGGACATTTTCGATGGTTATACACAGCCTTCACAAGAGCCACTGAAAAACTATTTTTGATCGGTTTTGAAAATCGTTATTTTAATGAATAATTATCCCCTATGAAAGTAGTCGCTATGATACCGGCTCGCCTGGCTTCTTCTAGGCTTCCCGAAAAAATGATTTTAGACCTATGCGGTTTACCGGTCATTTTACGTACCTACGAAGCTGTTAAGGCAACAGGACTCTTTGATGAAGTAATTGTAGTAACAGATAGTAAGAAAATTGCCACACTCACTGAGGGACACGGCGCGCTAACGATTCTAAGTCAAAAAGATCATGAAACGGGAAGTGACCGAATCGCAGAGGCGGCTGAAGGAGTGCAGGCCGATATCATTATCAATGTTCAAGGTGATGAGCCTTTTATAGATAGTAACTCGTTAAGGGAACTCATTACGTGCTTTAGAGAAGATCACGAGCAGCTTATTGATTTAGCCTCGCTGATGGTCGCGATAACCGATAAGACATCTATTGACAATCCCAATGTGGTCAAAGTAGTCACTGATTTAACCGGTAAGGCGCTCTATTTTTCTCGGTTAGCTATCCCGTTTCATCGAGATCCTAGCCCCACGATACGTTGCTATAAACACAAAGGGGTATACGCCTTTAGAAGATCGGCACTATTAGAATTTCCCAAGTTAATTATGGGGCCGCTGGAGCGAGCTGAAAAAATTGAAGCTATTCGTTACTTAGAGCACGGTAAACGATTACAGATGATCGAAACCTCTGTGGATGCACCAGGCATCGATACTAGAGCTGATTTAGAAGACGCTGTTGCAAATTTCAAGAAGTTGAATTCATGAATTTTGATCAAATAAAAACCATAGCATTTGATGCAGACGATACTCTTTGGGTTAATGAAACCTATTTTCGAGATACAGAAGAGCGTTTCGCCACTCTATTAGAGCGTTTTGAAACCAAGAATAAGGTAGATCAGGAGCTTTTTAAAAAAGAGATGCAGAATCTTCCCGTTTACGGATATGGTATCAAGGGCTTTATGTTGTCTATGATTGAATTGGCCTTAGAACTTTCTAATGGAAAGGTCTCACCTAAAGTCTTGCAAGAAATTCTAGCGATGGGAAAGGAAATGATTGCACATCCGGTCGAACTGCTTCCTCATATCAAAGAAGTACTTGAAAAACTGTCGAAAAAATATCGGTTGATTGTGCTTACCAAAGGAGATTTACTCGATCAAGAACGAAAATTAGAAGCTTCAGGACTCAGCGAATACTTTCACCATGTGGAGGTGATGAGCGATAAAACCCCAGAGAAATACAAACATTTACTCGATCATTTGCAGATCAAAACCGCTGAATTTCTGATGGTCGGAAATAGCTTAAAGTCTGATGTACTTCCACTTATTGAAATCGGGGCACAGGCCATACATATACCGTTTCATACCACATGGGCTCACGAAGAGGTGTCGAAAGAGAGAGCTGAGGAGGCTGACTTTTTGACCCTTTCAGATGCTAAGGAATTACTCGAGGTTCTTCCTATTCTTTCATAGTGTGGTACACGTTCTGAACATCATCATCTTCCTCGATTTTTTCGAGTAGTTTTTCGATGTCAGCAGCTTGTTCTTCTGTAAGCTCTTTAGTTACCTGTGGGATTCGTTCAAAACCTGAAGATTGAATTTCGATTCCGCGATTTTCGAGTTCCTTCTGTAACGCGCCAAAAGCCTCAAAAGGAGCATAGATCATCAGTGAGTCTTCATCTTGAAAGACCTCTTCTACACCGTGATCGATAAGATCAAGCTCTAACTCTTCAGGATCAATTCCTTCTGCTGAAATTTGAAAATTACAGGTATGATCGAACATGAATTCAACAGATCCTGAGGTGCCCAGGCTACCGTTACATTTATTGAAGTAGCTACGAATATTAGCAACGGTACGCGTTGAATTATCAGTAGCTGTTTCGATGAGTACGGCAATACCGTGAGGGCCATATCCTTCGTATAAGATCTCTTTAAAATCACCTAAGTTTTTATCTGTAGCTCGTTTGATGGCTCTTTCTACATTATCCTTAGGCATATTTGCCGCCTTTGCATTCTGTATTACCGCACGTAGTTTTGCATTACTGTCTGGGTCTGGTCCACCTTCTTTTACAGCAATCACAATATCCTTCCCAATTCTAGTAAAGGCTTTAGACATTGCTGCCCAACGCTTCATTTTTCTAGCCTTTCTAAATTCAAACGCTCTTCCCATTTCGGTGATTTTATTTCGAAAACAAAAGTAATAAAATTGCCTATCCTTTAAATAGGGTGATGATGCCTTATTACATCATTAACGTCGAATTGAAGGTACTTAGGCAGGGGTCTGTCTTTGGCAATTACAGCTGAATAACGGATATCATTGGTGGTATACACTCGCTTTAAGGTTGGGTGAAAGTTGCCCAGTCGATCAATTAAGCTTCGAATAAAGTCTTCATGTAAGCAAAGATCTCTGCTGCCGAGATGCAGTATCCCTTTCTTGTTTCGATTGATGATGTAATGAATTTGCTGCGCTAATTTGTCTGCAAAATTTACATTCAACGATAAGTTGGGGAATACCTCGATCGCTTCACCTTGCAGGATCTGAGATTTTAATTCTTGTAGTCTAGGAGACTGATTTCCAAAGATCATAGGAACGCGCAGAATAGTCCATTTGCGTTCGGGCAATTTCATTAGACTGTTTTCAATCTGGATTTGATATTTTCCTTGCGGACTCACCGAAAGGGTCTTGTCATTTTCATAATTCGGGAACTGAGTATACGCATCGAAAACATTCGCAGAGCTCATGAATATAATTTGAGCTTTATGACTGCCTAGCCATTCAATAATGTGCTTATGAGTTAATACTAAATGTGCATAAGGTCCTCTTAGTAGCGAGATAATTTGGGTGGGCTTAATCTCATCTAATAGGGGTACAATGTCGTCTTCACTCACATCAAAGGAAAAGAATCGATGATTGTTCTCGAATTCTTGATGATGACAAAAGGTAGCGTAGGAATCGATGAAGGGACTTAATTCTTTGTAGAGTTTTTGGCCAATGAAGCCACTACCCCCTAGAATTAATATCCGATGTTTATTCATCAAACCTTGTAAAAGGGCAGTTTAACTACCTCAGCCTCTAAGGATTTGTTGCGTACCTGAATAAATACTTTGGAACCAGCCACTGCCTTATTGGTGGTTACATAACCAAGACCAATACCATAACCTAAAGAAGGAGAACTGGTACCTGAAGTTACTCGTCCGATTCTTGTGCCTTCTTCATCGCAGATTTCATAGTCGTGTCTTGGAATTCCTTTATCAATCATCTTAAAACCGACCAATCGATTAGCAACCCCTTGTTCTTTGTCTTTCTCGATCTTCTCTTTATTGACGAAATCATGATTGAATTTAGTTACCCAACCTAGACCTGCTTCGATCGGATGAGTAGTTTCATCAATATCATTACCATAGAGACAGTAACCCATTTCTAAACGTAAGGTGTCTCTTGCGGCAAGACCTATCGGTTTAATCTCGGCTTCTATAATCAGGTCCCAGAGTGCATCGATGGTATCATTTTTACAATAGATCTCAAAGCCTCCTGACCCTGTGTAACCGGTCGCTGAAATAATAAGCTCATTGATTGCAGAAAGAGACCCCTCAATAAAGTGATAAAAGGGAACACTGCTAAGGTCATATGAGGTAAAGGATTGTAGTATTTCAGCTGCCTTTGGTCCTTGAACTGCAAGAAGTGAATAGTTGTCAGACTCATTTCTAAGTAATGCACCAATAGATTCATTTTCTTTACTAATATGAGCCCAGTCTTT
This sequence comes from Flavobacteriaceae bacterium UBA3478, assembly GCA_002381155.1. Classification (GTDB taxonomy): domain Bacteria; phylum Bacteroidota; class Bacteroidia; order Flavobacteriales; family Flavobacteriaceae; genus UBA3478. Next base: position 15,098 of record DFQX01000047.1, on the reverse strand, counting down.
TTCAATGTTAGAGGCATTCACCACTAGCATGAATTTCTCTTCATCTATCTTATAAACGATTAAGTCGTCAACAATTCCATCATCGTAATTCGGAAAGTAGTTGTACTGAGCGGCACCAATTTTGAGCTTTTCAGTATCGTTACTACATACTCGATTTAATAATTCTTGAGCTTTTGGGCCTTCGATGAAAAACTCGCCCATATGCGATACATCAAATACACCAGCATTTTCTCGTACTGCTTTGTGTTCTAATTGAATACCTTCATAAGAAACCGGCATTTGGAATCCGGCGAATTCAACCATTTTGGCACCTAAGGCTACATGCTTATCGTAAAGTGCAGTTTTCTTCATCACTAAATTTTGTCTAAAATTAGCGATTAATTACTGCTTAATAAGTCTTTGAGATCAGTATATGATTCTATTTTTTTCGAAACTTTTTCAAGAGAATGTAATCGTTTTACACTCTCGGGCTCTACCACATCCTTGTCGATAGCCTTTTTCACTGCTCCATCGAACTTCACTGGATGAGCGGTTTCAAGAAAAATACCGACTTCTGAAGAAGAATCAATAGGGTCAGCTTCTAAGCCTAAGTAGCCAATAGCCCCATGAGGATCGGCGACATATCCGTACTCCTTGAAAAGGTGTTTCATTGCCTCCAATGTTTGGGAATCGTCAAAACGGTAAGCGTTAATAACGCGTTCTAGTTCTTGTTTTTTAAACAATTCTTCGATTCGGATAAAGTTAGAGGGATCACTAACATCCATTGCGTTAGAGAGGGTAGGAGTGGTAGGTTTAGGTTCGTAGACCTTGCTACTTAAATAGCGAACTACGGTATCATTGATATTAGTTGCAGCGATAAAACGTTCTAGGGGTAACCCGATTTCTTTAGCCATCATCCCTGCACAAATATTTCCGAAATTCCCTGAAGGAACTGAAAATACCGGTGTTCTTGAGTCTCCAAGATTTCTCAAGTTTTGATAAGCGGCAAAATAATAAAGCATTTGAGGTAACCAGCGCGCTACGTTAATGCTGTTTGCAGAGGTAAGTCTTCTGTGACTGATTAGATCCTTATCAACGAAAGCTGACTTTACATAGGACTGACAATCATCAAAGCTTCCTTTAACTTCAAGTGCTGTGATATTTTGACCTAACGTAGTCATCTGAAGTTCCTGTACCTCACTTACTTTTCCTTCAGGAAACAGAATAACGACATCGACACCTTCAACACCGAGAAATCCGTTGGCAACCGCACCACCAGTATCTCCTGAGGTCGCTACAAGAACCGTAGTTTTAGAAGTCCAGTTTTTTTGCCCCGCGAATTTGCCTAGACATTGCGCCATAAATCGAGCACCGACATCCTTGAATGCTAGTGTAGGGCCATGAAATAATTCTAAAGTATAGTGGGGACCAATTTCTACTAACGGAAATTCAAAGTCTAAGGTGTTTTCGAGAATTAGTCTTAGCTCTTCTTTACTAAGATCTGGCGAAGTGAAAGGGCTCAATGCCTCTATCGCTAATTCAATGAGTGGAACGTTAGCGATGTCATTTAAAAGATCGGCCGAAAGTTGAGGAATTCGCTCTGGAAAATAGAGTGATCGGTCGGGTGCGATCCCCTGTATAACAGCATCACTAAAGGAAGTGACGATCGAACGTGAACCTAAATTATAGTAGTTCATAAACTCCCTTTTTATCTACGCTACCAGAATACAGATGGTAGGCATGTTCTTTTTTAGTCAAAAGCTGATCAAAGGATTCCTTGACTGCCTTTGCGTTTTGGTCACTTTCACATAAGGCAAATACCGAGGGTCCTGAGCCAGAAATCCCAAAAATTAAAGCCCCATTAGCCACTGCTAATTCTTTCAATTCATCAAAGTGAGGAATTTGTGACTTTCGGTGAGTCTCTACCACAAAGTCTTTCGCACAATAGGCGAGTAAATCTTTGTCGTTTTTGAACAAAGCAGCCGTAAAGCCTCCGAGATTACTCCATTGTTTGATCGCTGTCTCTAAAGGGATCTCTTGAGGTATTACCGTTCTCGAAGTAGAGGTTTTAATCTCGATCTGTTGATGCGCAACTACGTAATGTAGATCTAAATCGGTTTTTAGACTTACTGCCAAATGATCGTCTTGAGTAACCACTAAGCAAAATCCTCCTAAGAGTGCCGGAGCGATATTATCAGCATGTCTAGTTTTACTGGCAATAGCCTCACCGTCGATGCAAAAGGGCAGTAATTCTTCTTTGGTAAATGGTCTGCCGAGTAGCTCATTTGCAGCAAAGGCAGCTCCGACGGCGCTTGCTGCACTACTTCCGACTCCACTACCTGGCTTAATTCTTTTATCGATGTTTAACCGAATTCCGATGTTCGGTTCTTTGGCAGCTCGATAAACCGAGTTAGCTGCCACATAGGCAACATTTTCTTCGGGCTTATTGGGGGTAGGGAATCCTTTTAGTTCTCCGAGATGAACCCCAGGGCTATCAACGCGTTCAGCAATAATTTCATCACCAGCGTCAGAAAGGCAAAAGCCCAGTGCATCAAATCCAACATTAATGTTAGCTACAGAAGCAGGACACCATATGCGTATTGAGTTTTTCATCGTTGATTGCTTGCTCTAATAATATCCCCAAATAAACCTGAGGCGGTTACATCTGCTCCAGCACCAGCTCCTTTAATAACAAGGGGTTGAGATCGGTAACGATCCGTATATAGAATCAGAATATTGTCACTGCCGGATAGGTTGTAGTAATCTGAATCAGGGGAGACCGCTTTTAGCCCGACTTTCGTAATGAGTTGATCATTTTCGTCTTTAAAAAGCTCGGCCACAAACTTTAGTTTATTTCCTTTCCTATTAGCACTCTCAAAGAGCGATTGAAAATGAGCTTCGTTCTCTTTCAGGGCGTCTAAAAACGCATCGATATTTGTGGCATTTGCAGCCTTTTCAGGGAGAAAAGGAGCAGTTTTAATATCTTCAATTTCTAATGGGTAACCGCTCTCTCGCGCCAAGATCAATAGCTTTCTCTTTACATCGAGACCGCTCAGATCGATTCTTGGATCTGGTTCGGTGTATCCACCCGTCATTGCTTGTCGAACAATCGATTCAAAAGGTTCAGAACCGTTATACGTATCGAAAATGAAATTTAAACTTCCTGAAAGAACCGCAGTTATAGAGTTCACTGAATCTCCAGAATCAATGAGATTCTTAAGGGTATCTATGATGGGTAATCCTGCACCTACATTGGTTTCATAGAAGAAAGGAATTTGTCCTCTTATACTTTCTTTCTGTAGGGTTTTATAATTGTCTAGGTCTGAGGAGCACGCTATCTTATTACAGGTAACGACTCCAATTCCTTGGGATAATAGGCGATAATAGGTGTTAGCAACGAGGTCACTCGCTGTATTGTCGATAAAAATACTGTTGCGTAGATTGAGCTCTGTTATGGTACTTATGAAGGTCTCTATACTTGCAGGTTTTCCTGACTCGAGTGGTTTTTTCCAATCTTCTAGGTTATGCCCGCCAGATATGAAACTCATCGTTCTAGAGTTGCTAATTCCCACAACGCGAAGGTCAATCGATAGTTTTTCGAGCAAGTGCTCTTTTTGATTGTTGAGAATATTTAACAGGCGAGAACCAACGGTTCCAACACCAACAACAAAAAGATTTACTTGCTTTCGTTGACGCTCAAAGAAACGCTCATGAATAGTGTTCAGCGCTTTCTTGACATTCTTTTGTTCGATGACAAAGGAGATGTTTCGTTCCGACGAACCTTGTGCGATAGCTACGATGTTGATGTTATTGGCTCCCAGACTACTAAAGAGCTTGCCGCTTACTCCAGTATGACTCTTCATTTGCTCTCCTACAAGCGCAACGATACTTAAATCAGAAACCACAGTTACCGGCTGTATTCTGCGCGTCTCGATCTCTAGCGCAAATTCTCGATCGATTACTGCTTTTGCTCGGTGTGCATCTTCTGTAGCGACAGCCACACACAAGGAATATTCTGAAGAGGCTTGGGTAATTAATATGATATTAATTCTTTCATTACCTATGGCTTCGAAAAAGCGTTTGGCGAATCCGAATCGTCCAATCATACCGGCGCCCTCAACATTAATCAAAGAAATTGATTCTAAATGAGTAATACCGCTTACGGTAGTTGCATTTTTATCGGTTGAAAGATCCTGAATTAGCGTGCCTTGAGCATCGGGTTCAAAGGTGTTCTTGATGTAAATTGGAATCTTTTTTTCAAAGGCAGGTTGTACCGATGGGGCATACAATACCTTAGCTCCGAAATGCGATAATTCTAAAGCCTCTCGATAAGAAAGTTTTTCAACGGGTCGTGCTTGTTTTACGACTCTTGGATCTGCTGTATATATCCCACTTACGTCGGTATAGATGAATAGTTTACTTGCTTCTAGCCCTGCTGAATAAAGTGCGGCTGAAAAATCAGATCCTCCTCGGCCTAGAGTGGTGGGAACCCCATTTTCAGTACTTGCGATAAAACCTGGTACAACAACAACCTCATCGTGTTCTAGTAAACTTTGCATCGAACGATAAGATGGTTTTTGCATCACCTTTTTCTCGCCGTTTTCGTCACTTACTTTGATAAAATTGTAAGAGTTTTTCCAAATTGCCTTGCTTCCTGAGCTATTGAGTTTTTCGGTTAAGAGTAAAGAAGAAAATAGCTCGCCTGTTCCCAATATTTTATCGGTAATTCGCGGCCCTGCTTCTCTAGTTAAAAATACCCCTTCTAGCATTTTCGAAAGCTCTTCTTTGTATCTAGTAATAGCTTTTGTCGCAGTCTCAGAAAGCTCGAGGCTTTCAGAAATCGCATCTACCTTAGCGAAGACACTCTCTAGTGAATCTAAGTACTCATTGTCTTGTACTGATGCCGATTGAAGGGCCGTAGTTAAAAGATTAGTGGTGTTTCCGAACGCTGAAACAACAACCGTTACACGGTCGTTCGCGGCATGGGATTTTATAATAGTTACCACCTTGTCAAGGCGTTCTGAGTCGGCTACAGAACTACCTCCAAATTTTAATACGATCATGATTGATGAATTCTAAGCGAGCAAAGTACTTCAAAACAAAAAAAGAGCACAGAAACCTACACTCTTTTTAACATTATTCTATTTAGAATCTAGAATTATTACTTCTTCTGCAGCAGATCTGTCAAAACGCTGCGTTTTGTTTAATCTTTAATCTGCACTTTCGGTGGTTGTAGATCGTTGAACGATCAGACTCTCTTTAGAATCTTCTAGGTCTAGAACTATTTGATCCCCTTCAGTTAAACGATTGTTTACAATCTCTTCAGCTAACAAATCTTCGATATACTTCTGGATCGCTCTTTTTAGTGGACGCGCACCGTATTGTTTATCGAATCCTTTATCAGCGATAAACTCTTTCGCTTTTTTAGATAGCTCAATTTTGTAGCCTAAATCTTCGATACGATGAACGACTTTTTTAAGCTCAATATCAATAATTTTGTGGATATCCTCTTTTTCTAAGGCGTTAAACACAACAACGTCGTCAATACGATTCAAAAACTCAGGTGCAAAAGCTTTCTTCAAGGCTTTTTCAATGACCCCACGATTATGATCACCTTCTTGGGCTTTCTTTGCTGCGGTACCAAACCCGACGCCTTGCCCGAAATCTTTGATCTGTCGCGCACCAATGTTTGAAGTCATGATGATAATTGTATTTCTAAAGTCGATTTTACGGCCTAGGCTATCGGTTAAGTATCCATCGTCTAAAACCTGTAAAAGCATATTGAAAATATCCGGATGTGCCTTTTCGATTTCGTCAAGAAGGATGACTGCATAAGGTTTTCTTCTCACCTTTTCAGTGAGTTGTCCGCCTTCTTCATATCCGACATATCCGGGAGGTGCACCAACTAATCGCGATATAGCAAACTTCTCCATATACTCACTCATGTCAATTCGGATAAGTGCATCTTCGCTGTCAAAAAGTTCTCTTGCTAAAACCTTGGTTAACTGAGTTTTACCAACACCTGTTTGACCTAAAAATATAAACGATCCAATTGGTTTGTTTGGATCTTTTAATCCGGCTCTATTTCTTTGAATGGCACGCGCGACTTTGTCTACTGCATCGTCCTGACCGATTAATTTCTTCTTTAAAACATTGGGGAGTTCTGCCAGTTTATTGCTTTCTGCCGTTGCGATTTTAGTTACGGGGATACCGCTCATCATCGATACTACATCAGCCACTTGTTCTGCATCGACTAGCTCTCGATGCTGCTTACTCTCTTCCTCCCAGGTTGCTTGAGCATCCTCTAATTCCTTTTCAAGGCGTTTCTCATCATCTCGCAATTTTGCGGCCTCTTCATAGCGCTGTTTTTTTACGACTACGTTTTTAAGAACGCGAACATCCTCAAGCTTTTTCTCTAGTTCAAGAATTTGCTTAGGAACATTCATATTAATGATGTGAACACGAGATCCAGCTTCGTCTAGAGCGTCTATTGCTTTGTCGGGAAGAAAACGATCGCTGATATATCGGTTGGTTAAACTAACGCACGCAGTTAAGGCTTCATCGGTGTAGCGAACATTATGGTGGTCTTCGTAACGTTCTCTAATATTTTGAAGGATTTCAATGGTCTCATCGATAGAGGTTGGCTCCACAATGACCTTTTGAAAACGACGCTCTAAGGCTCCATCTTTTTCGATGTGTTGACGATACTCATCAAGAGTGGTGGCTCCAATGCATTGAACCTCTCCACGTGCAAGAGCTGGCTTAAAAATGTTTGAAGCGTCTAGACTTCCTGTTGCTCCCCCGGCACCAACAATGGTATGAATTTCATCGATGAATAGAATGATGTCTCTATTTTTTTCTAGTTCATTCATCACCGCTTTCATGCGCTCTTCAAATTGACCGCGATACTTAGTACCTGCTACCAGTGATGCTAAATCAAGAGTAATTACTCTTTTATTATAGAGGATTCGAGATACTTTCTTTTGAATAATACGCAGTGCAAGCCCTTCAGCAATTGCGCTTTTTCCTACACCGGGTTCACCGATAAGTAGTGGATTGTTCTTCTTTCTACGACTTAAGATTTGAGAAACACGCTCAATTTCTTTGGATCGACCTACTACGGGGTCTAGCTTATTTTCCTCGGCAAGTTTGGTTAAATCTCTTCCAAAATTATCTAGAACCGGTGTCTTTGATTTCACCCCTTTCTTTGAACTACTCGAGGCCTTATTTGATGCGTTTTCTTCTTCAGGAAGGTCAGAAGATTCTGAAAATGAATCTGCAGACGGGCTATCTAGATAATCTTCATCTTGAGTAATCATCGACTTGAATTGCTCCTTAACCGTGTCGTAATCAACTTTCATTTTCTGCATTAAACGCGTTGTCGGATCATTTTCATTTCGCAGAATACATAGCAAAAGATGCGCGGTATTGATCGTTGTGCTTTGAAATAATTTAGCCTCTAAAAAGGTGGTTTTAATGGCGCGTTCTGCCTGACGAGTTAACCGCAAGTTTTTTTTGTCATTACTGGTCAGTCCTTCAGTATTACTAGGGCTAAGTATTTCTACTTTTCTGCGGAGATGATCCAAATCGATATCGAGCTGATCAAGAATACTGATCGCCTTACCGCTACCATCTTTTAGAATACCTAAAAGCAAGTGCTCTGTTCCAATAAAGTCATGCCCTAATCGAAGTGCCTCATCTTTAGAGTGAGAGAGAACCTCTTTAACTCTCGGTGAAAAATTATCGTCCATACTTCCGCGATTAAATCTCTAAATTAATAAATCTTATTACCATTATTCAATTTTCGTGCCCTGAGTTATTCACCTGACAGCTTTTCAGGTTTGTTGATAAATAGTTGATTAAACCCTGTTAAATTAGTCCATCTCGCTAGTCATTAATCGTAAATTGGCCTATTAACTTATAAGCAAATACTGTAGATCAATGAACGAAGGAGAAAAGCTCATTTCGATCAATATTGAAGACGAAATGAAGTCAGCTTACATCGATTACTCGATGTCAGTTATTGTTTCAAGAGCATTACCGGATGTAAGAGATGGTTTAAAGCCTGTTCACCGTCGCGTTTTATACGGAATGCATGAGCTCGGAGTTCGCTCTAATTCGGCATACAAGAAATCAGCGAGAATTGTAGGAGAGGTACTTGGTAAGTATCACCCGCATGGCGATACTTCGGTATATGACACAATGGTTCGTATGGCTCAAGAATGGAGTTTGCGATATATGCTCGTTGACGGTCAGGGTAACTTCGGTTCTGTAGATGGTGATTCGCCTGCAGCAATGCGTTACACTGAGGCGAGAATGAGGAAGATTGCTGAAGAAATGCTTGCCGATATTGACAAGGATACCGTTGATCATCAGTTAAACTTTGATGATACGCTTAAAGAGCCAACAGTACTTCCTGCAAGAGTTCCAAACCTATTGGTTAATGGGGCTGCGGGTATCGCAGTAGGTATGGCTACGAATATGCCTCCACACAATCTTACTGAGGTTGTCCAAGGAACGATTGCCTATGTTAGAAATCGTGATATTTCTATCGAAGGTCTGATGCAGTACATTAAAGCTCCAGACTTCCCAACCGGTGGTACGATTTACGGATATGATGGGGTAAAAGAAGCCTTTGAAACAGGAAGAGGTCGAGTAGTGATTCGCGGTAAGGCCGTGATCGAAGAGGTTCAAGGTAAAGAATCTATCGTTGTTACCGAGATCCCTTATCAAGTGAATAAGGCGGATATGATCAAGAAGACCTGGGATCTTGTTAACGATAAAAAGATTGAAGGTATTTCTGCGATCAGAGATGAGTCAGATCGAAACGGGATGCGTATCGTTTATGTTTTGAAGCGTGATGCGATACCAAACATTGTACTTAATATGCTCTATAAGTACACTGCACTACAGTCTTCTTTTAGCGTAAATAATATTGCTCTTGTTAAAGGGCGTCCTCAGCTGTTAAACCTAAAAGACATGATCCATCATTTCGTGGAGCATCGTCATGAGGTGGTTATTCGTCGTTCTCAATTTGAATTAAATAAAGCAGAGGAGCGAGCTCACATCGTTGAGGGATTAATCATTGCTTCTGATAATATTGATGAGGTTATTGCTATCATTAGAGGTTCAGCGAATGTGGATGAAGCTCGAGAGAAACTGATGGAAACCTTCAAGCTTTCAGAGGCACAGGCAAAGGCGATTGTCGAAATGAGACTACGCCAATTAACAGGTCTTGAGCAGGATAAACTTCGCGCTGAGTATGAAGAATTAATGGCTACGATAGCCGATTTAAAGGATATTCTTGCTCGAGAAGAGCGCAGAATGGATATCATCGTCGAAGAGCTCGAAGAAATAGGATCGAAATTCGGTGATGAACGTCGATCACAGATTGATTATTCTGGCGGGAACTTTAGAATTGAAGATATGATTCCTGATGAGCAAGTAGTCATTACTATTTCGCATGCCGGATATATCAAGAGAACTCCTCTAGCTGAATACAAGACGCAAAATAGAGGTGGAGTTGGTCAGAAAGCATCTGCTACGCGAAACGAAGATTTCCTTGAAAATCTGTTTGTTGGAACCAACCACCAATACATGCTGTTTTTTACTCAATTAGGAAAGTGTTATTGGTTGAGAGTTTTTGAAATTCCTGAAGGTTCAAGAGCTTCTAAGGGTAGAGCGATTCAAAACTTGATTCAAATCGAAAATGAAGATCGTATCAAGGCGGTGATTTGCACCCAAGATCTTAAGGATGAAGATTACGTAAATAGCCACTATGTAATCATGGCAACCAAACAAGGAGTAGTTAAAAAGACGGTGTTAGAACAATACTCAAGACCGAGACAGAGTGGTATTAATGCGATTACTGTTCGTGAAGGAGATGAATTACTAGAAGCTAAATTAACCACAGGCTCAAGCCAAGTAATCCTTGGTCTTAAATCAGGTAAGGCTATCCGTTTCGAAGAAAGCAAGACACGTCCTATGGGTAGAAATGCTTCAGGAGTACGAGGTGTGACTTTAGCAGATGAAAAAGATGAAGTAATCGGTATGGTAGCCGTAAACAACCTTGAAGAGAATATTCTAGTAGTTTCTGAAAAGGGGTATGGTAAGCGTTCTGAACTTGAAGACTATCGCATTACTAATCGTGGAGGAAAGGGTGTTAAGACACTAACAATTACCGAAAAAACTGGAAACCTTGTTGCTATTAAATCGGTAACTGATGCAGATGACCTAATGATTATCAATCGCTCAGGAGTAGCAATTCGAATTTCAGTAGAGGATTTACGTGTTATGGGAAGAGCAGCACAAGGCGTGAAAGTGATCAACCTGCGTGCTGACGATGAAATTGCTGCAGTTGCCAAGGTGGTGAAAGAAGAGGATATGGTTGATGAGGATGAGGTAAGAGATATTGAGGTTGATGAAACAAACAATTCAACAGACGAATCTATTGGTAATACGGGTGAAGAAAACTAACTTGCGCTTCATTAATTAAAAAAAACATGAAAAAATATTTTTTAGTTGCGGCTTCAATGCTTTCAGTATTAGCTGTTAACGCACAAAAAGACGAATTAAAGGCGGCTTCTAAAGCTCTTAAAAAAGGAGATGCCGCTACTGCAATTCAGACCTTAAATCCAATTGCTGAGGTTGCTAAATCTGCCGATGATAAGACCAAAGCAGATTTCTTTGCACTTTATGGGCAAGCGAGTCTTCAGTTAGCTCAAACGGGTGAGGGTGATTATGATCCTGCAATTGAAAGTTATGAGGCGATCGTTGAAATGAATGCTGTAAAATACATTGAAGAGGCTAAGCAGGCTTTAAAAACGATTTCTAACGATTTAGTTAATGCTGCTGTTGAGGCTCAACAAGTTTCTGACTATGCACTTGCTGCAGACAAGCTAGATTTAGCTTATCGATTAAGCCCAAAGGATACCATTTATCTTTATTATGCTGCAGGATCTGCAGTTAATGCCAAAGATTACAACAAGGCTTTAGAGATTTACATTCGACTTAAAGAGATGAACTACGATGGCAGTGAAAAGCGCTTTGCTGCTATTAATATTGAGTCTTCAGAACTGGAGTATTTTGATCAAGCCACCCGAGACCTTTATGTAAAGGCAGGAACTCACAAAGATCCTAAGGATGAGTCTACTCCATCTAAGCGTTCTGAAGTAGTTAAAAATATTGCACTTATTTATCAGCAAGAAGGTCGTAATGAGGAGGCTTTAGCTGCTTACGAAGATGCCATCGCACAAAATCCTGATGATGTAGCACTAATTTTAAACAAAGCCAATTTATATTACATCATGGGCCAGCCTGAGAAGTTTAAATCTTTAATGGAGGAAGCTTCAGCGATGGATCCTACCAACCCTGATCTTCAATATAATATTGGAGTAATTGCAATGGAGCAAAATAATATGGAAGAGGCTCGTGCTGCTTTCTATCGTGCTCTAGAAATAGATCCAACCTATATCAATGCAACATTAAACCTTTCAACTACTTACATCAATGAAGGAAATGCCCTAATAGATCAAATGAATGATCTAGCTATGTCTAGCAAATCTTCGGATCTTGATAAGTATGATGCTCTTAAGAAGCAAAAAGAAGAGTTTTTTATTGAGGCCGCTAAGGTACTTGAAGCTTCTTTAGAAAACCTTCCTGGGAATCAGGAGCTTCTTAATCAGCTAAAGAATATTTACGGAGCACTAGGAGATAACGCCAACTTTAAGCGTATTCTAGGAATGTTACAACAGTAATTTCTCCTCGAATAACTTGTTATTTAAAGCCCTCATTATGAGGGCTTTTTTTATTGGTTTAGGGTTTTGATCACCCTTAATTGATGAGTGTATTGATTAGTGTAGGGATTGAATATCCCAGTGTGATCGATACGATCAATTCTTACACAACCATGGGCATGAATGATGTAGTTGTTTTTTAGTAGAATACCGACGTGTATTAGTTCACCTTCTTCGTCATCAAAAAAGGCAAGGTCTCCCGGTGTACTCTCTTCTAGGAATGAAAGCGGGACCCCTTCTTTAGCTTGTAGCTCAAGTTTTCTAGGCAACCATTTCTGTGCGGTCTTATAGACAATTTGGGTGAATCCATCAGCATCTATTCCGAATGGAGATCTACCTCCCTTCATATAGGGTGCGTAAGTGTATCTTAAAGCGGTTTCAACTGAATCAGATGGGGATTGTTCCTCTGTTTCTTTGTTTTCATGTCCTAGAATAGACATAATATCCATTCTCGATCCAATGAGAATAGGTAATAGCTGCTGATTTTCTAATAGTGCATAATTCGTCAAATGCCTATTATATACTGCTTTAGAAAAATCATCGAGCTCTTTGGCTAAATCTGAGTCGATAGTGGCGTAAAGGCTGTTTAAAATATATCCAGTAGACTCATCGTATTCAAATCTGATTTTAGACCAGAATTTTTTTACCTCAATCAGCGTAAAATGGTCTCCGTATAAAAGCTGATTAACGATTTCGCTTGACTCGCTAGGGGTTTTATAAACATTAATAACACTTAGTCCGCAAATGCCGTGGGTCTGTTTCAATGAATCGAGAAATCGTTAGGAATACGAAAATACTAAAAAACAATATTTTCTATTTTTGAAGAATACTTGACCGTCACTATGTCCGCATCTCATCAGCAAGTTCAAAAGCGAAGAACTTTTTTATTTACCGTGTTACTCCATGTTGCTGCGGTCGCCTTTTTACTCTGGATTTTTCCATCACAAGTAACCTTCAATTATCAGTACGCTAAGGGGAGGCCCTGGAATTATGAAAACCTATACGCACCCTTTGATTTTGAAATAAAGAAAACCGATACCCAAATTCAGGAAGAGCGTGATGCCTTATTAAGAGATAAGACCTTTTATTATCGCTATGACAATGAAATCGTTGCTTTTGAACGTTCCTTTTTATCGGAGCGTCTTGAATCGACTTTTCCTAAAGTTTCTGTGGGTAATAGTAGGTTTAATTTATGGTTAAAATCTTTAGAGATCGCCTTTGATGCAATCTATAAGAATGGGGTGATTAAAGGTTCTTTTCCGTCAGATCGAATCAAGGTGGTTAAGAATAATCAAGCCGAAACTGTAGTAGCGAATAAATTAACAGGCACCGACAATTTGAAAGAGCGTGTGAATCGTCTTGAGTTCAAAGGAGTGGAGCTGTCAGTCATAGAACCCCTAAAAGCGATTCTGGTTCAAAGTATACGTCCGAATTTAATTCTTGAAGAAGCGCTCACTGAAAATGCATTTCAAACACAGCTTAGCCAATTGTCTCTTACCAGGGGAATCGTCTTTGAAGGTAAACTAATCATCGCCAAAGGTGAGGTGATTGACGATGCAACCTTTCAAATCATCGAATCGCTTCGTGCCCAATACCAGTCAGACCAGTGGCAAGAATCAAACACCTATTACCTTCTTGGAGCTTATGGGATTTTGATCGCGTTATTATTACTTCTACTCTTACTTTATCTGAAAAGATATCGTCTCGATATTTACCAAAACACTAATCAGTTAACGTTTATTTTCTTCAACATCCTATTGATGGTATCATTAGTATTAGTATTGACCAAAATAGATGAACGATTTGTTTATTTAGCACCACTTTCAATATTGCCTTTAGTGTTAAAGAACTTCTTTGATGCTAGGTTAGCGTTGTTTGTACATCTTATGACTTTGTTGATCTTAGGTATGGTGCTTCCTAATGCCTACGAATTTTTATTTTTACAACTCTCGGCCGGTATTGTAGTGATGCTAGGTTCTAATGAACTGCATAAGCGGACCAATTTATTCGCTGCCGCTTTCTTTGTTACACTAGTGTACATTATTTCCTATGTGGCGTTTCATGGATTAAAGGGAGGGGCCATTTTATCCATTGACCTTTGGGTGTTGATCTTATTTGTATTGAATGGGATGCTCACGCTATTCTCTCAGCCGTTAATTTATCTCTATGAAAAGCTTTTTAGCTTAGTGTCGGATGTTTCCCTTCTAGAACTTTCAGACACCAACTCAAAACTATTAAAAGAGTTGTCTGATAAGGCTCCTGGAACTTTTAATCATTCATTGCAAGTGGCTAATCTTTGTGAAGCCGCAGCGAATGCCGTAGGGGCCAATAGTCTTTTGCTTAGGGTAGGAGCGCTTTATCATGATATCGGTAAACTCTCGGCGCCAGAATTCTTTACCGAAAATCAAATACAAGGAGCAAACCCTCACGAAGATTTAACTCCTTCAGAAAGTGCTCATATTATTAGACGACATGTAATCAACGGTATCGAAATCGCGCGTAAAAACAACCTGCCTGATCGTGTGATTGATTTTATTCGAACTCATCATGGTAATAGCCTTGTTTACTACTTCTATAAAAAGCAGCTCGAAGAGGAAGGGGAGGCGAATGAAAAGGATTTTAGATATCCAGGACCGATTCCTTTTTCAAAAGAAACAGCAATTCTTATGATGTGTGATGCGGTAGAGGCTGCGAGCAAGAGTTTGAAGCAACCCGATTACCCAACTTTAGATCAATTTGTGGAGCGAATTATCTCTGGACAGTTAGAAGGCGGACAGTACTCGGCCGCAACCATTACTCTCAAGGAAATCGAAATTATTAAGGCTGTACTCAAGAAAAAACTGACCAATATCTACCATGTTCGAGTAGAATATCCAGAATAGTGAAATTTCTCTCTTTTTTTCTTGTTAGAATCGACCTTAAACAATATTTTTGCGCCCACCTTTATACCAAAGGTTAAATCAGATTGGAGAGGTGCCGGAGTGGTAACGGAGCAGATTGCTAATCTGTCAGCGCGTAAGTGCTGCCTGGGTTCGAGTCCCAGTCTCTCCGCACAAACCTTCGGGGTGTAGCGTAGCCCGGTCATCGCGCCTGCTTTGGGAGCAGGAGGTCGCAGGTTCGAATCCTGCCACCCCGACAAAATTAGGGATGTTGCTTTAAGAGCTTCATCCCTTTTTTTATGCGCTTCAACGAAGTTTAGTATTTGAAGGATTGACTATATATTTTGTTCTACTAGCTTGACTCGAAACTGGACATAAAAAAACTGGCACCCTTTCGGGGCCAGCTTTTTTTGATCCTTAAGTGATCGCGATAGGATTCGAACCT
>DFQX01000037.1:8791-14556 GCA_002381155.1 Flavobacteriaceae bacterium UBA3478 | reverse complement strand
ACACAATTAGGCTTTCGTAGAGACCTGAAAAGCTTTGATCTTCGATTTAATTGGGTACCTTTTGGTACTAATACTCGTTGGGACTTCTTTATTGGAATCAAGAGCAGCATGCTCTCTGATCTTAAATGGGAAAGTCGCAGTCAACGAAACGTAATAAGACGCTAATGAAAAGAATTATCTATACTCCGAATGCACCTGCTCCTATCGGTCCCTATTCACAAGCAGTAGAGTCAAATAACACCTTATTTGTATCAGGTCAAATCGCGATTGATCCTGTAACGGACGAACTAGATACAAAAGACATCGTTTGTGAGACAGAACGGGTTGTGAACAATATCAGGGCCATTCTTAAAGAGGCTAATTATCTTCCTGAGCAAGTGGTAAAGTGCAGTATATTTTTGAGTGATATGGCTCACTTCGAAACGGTGAATAGGATCTACGCTACCTTATTTAACGAAAAAACCGCTCCAGCTAGAGAAACTGTCGCGGTTTTAGGTCTTCCAAAGAATGTGAATGTTGAAATTTCACTCATCGCCCAGAAATAGGCTACATAGTCTTTCTGTGAAATTCTACCAATCCATCAATAGGCTTACGAAGTACTTGGCCCATCACTAAATCATTATTATTTAGTACGGCCTCTAGCTCATCTTTAAGATAATAAGCAATACTACCAACAAAATGACAAGGCACCTTAGTAGCCAATTCAAACTGCATGATGTAGTTATTTACAAATTGCTGTAAACCTTTATTAATCACTCCTCTACAATATCTATGGTCCTTATTTTCAATAAGAAAACGCGCAAAGGTGGCTAGATAAGTATTTGGATTCGGCTGTTTATATAGGTGCTCCTTAATGATATCAGCCTCTAGCGGATACTCTTTAGTAAATTTAATAGCTAAATCCTGAGGGATTTTGTGGAAATATAAATCTCTTAAAAGCTTACGTCCAAAGTAATTTCCGCTGGCATCATCCATAAGGATATAACCTAGTGAAGTTACCTTTTGAAAAGGCTGATGACCGTCGTAATAAGAACAATTTGACCCGGTACCAAGAATACAAACAATACCTTGTTTACCAATATCCGTAGTGGCGTAAATCGCGGCATAAGTATCTTCCTTAACATCAATCTTTGCTTTAGGGAAGAAAACGGTGAAAATTTCACTTAGAAACTTCTTCATACGTTCTGTTCCACAACCTGCACCATAAAAATGAAGTTGAGAAACCTTTTCGCGGTTTTGAGAAATCTCAAAATTATTCGCTAAACGATCCTCGATAACTTCTCTTGTCAATACTTCAGGCGACAAACCTAAAGTTTGGGTTTTGAAAAGTTCCTCTCCTTTTTCATTGAGTGCAATCCAATCAGATTTGGTTGCACCGCTATCTACGATTAAGATCATAAATACCTATTCCTTAGATCGATGCAACGTGAAGTGCTAGATCAATTAGTTTATTCGAGTATCCAGCTTCGTTATCGTACCAAGAAACTAGTTTAAAGAAAGTTGAGTTCAATTCGATACCAGCATCGGCGTCGAAAATTGAAGTTCTTGCATCTCCAATAAAGTCTTGTGAAACTACTAGGTCCTCAGTATATCCTAAAACTCCTCTTAATTCATTTTCAGAAGCAGCTTTGAAGGTTTTCTTAATTTCTTCATAAGAAGTTTCTTTTGATAATTTAACCGTAAGGTCAACTACAGAAACGTCTGCGTTAGGAACACGGAACGCCATACCGGTTAGCTTACCTTCTAATGCAGGAATTACTTTTGTTACCGCCTTAGCTGCACCCGTAGCTGCTGGGATGATATTCAGTAAAGCTGAACGACCTCCTCTAAAGTCTTTTCTAGAAGGACCATCAACGGTCATTTGAGTTGCCGTAGTAGCGTGTACGGTCGTCATTAATGCCTCTTCAATTCCGAAGTTATCGTTAAGAACTTTAGCTAAAGGAGCTAAACAGTTCGTAGTACAAGACGCGTTCGACACGATAGTGTCTGTTGCTTTTACTTCATTGTGGTTTACTCCCATTACAAACATCGGAGCGTCTTTCGATGGAGCAGAGATTACTACTTTCTTAGCACCTCCCTCGATGTGCTGTTGTGCCATGTCAAGAGTGGTAAAAATACCTGTACACTCAGCAACTACAGTCGCCCCCACTTCATCCCACTTTAGGTTACGTGGATCTCTCTCTGCAGTAATTCTAACTACATTTCCATTAACGATTAATTGATCGCCAGAGATTTCAACGGTTCCTTTAAAGTTACCGTGTACCGAATCGTATTTTAATAGATAGGCTAAGTGGTCTAATTCTAATAAATCATTGATCGCAACAATTTCGATATCGTCTCTCTGTGCTGCTGCACGGAAAACCATACGTCCAATACGACCAAATCCGTTAATACCTACTTTCAACTTTCCCATTTTATAATTATTTGATGATTATTAATTAATTAAAAACTCATGATATCAGATACCCGAACTAATTCTTCATCAATCGGGGTTAATCCGCTGATGGCGTAATCAATAGGAGTTAATACCATTTTATTATTTTCAACACCAATCATGTAATTGGTTTTTCCTTCCATTAACGATTCTACTGCCATCACCCCCATTCTAGAAGCTAAGACACGATCAAAACAAGTAGGTGAGCCACCTCTTTGTATATGCCCTAAAACTGAAACTCTTACATCGTAAATAGGTAGGTGTTTTTCGACGTATTCTTTTAGTTCAAAAACGTTTTTTCCAGTTTTATCTCCTTCAGCTACAACAACAATACTTGACGATTTTCCTGACTCCTTACTATGCTTTAAAGATTCAAGCATACGATCAAGTCCTAGATTCTGTTCAGGAATCAAGATTTCTTCTGCACCAGCTCCTACACCACTATTTAAAGCTACTAAACCTACATCGCGACCCATTACCTCAACAAAAAAGAGACGATTGTGAGAACTCGCAGTGTCACGAATTTTATCAATAGCTTCTACCACGGTATTGATCGCTGTGTCGAAACCAATCGTGTAATCGGTTCCTAAAATATCGTTGTCGATAGTTCCTGGAATTCCCATTACGGGAAAACCAAACTCTTCGTTTAATTTTTGAGCTCCTGTTAGAGAACCGTTACCACCGATAACAACAAGAGCATCCATACCCGCTTTTTGAATGTTATCATAAGCTTTTTTTCGGCCCTCTAAAGTTCTAAAGTCTTCACAACGTGCCGACTTAAGAATCGTACCCCCTTTGTGAATTATATTATTCACAGAGCGAGCATTAAACTCTTCAAAATCTCCGTCAATTAAACCTTGGTACCCCCGATATACTGCAGTACATTCGAGACCGTGAAACGCAGAAGTACGAACTACCGAACGGATAGCCGCATTCATCCCTGGAGAATCCCCTCCTGAGGTCAGTACTCCAATTCTTTTGATTGATTGATTCATAGTTTTGTCGCGCCAAATCTAATTAAATCTGTTAATTAATCCGCTTGATTCGCCGATTTTAATACTCTTCGAATTAAATCTTTGAAGTTTTCAAAATCGACTTGATAGCTAAGACCTAAGCCTTGAGTGTAGCCCTGAGCACCCACAAACACTTGGCTTAATGTATTTTCTCTATTAAAGATCTTGGCACTCAAGGTGCCTTCTTTATTCAAAATAACTTGTAATTCTACGTCCCCGGCGACAACTGTTTCTGTTACACCTCCAACAGGAACCCCTAATTTTCCATTAAATAAAACACGTTTTCCCAGCTTGGTGCTCACGGTTACACCAATACGATCTTCTATATCTACATTGGATTGTGGGATAGTAAACCCTTGCTCATAGGAAAGACCCAAATCAAAAGACTCTGATTCACCAAGTACACGATCTAACAATCCTGAAGCAGATTGCATTAAATTACCCGTGAGAACTCCCTGTGAAATTCCCATTTGATCATTCACAAAGCTACCTTGAGCTAACAGAAAAAAAACATTTCTTTCGAGTGTAGATTGATCTCTTAAACGATACTCTATCTCACTTCGAATTACTGAACTCAGATTCGGAAAATTGATTCCGAAATCGATTTGGGGTTGCAAAATAGCTCCCCCTAAACGAATAGAAACATCGGTATTCACCGGCCTTGGATAACTACTTGAATTTAACAAAGGGGCCGGATTTGCACTCAGACGATAAAGAGCTGTCAAGTTCAATTGAGCGTCATAAGGATCTCCTTGCCAAGTAATGGTACCTCCTGGTTGTAAATCAAAATCCTTATCGATCAGTCCTCCAAATCGATAATTGAAATTACCTGAACTAACGGCGTAATCTCCAAACATCGAGAACTCACCATCTATTAGACGCATGAGGAGAAGTCCTGTTCCGCTACCCTTTAACTCGGTACCAGATACCTGGTCCACTAAAACAGTTACCTCAGCTTCAGATGTAATTTCTAGGTCAAAATCTAATGTAATCTTAGAGGATAAATTTTGACGGATTAGTTCTTCTTCTTTTTCCTCAGTCTCCTCGCTTACAAAACGTATGTAGTCGTCGGTAAAATCAGTCGTCTCTGTTTCTAGTGGAATCTGTATTTCTGTTCCCGCAAACGTTTTTGCCTTCACACTAATCACAGGAGAATTAAATGGACCTTTAAAACTAGCAGTACCTGTCACAAGACCCTTTCCATAATACAGCGCTCCTTCTTTGTATGGTGTATTTAGCATCAATGAAGGTTCATCCCCTGTTTCTATAGCAAAATCTAAACGATAGTCATTAAAGTAGCTATGATTAATGGCACCCAATAGGCGCGTTTTGGTTATTCCTTGGGAATCATTAAGAATAAAATCATTAAATCGAATGGCTCGTTCTGTTATTTCAATAGTTGCTTCGGGGTCAAATACATAATCCATTCCTAGATATGGAAATCGAATACCTCCATCGGTAATATTTAAACGGGCCGATAGTTGAGCATCTTTTAAATTCCCATTTAATGTAATAGGACCTGTAAATGTCCCTTTTAATGAATCAAAAACTGATGAGCCTATTGCAGAGAACGGTGATAGAGGCATATTACTAAATCCACCCTCGAGTTTAGATAAAAGCTGATCTTCTTTCGATTCTAATACACCTTCAATCTTAAAAAACGATTGGTTTTGTTTTCTAAGATCAAAATTGAGATCAAACTCATCCCCTCCTTCGTTTCCGAGGATTGTGCCATTCAAAAACCCAAGATTTGCGCCATTGATCGAAAACTCTTCAACCCCCATATTAAATAATGGGCTCAGCTTTCCTTGTTTGTTCGACAATCTAAAGGTTCCTGTCGTTAGTCCAGAAAGTTCGAGGTTCCTTACATCGGGAGTTATTGATGCTAATGGCACAAACTCGGCTTTAAAATCAAAGTCGTAATTATCCTCATTTCTGTAATCAAGGGTAAATTGCAGATTACCACCTGCTCTTCTATTCAAAACTATTTCTGAAGATCGTAAGGTTTGATTGTTTAAGTCAATGACGACTTGAGGATTTTCAATAAGCTGCCAATCTGCGCCCTTAAGCGTAAAATCAGTGTTACTAAAATCAAAGGTATAAACACCTTTTGAAGGTCTTTCAACTCGAGCTCTAAGATCTAATCGGTCTGAAAAACGATTCAGTGATGTAAACGAAAAGACACCCTCAGAATCGGTAAGAACTAAACGAACATCTTTAATGTTTAAAAGGGGGTTCGAAAAGCGATCGGCTTGAATATTTAAAGTACCTCCCGTATTTCCTTCTATTTTGAAAGCCTCCATCAGTGTAGTTTGGTA
>DFQX01000037.1:474-8438 GCA_002381155.1 Flavobacteriaceae bacterium UBA3478 | reverse complement strand
ATACTCAAAGACTGTTTAAACAGTTCACTCCATGAATCTCCAGTATCGATATCTGCCCTTAAAACGAGATCTTCAGGAAGTCTATAATCTTTTAAAGTGGACCAATCAATCAAATGGTAATTCCCTCGAACAGATCCATTGATCAAGTCTGTTGATTGAAACTGGATTTGGTGGGTGTCATTATTAATGAGTGATGCACCGAATTGAAAAGAACCTAAAGCAATCGATTGACCTTTAAGAGTCTTTGCTGAGATTCCCGACGAAGAAATACTTCCTTGAATATCTGAAAATTTAGTACCCCATAGCTCTGATTCTATCCGACCATTAAGAAGAACCTCTAAATAACTACTATTTAAAACCGAGGCGTCAAAACCATTTAAGGTCAAGACCGATTTTGAACGAAAACCAGAAGACCAATCCAGATATCCCTCCCAAACAAAAGAGGTTTTTGGGTATCGACTACTGAGTTGTCCAGTAAAAAGAGAAGATTTTAGAGTTCCTTTTAGCGCGATATCACGTAACTGATAAGAATTTGAAAATACCTCATTGATGAAACCATCTACACTCCAAAAATTCCCGTTACTCGATTTTTGAAGAACGGCTTGTCCTGTTAAGGTTTCTTTGGCACCAGGTGTAATCAAATAAAGGGGGTAGTTATCAAGGTCTGCAACCATCCTCTCGTCCTTTATATTTTTCGTGTACTGCAGATTTACTTCTGATTGATCCCAAAGACCAACAACATCAATTTCCATAGAGTCTTTAATCGAAGACCATCGAATTAATCCATGAAATTGACTTTCCCTTAAGTCTCGGTTATCCAAAAAGGAGGTTCTTTTAGGAGCAAGTTGCCTAGCCAGAGTTTTAACCTCTAGTTTCGCATTAGTAAGACTTAATTCTCGAATACCTATTCCATTACTTGTAGATAGATCTAAGGAAACCTCTGCATTTGAACCTCCAAGTTCCACATAGGCACGGTTTAGATTGATATAATCAGAGTTTGCCTGAACCTCGCCTTGAACATACATGGAACTCTCAGTTTGCACGGTCGGGATTATTGCTTTCATGAGCTCGGGACTAATGAAAGAAGGAGCCATTTCTGCTGATATATTGAAGGGATTGGTCTGGACACCTACCCATGGTAAGTTCAGTTCGTCCTTAGAAGTTCGGAGATTTAAATCTAGGGCCTCCCATCTA
This sequence comes from Flavobacteriaceae bacterium UBA3478, assembly GCA_002381155.1. Classification (GTDB taxonomy): domain Bacteria; phylum Bacteroidota; class Bacteroidia; order Flavobacteriales; family Flavobacteriaceae; genus UBA3478. The sequence goes on along the minus strand of DFQX01000037.1, from coordinate 7,244 downwards.
CCCCCTACTTGTCTGATTCGTGCGGATAAGGCTGAAGAACCTAATATTGGCACATCCTTGATCGAAGTCGTCACCTTTCCTGAGAAAAGTCCGTTGAAACGTTTTAAATCTTCAACCACCAATTGATTTACATCTACCTTAACGGGGGTTGTACCGCGATTTTCATCGAGGTATCGAACACTAAGATTTCTAGCCTCAATTCGTTTTGAACTCCAATCTTTCTGTTGATTGGCATTCGAAGGTAAAGCTTCAAGGAAACGATTCAATGTCGCGATAGAGTCACCTTTAGGTATGCGGTAATACAGTACCGAGGCACCTACCCTGTAACTACCTCCTTTACTCGACGACCAATCAGAGAGTGACAGTAATGATGCACGAATTGAACTTATATAGAGTAAAGTATCTCCTCTATTATCCTCAAAATAAAGATCGGTTAATTGGGAATTGAGCTCTAAGGGATTTACGCGCACACCACCCAAATTCGCTTCTAATCCAAATTCTTGAGTAAGTTGTTTTACAAGGCGTTTTGCAACATAGGTTTGAACGGGAGTAAGCGATCCAATAATCGTCAAACCAAAAAGAAAAAGACCTAAAGCCAATATAATCTTAACACCCAGAGAGAGTCGTTTTCGAATTGGAGTTAAGCCGTTATCTTTGTTTAACATATGACCTTGAAAAAAGAGCCTTTAATTTTAGCTATTGAGTCTTCTTGCGATGACACCTCTGCTGCCGTCATGCAAGGTAGAAGAGTTTTATCAAACGTGGTTAATACTCAAGAAATTCATGAAAGTTACGGTGGTGTAGTACCTGAATTAGCTTCAAGGGCACATCAAAAAAGTATCGTACCTGTCATACACCGGGCACTCTCAGAGGCAAATATCGAAAAAAAGGAGCTTGATGCCATCGCTTACACACGCGGTCCGGGGTTACTTGGCTCCTTACTAGTAGGCGGTTCATTTGCTAAATCACTTTCGATTGCTTTAAACATTCCACTTATTGATGTCAATCATATGCAGGCCCATATTCTGGCGCATTTTATCGAAGATCCCCGCCAAGATGTTCCAGATTTTCCGCTACTCAGTTTGACCGTTAGCGGTGGCCATACTCAACTGGTACTAGTAAAGGATTATTTCGACCTAGAAGTATTAGGTGAAACTTTAGACGATGCTGTCGGAGAGTGCTTTGATAAAAGTGCAAAGTTGTTGGGATTTGATTACCCTGGAGGGCCTCAGATTGATCATTGGGCTCAGCAAGGGAATCCAAAAGCCTTTGAATTCGGTTTACCAAAGGTTCCCAATCTCGACTTTAGTTTCAGCGGCCTAAAAACTGGAATCGCAAGAGTCATTCAGCAGGGTATTCGTAATGATTCAGAATTTATTGCCAACAACAAAGCAGCCTTATGCGCAAGTATTCAAGAGGCCATCATAGAAGTTCTTCAAAAAAAACTACTCAAGGCTCTAAAAACCACTGGGGTAAAACACCTCGTTCTTTCTGGAGGGGTTGCGGCTAACAGTGGTATTAGAAATCGCCTCAAAGAACTTTCTGACAAGCACCATTTCAAATTACACTTACCACCTTTTGAATATTGTACTGATAATGCAGCAATGATCGGAATTGTAGGTGCATTAAAATTCGAAAGAAGTGATTACAGTGAAATATCTCATTCCTCAACTGCCCGATATAACCTAAGCCAATTATGAGTCAACGTTTCTATGATCCAACGCTAGACAAACATTCAACGTTCTGTAAGCTAGATGCCATTCAGAGTGGGCACTTGTGTAAAGTTCTTAGAAAGTCAGTGGGCGATAGTGTAGAAATCACTAATGGTAAGGGTGATCTATTTTCTGCAACCATAAGCCTAGCACACCCAAAAAAATCAGAAGTAAGCCTCTCCTACCTAATGAGTGAAGATCGTACAGAAAATCAAATTACGATTGCTATGGGACTTCCTAAATCTATGGATCGTTTCGAATGGTTTATCGAAAAGGCAACCGAGATTGGGATCGCAAGAATCATTCCATTAACTAGTCGATTCTCTGAGCGTAAAAATTTAAATAAGGAGCGAGCGGAGCGCATCTTAGATAGTGCTTTCAAGCAATCGTTGCGACTTTACCGTCCGATTTTAGATGAATTAACTAACGTCCAAACACTTTTTGAAAAGGGGGAAGCTTGGGATCAGAAGTTTATTGGTCATTGTTATCCGGGAGATAAAACAGACCTTATAACACTCTGTGATTCAAAAAAAAGTAAATTGATGCTTATTGGGCCTGAAGGAGATTTTAGCGAGGAAGAAGTAAGCAAGGCACTAGATTTAGGCTACAAAGAAGTATCTCTAGGATCTAGTAGACTACGAACAGAAACAGCAGGTTTAATGGCCCTTGCACGAATGATTTTGAAGGAATAACCTATGAACAACACAACCTACCAAGCGCTTATTAAATGGACCAGTACGCTACTTATTGGATGCGTCATCATTTATCTTCTTTACAGTCTTGCATCTGTAATTTTATATCTAATCTTAGCAGGGGTACTTGCTTTACTTGGCAAACCCATTGTTTCTTTTTTTCATGAAAAACTATCCATCCCGACGAGTTTGGCAGTGGTTTTGACTATTCTTCTTCAAATTACCGTTGTTTTAGGTTTTGCGGGTCTCATCATTCCTGTAGTTATTACTCAAGGCGAGAATCTTTCGTTGCTTGATATAGATAGTTTAGAGCAGAACGTAACCGACTCTCTAAGTCTACTCAGTGACACCATCGCAAGACACGTTCCACCTTTAAAAAACTATCTGAATGAATTATCTATTGAGAATCAGTTTATAGATAGTGTTGATTTAAATTTCATTCCTAATCTTCTAAGTGGTGTTTTAGATGCCCTAGGAGCGCTCAGTATAGGTTTTTTCTCTGTGGTATTCATTACTTTTTTCTTTCTTAAAGATCAGAAATTACTGCAACGGGGAATTCTCGTATTTATTCCTGACGATAAGGAGGAAAAGGCGGTCAACTCCTTTGGTAAAATCAGCTATCTATTATCACGTTATTTTTCGGGTATTCTTCTGCAGTTAATCATCCTTTTTATTGTGTATAGCATCACCCTTCTCATCGGCGGTATAGAGAATGTAATAATAATCGCCCTCCTCTGTGCAATATTCAATATCATACCCTTTGTAGGGCCGCTAATCGGAGGAACTCTCATGCTACTTCTCACACTGATCAGTTATTTAGAGGTTGATTTTTATCATGTTGCTCTACCTAAATTAGCTTACGTAGCTGCAGGGATTGTCATTGGTCAACTCATCGATAATTTCTTTTCACAACCTTACATTTACGCAAAGAGTGTAAAATCACATCCGCTAGAAATATTCCTAGTAATCCTTTGTGCAGGATCTCTTTTCGGAATTTTAGGAATGGTAGTCGCCGTGCCTGCGTATACCGTGATCAAAGTAATCTTGAGTGTTTTCTTTGCAGAACATCCGACCGTTATCAAACTAACGAAGGGGCTATGACCGAAATCGTCTCACAGGACGCATGGGAATTTATAAAGACGTATCCACCTTCAAATTGTGAGGAGCTACTCTTTAAGCCTCAGTTATTCGAAGGGGTAACCAATGAATTACTAGTCAAACAAATAAGCGGAAGAAACTGGGCGCGCTTAAAGGCTCCATTTCTACTCGAATACAAAGACTACTTATTCGGTCCTAAACTTTCCTTAGAACAGTGTAGTTCTTCATTTACCGCCTCGTTTAAAGCGAAAAGACTATTACATTTTCTTAATTCACTTGATACAGGTGTCGATCTCACCACGGGTTTAGGCATAGACAGTTTTTTCTTAGGAAAGCATTTTAAATCGTTTACTTCCATAGAGTATCAAGATGATTTAATCGAAATTCTTAAGCACAACAATGGTGTTCTAAATTCCACTAACGAAATTATTCGAGCAAAAGCCGAAGATTATATAAAAAATATATCTACTGTTGACTTTATTTATATCGACCCTGCAAGACGAGGGTCTAAAGGAGAAAAAACGGTAGCATGGGAAAACTGCACCCCTAACCTTCTCGAACTTTTGCCTACACTATTAGAAAAGGGACGCTTTGTAGCTATTAAAGCATCTCCCCTTATAGACATTACCGAAAGTCTAAGACAATTTAAAGGAGCCTGCACAGCTATAGATATAATCAGTTTGAGAAATGAAGTTAAAGAGCTCCTATTCTGGCTGTCACCAACGAACCAAACAGAAATAGAGAAGGTTCCCATTCATCATTTCAATCTCACCAGTGAAAAAGAACAACAGTACACCACTACATTATCTGAAATCAAAAATGCTGAACTAAAAATTAGCCATCAGCCACTGAAATATCTTTATGATCCTGCTCCAAGTTTTTTAAAAACCCGAGCTTTTCGTGTGCTTTGTAATGACAACCCCAACCTTTACCAATTAGGAAATTCAAGTCTACTTACCTCAGATGTGGAATTAATTGACTTTCAAGGCAGGTGTTTTCTATTAAAAGAAGCTCTTTTACACAAGAAAATAGTCTTGTCTAGCCTTAAGAAAAAGGCGTTTAGTGTTCTTAGTAAGTATTCAAAAATTAGAGCGGATGAATTTAAAAAAACTTGGCAACTCCAAGAAAGTAGCAAACATTTCCTTATTCTTGTGAGCCTAGACCAATTGACAGTATTACACTGCGAAAAAATTATTACAACTATAAAAGCTAGTGTTCATGACTCCAAGTGACGAAATACAAATAGTACTGATCATAACCGGATTTGCTCTTGCGCTAGTGGTTATCTATAAGCTATTAAAGCTTCTTTTAACGCCTCTTAGAATCTTAGTTCGAATCCTATTATCACTTATAGTTCTTGCTATTGCAGCGTACTTCGTGGCCGACTACTTCGGCTATGATTTAGTAGAACTGCTCTTTGATTTCCTCGAGAAGGAGAATAAGCTCTCTCTAAAAGACAATATTTCATTGTAAAAAGTGTATTGTACAATTAGGTCTAATATCCTACTTTTGCAATCCTATTTATTGGTCGCGTAGCTCAGCTGGATAGAGCATCTGCCTTCTAAGCAGACGGTCATAGGTTCGAATCCTATCGCGATCACTTAAGGATCAAGAAAAAGACGCTCATTGGGCGTCTTTTTTGCTTATAACCTATTCCCTCCTGACATTCATTACAATGAAAATATCTCTTATTGACATATTTATTGGCATTTTTTGACACTGAACTATGGAATACAGTGTATAAAGCAAACAATTATTGGAATTATCGCTTGTTCAGTCTAATTTAAACGTTGAATCAGATGTTCAAATGACCTTTAAAGAAATTAATTTCCCAAAAAGTTTCACTTACTCAAATGTTAGTGAGAATATACCTTTAGAATTTTTTGATTCAGTATTTCCAGTTGCTGTGGAAGTAGATATTGTGCTTGGTTATTTCTCAAGTAATGCAATACGAAGACTTGCAGAATCTATCGCTCTTTTCCTTTATGGTGGAGGGAAAATGAGAATAATTACTAATCAATTTTATAATGAAGAAGATTACAACAATCTTTTCAAATCAATTGACATAGAGAACGACGATAAATTTCTCAACCTATTCGATGATTTAGAAGTTCTAAAAAACTCATTATCGAGTAGTGATCAACCATCATAATCACCAAATTGTCTTAACAGACAAAAAATTGGAAATAAAAAAGCCCCACTTAAAAAGTGAGGCTTAAATCAACTTTTAAATCTTATAAACTCTTAAAAGGCAGATATGGTCCTTTTATCCAAGTCGCTAGAGCAGTTAAAATCTTATAAAAGAAATTGTAAACTGCAAGCGCGAAATATAATTTTGCTAATATCAAAATTACTTGAACATACTCCCACCCTAAAGAAATCAAACCTTCAACAGTGTAACCTGAAGCCGCTGAAGTAGTTAAATCCCAAGAGAAGAAGTCATTTAATACTCCTGCGACAAAACCTAAATTCAACATTTCAAGAAATTGTGCAGCAGCACCTACAGGTAGAGCATATGCATAGCTAAAGCCGCTAAATAAATCAAGAGACAAGCTATTCGCCTCAGAATTTAAAATAAAGCCTACAGTTGAACAAATAGCTCCAAATAATGCTACAAGAGCAGTTATATGACCTAAAGCCTTGATATTTTCAACTATAAAATCCTTAAAAACAAAATCTACAATTTTGCTTTTAGAGCCAGCTAATGCATCTCCAGCATTTCTAATAATCTGAGAAATTGGAAAAGCTGCATAAATTAAAATAAGCGAACATAAAACTCCGCTTATAATCTCTAACCCTTCCCCATTAAAGGAATTAATTCCGTCTGAAATTACAGACGTTAAGGTTACAACTAATAAGACAAGCGCCCCTACTTTAAATACGAGCCCTGTCCATTTTTTAATTGATTCCTCTGAATTTTCTAACATTTCGTTAAAGCAATTCTTAGGAAGCTTTTCATTTACCGTTTTAGGTAAATCAAGAATAGTCTCTAAAATTTTGTTCATAAAAATGGTTTTAAATTGCATGGTAAACTTCTTAAAAAAATACTACATTCACAATCGTATTGTCTTTTTATTATAAACTATTATTGTTAATAAACAGATAATTACGTTTTTCATAATTACCTAAACAATAGTTTTGAATTTACCCTCCTGTATAGGAGGGTTTTTTATTGAGCCATTAACCACCTACAGAAAGGAATAAAGGTTTAAATAATTTATCATTACCACTAACCATAAAAACGGCGAGAGAAACTTATGCTACAACA
>DFQX01000037.1:0-305 GCA_002381155.1 Flavobacteriaceae bacterium UBA3478 | reverse complement strand
AGTTTTGAATTTACCCTCCTGCATAGGAGGGTTTTTTATTGAGCCATTAACCACCTACAGAAAGGAATAAAGGTTTAAATAATTTATCATTACCACTAACCATAAAAACGGCAAGAGAAACTTATGCTACAACACTCTTAAGAAATGGGGTTTCAAAGGATGAAATTGGCGAGATGTTAGGTCACTCAAATTCTATTGTAACAGAACATTATTTGGCAGGACTTGAAAAGGAGAAGAAAAAGAAAATCAATAGTGTTCCTCCGCAAAGACAACAAGATGAAAATTTTCCGCAAGGTTTTCCGCAA
>DFQX01000073.1 GCA_002381155.1 Flavobacteriaceae bacterium UBA3478 | reverse complement strand
TCCCAGCGACATGATGGACGGACGAATCAATGAAATAAGAAAAGCACTAGATGCTGAAGGTTTTGAAGACGTAGGTATCTTAAGTTATGCGGCAAAATATGCAAGTGCATTTTATGGGCCTTTTAGAGACGCCCTCGATTCAGCACCTGTCGATGCGGAAGACGTCCCTGAAGACAAAAAAACCTATCAAATGAACCCCGCAAATCGTATCGAAGCGGTTAAAGAAGCGTTAATGGACCAAGAAGAAGGTGCAGACATTTTAATGGTGAAACCCGGGCTACCCTATCTTGATATCGTTCGTGAAGTTAAAAATGCTGTACAGCTACCCGTTGCAGTTTATCACGTTTCAGGGGAGTATGCAATGCTTCACGCCGCCGCAGAAAAAGGATGGATTGATTATGAGAAGGCCTATTTAGAACAATTAATGTGCTTCAAGAGGGCAGGTGCAGATCTTATCGCGACTTATTTTGCTAAAGAAGCCGCGAAACACTTACAAGGCCTCTAAAAAGGTAAAAAGGAACGTAGTTTAGAGAACTTAAAGCTTTGGTCTTTTAAACGAATGATCTTTACCCTTTTGTCTTCTTTTCCTTTCTCTATTTCAAAAACACTTCCTTTTATCTTGAGGACAGACTGAACGGTATCGTCAATAGTTTTGATAGTCGTCCTCAATTTCTTGATACGACTTTCATAGCTTAAATCTCTCTCAAAAGAATTCTGAAGCTCAGGATAATCAACAAAATTCGGATAGGCATCTATAATACTCCGAAAAACATTGAAATCTTCATCAGACAGCTGTAATTTGACTCGATTTTGATCCTGATTAATAAGGTCAATAAGTTGTTGCTTTTTACCACTAAACAGATAGAATATACTTACTACAACAAGGAGTAAAATCCCTATGAGGTATTTGTTAAATAGCACCTCCTCCTTTTTCATATCAAAGACCTTATAATGTCTGCCCAATAAATCTAACTCATTAACGACGAGATATCGCGGTCTGTCGGCTAAATCTCCTCCAAGTAGAAACTTATTAGAAACGGGATTATAGGACAGAATTTGACTAAACTGCTCTATCGTGGAGTATTCCGCTTCATCATGGAGATGTGCAACTCCTTTGGCAAAATCAAACATAAATAAATAACGGTTCGAATAGAAAAACGGCAATTTGTAATGGGGAAAAGAGTTCCAAAACTTCACTCCCTCGTCATTTTGAAACTCTTGAATAAATTCCATACTACCCAAAGTCTCAAAATACTCTCCATCTAAATCGAAGCGTCCGACACTGTAAAATGGACGATAGGTAGAACGTTTATCAACATAACGAGAATCAGAACCAAAACCTACGTATAATGAGCGATTTTCTAAATCCAAATGACCAATAGCTTTGCTCATTCGAGAAGGCCTAGGCTCCTGAACCGGGAGTTCAACCCATTCTCTTGTTGATTCCTCAAATCGGAGCAAATCATTATAAAAGGTGAACTCGCCATAGCCGCCAAACAGATAAATCGTGTCCCTTGCCGCGGCGACAAAAGAATTATACCTACTCCGCCAACGATATGATTGATCTACGCGTTGTAATGTGTCATTTTGATACTTCAAAACCACACCGCCACCATCGGCGATAAAGAACTTTTGTGGATCGTTAGACGGGACAAGATCTAATCGATAGATATCTTCAGCAAAAAAATGCTTTCTTGCAGAGAATTCTTTACCGTTTAGCGTGTGATAAATACTGTCCTTAGTAATAATAGTAAACCCTTCACCTTCAGGAAAAATCAAATGTTCTAAAAGATCGAGTCTCGGCCCAGGTATAATCGAAAGAACAAGAAAAAGAAGCGTTGTCATTAGTTACTTTTAGAAGCCTTTATAATCCACCAATACTGAAAAAACTCGTCGTCCTTCACTCGAATAACCTTCACTCTCTTATCCACCTTGCCCTTGGTAATATCAAATATGCTCGAGGATTTCCCTATAATAGATTGAGCAGTCTCATCAATATGAGTAATAGTGTTTCTTAATTTTTTGATTCTACTCTCATAAGAAAGATCACGCTCAAAAGAAGACTGAAGATCAGGGTACTCAACTCCGTTTGGATACTGTTTTCTAATAATCTGAAAGATTTTAAAGTCCTCTTCTGAAAGCACCCGCTTTAACTGAGGGGTGATACGATCTAAACTCTCTATGAGCAGAACACTCTTTCTTTTCAGGAACACAAAAACTCCCAAGGGTACAATAAGCACAAACAACCACCAAGGAAAGACATTTGCCCGCTTAAGTTTTATAAGCTCATACTCCGTACCGAGCAAATCTGCCTCATTAATTACCAAGAAATGGGGGTTAACAGTTAAGCCATAGGCCAAGAGAAAATCACTAGTCGTTGGGTTGTAAGCAAGAATATCAGAATATTGGAGAAGGACGTTAACATCGGCATTAAAGTGTCTATAAGCTACCCCCTCAATAAAATCAAAAGTCACTAACTCACTATTAGTAGCAATAAGGGGCAGTCGGTAATTCTCAAATCGCCTAAAAGAAGACACCTTGTAAGGAACAGAAAGAAACTCAAAAAGGGACGATAAATCATATTCATCTTTAAATACCTTAGTATCGAAATCATAGCTGTAAATACTGCTAGGGTAAACACTTTGAACCTCGCGAATCGATTTATCATCAATGCCATCGCTAGGTTCATCTAAATTGAAGTAAGCCTTGTTCGAAGAAGGATCATATTGCCCAATAGGTACTCGATTATCACTTTCTCTATAGTCATATCTAGTTTCTACTAACCACTCTAAAGATTTATCGGTAAAATAGATGATGTTATTTTGAACATTGAATTGCCCAGCCCCCCCTACAGATATAATCGAATCTCCTCGAACAAAATTGTACGAGCTGAATCTTGACTGAAACTCAAAAGATTTATCGATTCGATAGAGACTGTCGTTCTTGTACTCATATACCGTACCTCCTCCCGCAGATAAAAAGCGGATTTTATCAGAATAAAACAGGTAAGATAGCCGAAGATTATCAACACTGAAACCATGAGGGGTGATTTCGTATTCCTTTGCGTCTGTGGAAAAATAAGAGTGGTCCTTATCTATAAAACGAAACCCATTCTTCTCAGGAAAAACGATAAACTTCCCGTTGAATCCAGGAATTTGTTGACCAAAGACCCATACTAGCTGAAAATAAAACAAAATGAAAAGCAGTCTTTTCAAAAGAGTTTGATTTAGGTGAACTAATGGTTAAATATAAGCATATAACCTATACATATAGGTTACATATAGGTGTATTCGCCAATTTTCAAAAGGTTTAATTATTAATGTATGAATTCAAGAATTAAAACGCATCAGGTAGAGATATTAATACGAGAATACTTAATAGATTTGCCCTAATGTTAGACTTTAAAGAAGCGGTTTACGAAAAAGCTATACTAGTCGGGGTCATCACCCGAGAACAGCCGGCCGACAAGATTGAAGAATACCTCGATGAATTAGAGTTTTTAACCTATACCGCTGGAGGTGAGGTGATCAAACGATTTATTCAGAAAATAAATATTCCGAACCCTAAAACTCTTATTGGTTCAGGTAAAATGGAAGAGGTGAGAACATACGTTGAAGAGAATGGAGTCGCCACCGTAATTTTTGATGATGAGCTAACACCTGCCCAACAAAACAATATTGAGAAGATCTTCAAATGCAAGATTTTAGATCGCACGGGGCTTATTCTAGACATTTTTGCGCAACGTGCTCAAACTAGTTATGCTCGAACTCAGGTAGAACTTGCCCAATACGAGTATTTGCTTCCGAGACTGACTGGTCTTTGGACGCACTTAGAGCGACAAAGAGGAGGTATCGGCATGAGGGGGCCTGGTGAAACTGAAATCGAAACTGACCGTCGTATAGTTAGGGATAGGATTGCGCTATTAAAAAAGAAGCTTGAAAAGATTGATCGGCAGATGGAAACCCAACGAAGTAACAGAGGTGCATTGGTGCGTGTTGCACTAGTGGGGTATACCAATGTGGGTAAGTCAACCCTAATGAATGTGATTGCTAAAAGCGAAGTGTTTGCTGAAAACAAACTCTTTGCTACACTAGACACTACAGTAAGAAAAGTCGTGCTCGGCAATCTTCCATTTCTACTGAGTGACACGGTAGGCTTCATTCGTAAATTGCCGACACAACTCGTCGAAAGTTTTAAAAGTACACTAGATGAGGTGCGTGAAGCTGACTTATTGTTACACGTAGTAGACATCTCTCATCCCAATTTCACTGAGCACATCGAATCAGTCAATCAGATTCTAGGAGAGATAGATTGTCAAGACAAACCAACAATCATGGTCTTCAATAAAATCGATCAGTATAGAGCAGAGCCCATTGATGCGGACGATTTAATTACAGAGCGCACATCAATTCATTATAGTCTTGAAGAGTGGCGTAATACGTGGTACAATAAGATTGGAGAAAAGGCCTTGTTTATCTCAGCGATCAATAAGGAAAATCTTGAAGACTTCAAGAAACAAGTTTACAAACAGGTGCGCGACATTCATGTAACACGTTTCCCTTACAACAACTTTCTGTATCCTGAGAAATTAGACGATTATTCGAATTTTGAAGGGTAGGGCTTATAGTGGAACTGCAGAACAGGCTTCTCCATACATCAATTTCTTTGCTATTTTCTTTAGCTGAACCGCCGCCGTTAGGTAGGCTTGTTGTGGAACAAGCTTGTTTGAACATCCCTTTAAAATCACCGGAACTCCGGCATATTCTCTAAAATCGACTTGAGCCAATTGCTTCTCGTAAATTACCGTTTCTAAATTCTCTAATGAGCCAACTGCTACGGTTCTGGCTTCTGTAGAGAGGTGTGTTGCAACTAGTGTGAAAGCCCACTGAGGAAGTATACATTCAGAGCTACAATTAAGGGCAATATGATGGTCTTTATATATAGACCAGTCTACTTCATTCAAAGCAGCCCTAAACTCTTTCTCTCTAAGGATTAAACCTTCGTATAGCCATTGTGAAAGATCAATACTTGTTCTCGTGCCCGAGACGTAAAGGTCCTCTAAGTCAAATACTTTGAGCGAGCTTTGCGCCACGCGATTTACAATAGGCTCTTCTTTCATGAGTTAAAGCATTCCTAGCTCTAATTTCGCTTCTTCACTCATCAATTCCTGACTCCATGGCGGATCAAATGTGATTTCCACCTCAGCATCCTTAATCTCGTCGATAGACTTGATTTTTTCTTCTACCTCAACAGGAAGTGTCTCTGCTACCGGGCAGTTTGGCGAAGTAAGGGTCATCAAAATCTTGACGTCGTAGTCTTCATTCACCATCACGTCGTAAATAAGACCTAGTTCATAAATATCTACAGGAATCTCTGGGTCGTAAATCGTTTTTAAAACCTTTACGATCTTCTCTCCTAATGCACTGGTGTCGATGGTTGTTTCACTCATGATTCTTCTGTGTTTGATAAGCAACGGCGTATAGTTTTATCTGTCGAATCATACTGGTTAAGCCGTTAGCGCGGGTAGGTGATAAATGTTCTTTTAAGCCAATCTGGTCGATAAAACTCAACTCGGCATCAATGATGTCTTGAGGTTTTTGTCCGCTAAATACTCTAATAAGCAAGGCAATGATGCCTTTAGTTATGATGGCGTCACTATCTGCAGTGAACTTCAATTCATCCTCAATCATCTCTGCAAAAACCCAAACCTTACTCTGACACCCCTTAATGAGATAATCATCGAGTTTGTATTGAGGGTCTATAAGTGGTAAGCTCTTACCTAATTCAATCATGTATTCATAGCGCTGCATCCAGTCGTCGAACAGGCTAAACTCGTCAATGATTTCTTCTTGAATTTCAGCTATTGTCTTGTGGCTCATAGTTTTAACTAAGCATTCTTTGAGCGGTTTTCACCCCTTCTACGAAGATATCAATTTCTTTTTTGGTGTTATAAAAAGCAAAACTTGCGCGAACTGTTCCAGGAACATTAAAGTGTTGCATCACCGGTTGGGCGCAGTGGTGTCCAGTACGAACCGCAATCCCTAATTTGTCAAGAATGCTACCAACATCATAAGGATGTATTCCTTTCAAGTTGAAAGAAATTACTGAAGCTTTGTTCTTTGCTTCTCCGATAAATTCAATGCCTTGAATTTGTTTCAGCTGATCGGTTGCATAGGCTAGAAGCTCTCCTTCGTAGGCGGCAATCTCTTCAAACCCAATTTGATTCATATAATCGATAGCTGCTCCAAAGGCGATACCTCCTGCGATATTTGGAGTGCCAGCTTCAAACTTATGGGGTAGATCTGCGTAAGTCGTTTTTTCAAAAGACACTTCAGCAATCATCTCTCCTCCGCCCTGGTAAGGAGGTAACTTTTCGAGCCATGAACGCTTGCCGTAAAGTAATCCAATCCCAGTAGGGCCGCATACTTTATGAGCTGAAAGGGTATAAAAGTCAACATCTAGTTGTTGAACGTTCACCTTAAAGTGTGGAGCGGCTTGGGCGCCATCAATAAGGACCGCTGCTCCAACTGCATGGGCTTTGGTGATGATTTCTTCGATGGGATTAATCGTCCCTAGTGCGTTCGATACGTGATTGCAAAAAACGAGTCTAGTGCGCTCAGACAATAGATTGTCAAATTCATCCATCTCGAGCTCTCCTTTTTCATTCATTGGGATCACCTTTAATTGAGCCCCAGACTTTTCGCAAGCCATTTGCCAAGGAACAATGTTTGAGTGATGCTCCATAGCGGAAACTAATAGTTCATCTCCTTCTCTAAGTAATGAAGCAAAACCACTAGCAACAATATTAATGGAGTGGGTGGTGCCTGAAGTAAGAATCACCTCCTCGGGTCGCGCGGCATTCAGATGAGTCTGAAGAGTGTGACGCGCCTTTTCATAGGCTTCGGTAGCCTCTTGAGAAAGCGTGTGCACCCCGCGATGAATATTGGCATTATAATTTTCGTAGTAGTCTATAATCGATTGAATGACTTGTCTAGGAGTTTGTGAAGTAGCCGCATTATCAAAATAAACTAAGGGCTTCCCGTTCACCTGTCGATTTAAAACGGGGAAGTCTTTACGTATACTCTGAATGTCTAAAAGGCTACTCATGGGCTATAGGTCGAAACCGATTTTAACTCCGAGCTTTTCAGCGATCATATCTTTTACTCTCTTTGAAAGCGCAGCATTCTTAACACTTTCAAGCACATTATTCGCAAACGCATACATTAGAAGTGCCGAAGCCTCTTTCTTTGGAATCCCTCTTGACTGAAGGTAGAAAAGCGCGTCTTCATCTAACTGTCCGATCGTACAACCGTGCGAGCAACGAACGTCATCAGCAAAGATCTCTAGTTGTGGTTTTGTATTTACCGTAGCAGCATCACTGATCAAAAGGTTATTGTTCTGTTGAAACGCATTGGTCTTTTGAGCGATTTTATCCACGATGATTTTTCCGTTAAAAACCCCTACCGATCTACCGTCGTAAATTCCTTTGTAATCTTGGTGACTCTCACAATCGGGTTCAGTGTGGTGAACTAAGGTATAGTGATCAATATGTTGACGCTCACTACCCAAGGTAACCCCCTTCATGATCGAATTGATGTGCGAACCTCTCTGATAGAAGTTGAGATTATTTCTAACCAAAGCCCCTCCTAGAGAGAATGTGTGAATACTCACTTCACTTGAGTTGTGTTGCTCAATAAAAGTGTTGTCCACAATCGAAGCTTTCATGGTATCATTCTGAAACTTGTAATAATCTACTCGTGCATTCTTGTGTGCAAAAATTTCAGTAACTGAATTGGTAAATGCCTCGACAGCTCCTAATGACTGGTGACGCTCGATAATCTGTACCTCAGCATTCTCCTCTACAACAATCAAGTTTCGAGGTTGAAGAAGGATTTGTGGGGTAGCTCCTGTTGCAAAGTGTACGATTTCAATCGGCTTAACTGGTGCTTTACTCTTTGGAATAAAGATATAAGCGCCCTCGTTAGCAAAGGCTGTATTTAGATTCGTTAAGGCGTCCGTTTGATCGGCAATCTTGTTAAAATACTCATCAACAACGTGCTTGTACTTTGGCTTTTCAATAGCAGCACTAAAAAGACATACATCAACTCCGTCATGAGTCGTTTCGGATAAAAACGAACTGTACCGCCCGTCTACAAAAACGATTTTAAACGTCTCTGTCTCGTGAAGAAAATATTGTCGAACTGTCGGGTATTCTAATGTGTGTTTCGATCCTGGAAAGATGCTAAAATCCTTTTTGAGCAAAGACTGTAGCGAAGTGTATTTCCATGCCTCGAGTTTCTTGGTAGGGAACCCTTGCTGTTCAAAACGCTTTAAGGCGGCCATTCGAATCTCGTGAACCTCATCGTTCACATTTACCTTGTCTTCGAAGGCAATGAATGAAGAGAGTAATTTTTCGTTAAGATCCATAATCTATTCGTTCTCCGCTTTGATCCAATCGTATCCTTTTTCCTCTAATTCGAAAGCCAACTCTTTGGTTCCCGACTTTACAATCTTTCCATTGTAAAGCACGTGTACATGGTCAGGAACGATATAGTCAAGTAATCGCTGATAGTGAGTAATTACCACAATGGCGTTGTCTTTACCGCGAAGCTTGTTGACGCCGTTGGCAACAATTCTAAGGGCATCGATATCAAGTCCCGAATCGGTTTCATCAAGAATTGCCAGTTTTGGCTCAAGCATTGCCATCTGAAAGATCTCATTACGCTTCTTTTCTCCACCAGAAAAACCTTCGTTTAGAGAACGCGATAAGAATTTGCGGTCAATCTCTAACAAACTAGACTTCTCGCGAAACTTTGAAAGCATCTCATTGGCAGGCATATCTTCAAGACCTTTAGCCTTGCGCGATTCATTGATCGCAGCCTTGATAAAATTCGTAACTGTTACGCCTGGGATCTCTACCGGATATTGAAACGAAAGAAATACCCCTGCGTGAGCACGCTCTTCGGGGTCTAGATCTCCAAGGTCTTCTCCGTTTAAGCTAATGTTGCCTTCAGTTACCTCAAAATCTTCTCTCCCAGCAATTACGGAAGCTAGCGTACTTTTACCTGAACCATTAGGCCCCATAATGGCATGTACTTCGCCTGGTTTAACCTCAAGGTTGATTCCCTTTAATATTTCCTTTTCTTCTACTCTTGCGTGAAGATTTTCAATCTTTAACATAGTCTTCTTGATTATCCTACTGAGCCTTCTAGGCTGATTTCTAATAGTTTTTGTGCTTCTACAGCGAACTCCATCGGCAGCTTGTTCAGTACCTCCTTGCTAAACCCATTGACGATTAAGGCGATTGCCTTTTCTGTATCAATTCCTCGTTGGTTGCAATAGAAAATTTGATCTTCTCCAATTTTACTTGTAGTAGCCTCATGCTCAATTTGAGCTGATTTGTTTTTTGCCTCGATATAAGGAAAAGTGTGTGCACCACACTCATTACCCATAAGCAGCGAGTCACACTGCGAGAAGTTTCTAGCATTTTCTGCTCGAGAGCCAATTTGAACTAAACCGCGATAACTGTTCTGAGATTTACCCGCAGAAATACCTTTAGAAATGATCGTGCTCTTGGTATTCTTACCTAGGTGGACCATTTTGGTTCCGGTATCTGCCTGTTGAAAGTTATTGGTTACGGCTATCGAATAAAATTCTCCAACCGAATGATCTCCTTTTAAAATACAAGACGGATACTTCCAAGTAACCGCAGAACCTGTCTCAACTTGTGTCCATGAGATTTTCGCATTACGCTCACATAGACCGCGCTTAGTCACAAAGTTGAATACCCCGCCTTTCCCCTCTTTGTCTCCAGGGAACCAGTTTTGAACCGTAGAGTACTTGATCTCTGCGTCATCGAGCGCTATTAATTCTACCACGGCAGCATGAAGCTGATTTTCATCTCTTGATGGAGCAGTACAACCTTCAAGGTAACTAACATAACTACCCTGATCGGCAATTACAAGCGTTCTCTCGAACTGACCCGTTCCTGCCTGGTTGATTCTGAAATAGGTAGAAAGCTCCATAGGGCATTTAATTCCCTTAGGGATGTAACAGAAACTACCATCAGAGAAAACAGCCGAGTTAAGCGCTGCATAGAAATTGTCCTTTGCGGGAACAACGCTACCGATATATTTTTTAACGAGCTCTGGGTGTTCCTGAATGGCTTCTGAAATAGAACAGAAGATGATTCCTTTCTCTGCAAGGGTCTTTTTAAAAGTGGTTGCGACCGAAACAGAGTCCATTACGATATCAACGGCCACTCCAGTCAATTTTTTCTGCTCGTCAATCGAAATCCCTAGTTTTTTAAACGTGTCTAAAAGTTCGGGGTCTACCTCGTCGAGACTGTTATACTTTGGCTTCTTGTTTGGAGCCGAGTAATATGAAATATCTTGAAAGTTGGGTTTCTCATAGTGAACATTAGCCCACTCTGGCTCCTCCATCTTTTTCCATTGGGCGAACGCCTCAAGCCTCCAAGCGGTCATCCACTCAGGTTCTTCTTTCTTCTTCGATATCGCTCGAACGATATCTTCGTTTAATCCTTTCGGAAGGGTGTCAGATTCGATGTCGGTATAAAACCCGTATTCGTATTCTTTGGTCTCTAACTCCTTCTTTAATTCTTCTTCAGTATATGCCATAGCTTCTCTTTTTGGTTAGAGTGAAAAACTTTCTCCGCATCCGCAAGTACGCTGCGCATTTGGATTGTTAAACACAAACCCTTTCCCGTTTAAGCCCCCTGAATACTCCAAGGTGGTTCCCACGAGATATAAAAAACTTCGTTTGTCAACAGCCACTCTTACCTGGTTGTCTTCAAATACTTTATCGGTTTCACCGATTGCTTTGTCAAACTTGAGTTCATACGTGAGGCCACTACAGCCACCACTTTTGACCCCTACTCTCACAAAATCGGTGTCCGCATCAAAACCCTCCTCGCGCATTAACGAGCGGACCTTTTCACGTGCAGATTCTGCTACTTTTATCATAAGTTGGGATATTTGATTGCAAAGATACGGCTTAGCGCATTTTTATCATAAGTAGTGCACTGATATTCTATTAAGTGGCATAGACAGAATCTATAGTAATAGCAGTACCTTTGGCCGCATAACCACAGATCAAATGTTAGAAGAAAAGAATCCTTCCCTTAATTCGATCGAAAACCTAGGTGAATTCGGCCTTATCGACCATCTAACCAAAGCGATACCTGCACAGCTTAAAAGCACCGAAAAAGGAATTGGCGACGATGCAGCGGTAATCAACTTTGGCAAAAACCAAACGGTAATCAGTACCGATATGCTCGTCGAAGGAATTCACTTTCATTTGGGTTATATGCCCATGAAACACTTGGGCTACAAGTCGGTAATTGTCAACCTGTCTGATATCTGCGCAATGAATGCGACACCCACCCATATAACGGTATCGATTTCTGTGTCTAATCGATTTTCTGTCGAAGCACTTGAAGAATTTTACGCCGGGGTTGCTCTTGCATGTAAAACCTATAACGTTGACTTAGTTGGGGGTGATACCGTAGCTTCTACGAAAGGAATGACGATTAGCGTGACTGCAATTGGGGTGGCTGAAAAGAAGACTTTGGTTTACCGAGATGGCGCCAAAGAGGGAGATTTACTAGTCGTTTCTGGCGATTTAGGAGCAGCATTTTTAGGATTTCAAATTCTTGAAAGAGAACGTCAGGTGTTTGAGGCCAACCCACAACACCAGCCCGATTTAGATCAATATACCTATCTCATTGAAAGACAGCTTAAGCCAGAGGCTAGAAAAGATATTCGAGAATTATTAGCAGCCCTAGAGGTTAAGCCAACTTCGATGATCGATATCAGCGATGGGCTTGCTTCAGAAATCAAACACCTATGCAAACAATCTAACGTTGGATGCCGTCTATTCGAAGACAAAATTCCACTTGACCCTGCAATGATTAGTACCTGCGAAGAGTTCTCTTTAGACTCAACAACGGTTGCTCTTAGTGGCGGAGAAGACTACGAACTGCTCTTTACCATCTCGCAAGGCGATTACGACAAAATCAAAGGAAACCCAAATCTTACGGTCATCGGCCATATGAGCGCCGCCACTGACGGAGAATACCTAATAACTCGATCAGGGGAGGCAATCGAACTTAAAGCTCAAGGCTGGACAGCCTTCTAAGATGAGTAAAGAAATCCGCCTAGTAGCACTAGCGTTTTTTTCGCTTTTTTTCGGTGCCGGCAACCTTATTCTACCTCCTTTTTTAGGGTTCAACGCTTTTGATCAATGGCCAATTGTAGCTGCAGGATTCTGTATTACTGCGATACTTATCCCTTATCTAGGCATCTTAGCCCACTCTAAAATACAAGGTGGACTTTATGAGTTAGCACAGCCCATTTTAAAGAAATTCGCGCTTCTCTATACTAGTGTAATATTTATGATCTGTTTACTCATAGTCGTACCTCGAACTGCGGCTGTGACTTATGAATTGGGGGTCGCTCCATTTACAGACCTTTCCCCGCTACTAAGCGCGCTAATCTTTTTTGGAGGCATCCCCTTTTTCGCACTTTATAGAGGGCGAGTTTTATCTATTATCGGTAACTATATCACCCCGCTACTCGTAGCCCTGATGGTGCTTTTGATTGTACAATCCTTCGGCCGTAGCGTAGCACCCAATCCAAACGCGAAGTCCTTTGGCTCACTCATTAGTTCAGGAATGATAGAGGGGTACCAAACCTTCGATGCTATCGCCGCGGTTGTGGTAGGTGCAGTTCTGGTGCTGTCAGTGAAAAACCAGTTTAACTATCTAAGTCTAAAACAACAATCTAGCGTATTAAAACGTGGCGGATTTTGGGCGGCCTTCGCGCTTATGAGTATTTATTTAGGCCTCATATTCTCAGGAGCTAGTCTAGCATCTTCAGGCGCTCACGAATACAATCGCTCTGAGCTATTGATCTACCTCAGCAGCTTTTTGTTCGAAGGTGCCGGTACGCAAATACTTGGGGTTACCGTGGCGCTTGCCTGCTTTACCACTGCTGTGGGAATCGTTACTGGAGCTGCAGACTTTGTTAACGAACAAATTGCTCCTTCAAGGAAAGCCTATGTCATAACCATCGCAATTGCTTGCATTGCTGGGGTGCTGTTAGCCACATTAGGAGTAGATGAAATTATTCGTGTCGCCTATCCTGTGTTGCTACTCATCTACCCACTAACCATTGTTCTAATCTTACTGCACTTATTACCTAAACAACTAACAGGAGGATACGTATTGCAAATAGTAGCGACAACTACCTTTTTGTTTTCTATTCCAGACGCGATTCTAGGCTACATCGAATCAGTATATTTAAGGAGTTTTTTAGAAATTATACCTTTCGGTATATTTCAGCTGGGCTGGTTTATTCCTTCGCTATTGAGCGCTCTTATATCAATTAGCGTTCGTTCATTAGTGTCTCGATATGATCAGCTTCAATAGGAATAGATTGCATTAGATTCAACGGAGATCCGCTAGGCTGAACGACTACATTATCTTCTAATCGAACACCAAAACCCTCTTCGGGAATATAGATTCCGGGCTCAACGGTAAATACCATTCCTGGCTTCATAGGAGTTTTCAGTTCTCCATAGTCGTGGGTGTTTAACCCTAAATGGTGGCTCGTGCCATGCATGAAATATTTCTTGTAAGCGAGCGGATTGTCAACCACCTCCTTTTGATCTAATAGCTTTAAGCCAGCAAGCTCTGAACTCATCATTTTACCCACCTCTTTGTGGTATTCTGCCCATAGCACGCCGGGGACCAATAGAGCGGTTGCTTCGTTTTTAACACGCAAAACTGCATTATAAACAGCCTTTTGACGATCGGTAAAACGACCACTGACCGGAATCGTACGTGTCATATCGCTCGAATAATTAGCGTATTCGGCAGCAACATCCATCAAGAGCAAATCACCCGCCTTACACTGCTTATTATTTTCTATGTAGTGCAATACGTTAGCAGAGGCCCCCGAAGCAATAATTGGAGTGTAGGCAAACCCTTTAGATCGATTGCGAACAAATTCGTGAAGGAATTCAGCCTCAATTTCATACTCCCACACCTCAGGCTCAACAAATTTGAGTATTCGACGAAACCCCTTTTCAGTGATGGCACACGCTTGATGAATCAACTGAATCTCTTCTTGTTCTTTAACTCCTCGTATTTCATTTAAGATCGGAAAACTCTTGGCTGTTTGGTGTGCTGGATACTTCGATTTAACCCGCTCAATGAATCGATCTTCTCTTGTTTGAGTTTCCACCGCTTGGCGATAGTGTTCGTTCGTATTCAAATAAATCGTAGATGCCTCGCTCATCAAATCAAATAGCACCTGTTCAAATTGATGGGTCCAATAAACGGTAGCAATACCCGAAACCTCAGTAGCCTGTTCTTTGGTTAGCTTAGCTCCTTCCCAAACGGCTATATGTTCATTGGTTTCGCGCACAAACAGAATTTCTCTATGCGCCGGGTTCATGGCATCAGGAAAAAGAAGTAAAATACTCTCCTCCTGATCTACGCCAGAGAGGTAAAAAATATCTCGATGCTGCTCGAAAGGCATTGTGCTGTCAGCCCCTATCGGATACACATCATTAGAATTAAAAACCGCAAGACTTTCAGGCTTCATCTGAGCCATGAACTTCTTGCGGTTCTTTTTATAAAGTCGGTTTGGGATCGGTAAATACTTCATAGAAGTAAATGTACGCCCGATTCGTCAGCTTTCAAATAACTATTGCGCTTGGTATACCCTTACATAATCAATCTCCATGGTGGCTTGAGAAAAACTCGAAGGCACCTCTCCACCTAGAGTTCCCCCCATGGCAACATTTAATAACAGGTAGTGGGGTTTTTTAAATTCTGTCTCAGAATTGGTTGATTGAACTACCAACTGATCATCTACATAGATTTGTAGAACAGCGGCATTCCAAACTAAAGAATATAAATGATATTTAGATCCTATTCCACTCAATGATTTGTCTAAACCATACGATGCAGGATTGCCAGATTCGTCATCCTTCCAGTGAAAGGTTCCAAGAACTCTGTCGTTTTGCCATCCTCGCTTCTCCATAATATCAATTTCGCCACAATTAGGCCAGCTTGTTTCGCCCTTTTCTGCCTGAAAAACTCCTCCACGCTCATTAATGTCTGAACCCAAAGTCCAGATTGCGGGCCAAGCTCCTTGCTGTGAAGGCAGTTTCGCTCGAACATCGACACGTCCATACTTGAAATCAAATTTAGAATTAAGACGAGCTGAAGTATATTCCTTCGTGCTATTCTCAAAGGTGTAAGATTCCTTTTTAGCATTAATTTTTAGCGTACCATCGCTTACTGAGGCATTAGAGGTGCGATTGGTATAGTGTTGAAGTTCTCCATTCGCCCATCCTCCTCCGAAAATCGGAAGAGTTTGTAGGTGCCATTTTTCGGCACTCGGAGCTCCTTCGTAATCAAACTCGTCATTCCAAACAAGGGTTAATCCGTCATAGGAGGTGATTTCTCCGCCTGGTTCTTCGCAAGCAGTACATGAGCCGCCACAATCGATACTTACCTCATCTCCGTTTAAAATGCCGTCAGAGCAAGTAGCCTGAGGCTCAGGGGATGGACCGCCTTTTTCACACGACAAAAAGGCACTGATAATCAGTAGGTAAAATACGTTTTTCATAAGTAAAAATATGCCCGCATGTAGCGGGCATACTTAGCTAAACTATTAAATAAAAATTACTCTTTCGAGAAGAATACATTGTCAATGTATACCGTAGCCGCAACCCATGGCTCTGCAACCAAGATATACTGAGCGATTGCTTCCGTAGCTGTCATGCCTGTAAAATCACTAAGTGGAATACTAACAGAAACCCACTCTCCTTGAGTTACCGTCGAGAGTGTGATCTCATGCTCTGTGTCGTCTCCACCAGCATAAGCTTTGTCAGCACCCCAATCTACTAATTTGATTTTCATAACTGTAGCATTCGAGGTCCAATAATCAAAATTGAAGTGCGTCATCGAAGAGGCGTCAATTGGAGCAGAGGCTGTTTCAATTCCTACAAAACCAAACTTAGAATACTTCTTAACCATATTGCCGTTAAGGTCTATGTCTTCTAATTCCGCCGTAACTCCTTGACCATCGTTTGACCAACTGGTTAACCACGTGTCAACCGCAACATCATCATAAGAATCACTAAACATAGAAATTACATTCGCCGCATCAGCAGTAGGGGCAGATGGCCCTTCAGTAGGAGCATCATTTCCAGTACCACCGCCTCCATTTGAAAAATACATGTTGTCGATGTAGTAAGTAGCTTCTAGCCAAGGTTCAGCAACCAAAATATACTGGGCAATTGCTTCTTTACCCGTCATTCCAGTAAAATCACTAAGAGGAATACTTACCGAAACCCACTCTCCTTGAGTTACCGAAGAAAGCGCTAATTCATGCTCCGTATCATCTCCTCCATCATAACCCTTATCCGCTCCCCAATCTACAAGCTTAATCTTGAAGACTGTTCCATCTGGAGTCCAGTAATCGAAATTAATGTGGGTCATAGAAGACGCGTCAATTGGAGCAGAGGCT
>DFQX01000017.1 GCA_002381155.1 Flavobacteriaceae bacterium UBA3478 | reverse complement strand
GAAGTTTGAATCCTCTTTAGTATTGTTGTAAAATCTAACATTTACCGCCATGTTTAACCGGTTTTGAGCAGCGGTTTGATTCGCGGTTGCGGTCATTGGTTGAACGTTGTAGGCTACAATTTCACCTTCGTAAACGAGGTCTCCTCCTGAATCAGTGAGGGAAAGACTTGTTTGGTTGACAATAAGGTCTTGAAGCGCCATAGTAAAATCTCGATCTAGTCCAGGTTCAATTGTAGATCCCGGTGATTGATCAGCAACATTTTGAAAGAAGTTTACTTGAAAACTTTCAGCAGTTCCAACACTCGCTCCCGAAAGATTATAATTAATCTTAAGGCCACATGAGTAGAGTAGAATCACTAATAAACTGATTCCTAATTTTTTCATAAATCGTACTGCTTTATTTTTCGATAGAGGGTTCGCTCTGAAATCCCCAGTTCTTCGGCGGCGGCTTTTCTTCGACCACCATTTCGTTCTAAAGATTTTTTAATGAGTTCGATCTCTTTCTCATGCAATGATAAGGT
The DNA here is from genome assembly GCA_002381155.1 of Flavobacteriaceae bacterium UBA3478. GTDB lineage: Bacteria > Bacteroidota > Bacteroidia > Flavobacteriales > Flavobacteriaceae > UBA3478. The sequence continues at coordinate 2,246 of DFQX01000017.1, read as the reverse complement.
TTCTTCTTCTTGAATTTCTTCTGCGAAGTCGTAATCGTCTATAAGACTTGGTTTACGGTTCTCGGGAAGACTAAGTATCGCTGTATTCTCGTTAGATAATCCTCTGGGTTCTATTTCTACTTCTTCGGTTCGATCGATAACTCCTCCACTTAGGTTGGAGGTGATCTTTTTTAATTCATTAATGTCTGCGCGCATGTCAAAGAGTATTTTATATAAAATTTCTCTTTCGCTGCTAAAGTCTCCTCCGTCGTCTTGTTTGTTTTTTCCAACCAAAGCTGGAAAATTATCTCCAGACAAGTGTGGTAAGTACTGATTCAAGGTTAACGCACTTATGCTTCGTTCAGTCTCTAAAACCGAAAGCTGCTCTGCGGTATTTCTAAGCTGTCTAATGTTTCCTGGCCAACGATATTTCTCCAATAATTGAATGGCATCGTCCTCTAGTCGGATGGTAGGCATGTTATATTTTCTCGAAAAGTCAACTGCAAATTTTCTGAACAACAGATGAATATCTTCTTTGCGTTCGCGAAGAGGTGGTAGTTCGATCTCTACTGTGCTCAAACGATAGTAAAGATCTTCTCTGAATTGCCCCTTTTGAATAGCTTCTTGCATCTTGACATTGGTGGCCGCGATAATTCTAACATTGGTTTTCTGAACCTTTGAAGAACCTACTTTTAAGAACTCTCCAGTTTCGAGTACACGCAGAAGACGAACCTGAGTAGGTAGGGGTAGTTCACCAACTTCATCTAGAAAAATAGTGCCCCCATCTGCTACTTCAAAATATCCTTGACGCGTTTGAGTTGCTCCAGTGAAGGCGCCCTTTTCGTGGCCGAATAATTCTGAATCTATGGTTCCTTCGGGAATAGCTCCACAGTTTACAGCGATATACTTGTGGTGTTTTCTGTGTGATTGAGAGTGTATGATTTTGGGCATCACCTCTTTACCGACACCACTTTCTCCAGTAATGAGTACTGAAATATCGGTGGGACCCACTCGAATCGCTTTTTCGATAGCCATCTCAAGCTTACGGTTTGTACCGATGATTTCGAATCGTTGTTTAATTTGATTAACCGAATCCATACGTTTTAACTTTGGTGAACTCCATATCCTACCGCTTTACCGAGAAGGGTAGCTGAGGTACAGTCTTCAATTTTCACATTGACATAATCACCGATTTTAAAGTGTTCTTTCTCAAAAACAACAACAGTGTTCTGAGAGTTTCTACCCATCCAGTGTTGGTCTGATTTTTTTGAATCACCCTCAATCAACACCTCTTCGGTTTTGCCTACATGGCTTTGAGTGCGATACAAGGCATGTTTCTGTTGCAGCTGAATGATTTCGTTCAATCGACGTTTCTTTACCTCTTCAGGAATGTCATCTTCAAATTTTCTACCGGCTAAAGTGCCTGGACGTTCAGAGTAGGCAAACATAAATCCGAAATCGTATTTCACATACTCCATCAGAGAGAGGGTGTCCTGATGATCTTCTTCGGTCTCTGTAGGGAAACCAGCGATCATGTCTTGACTAATACCGCAGTCAGGAATAATCGAACGAATATTGTCAATCAACCTCATGTATTCTTCGCGAGTGTGAAGACGATTCATTTTTTTCAGTATGCGATCTGATCCGCTCTGTACGGGGAGGTGAATGTATTTACAGATGTTATCGTACTTAGCCATTACCTCGATAACATCCAAGGTCATATCCTGCGGATTGCTCGTAGAGAACCGAATTCTCATATTCGGCTGGGCTTCTGCGACCAAAGCTAAAAGATCTGCAAAGTTGACGGCAGTTGCTTTTTGCATTTCGCTGGCCTTTTCAAAGTCTTTTTTAAGACCTCCGCCATACCACAGATAAGAGTCAACATTTTGACCCAGAAGGGTGATTTCTTTGAACCCTTTATCCCACAAGTCATTTACTTCTTTCAAGATAGATTCAGGTTCTCTACTTCGTTCGCGACCTCGAGTAAATGGAACCACGCAGAAGGTGCACATGTTGTCACAGCCTCTAGTGATGGATACAAACGCAGTAACTCCGTTCGATCCCAATCGAACAGGTGCGATGTCACCATAAGTTTCTTCTTTGGATAGAATCACATTTACAGCCTCTCTTCCCTCGTCGACTTTTCCAACGAGGTTAGGTAGGTCTTTGTAGGCATCAGGACCTACAACCATGTCGACAATTTTTTCCTCCTCTAAAAATTGATGTTTTAATCGTTCTGCCATGCAGCCCAAAACACCCACCTTCAT
>DFQX01000108.1 GCA_002381155.1 Flavobacteriaceae bacterium UBA3478 | reverse complement strand
TCATCACCTGTGGCTATGTATATAATGTCTGTGTTGGTTTCATCAATGGCAATACCTGAAACTCCAATTTGTGGATATTCGTCGAAAATAGGATCCCAACTCTGACCGGCATCGAAACTCTTCCAGAGACCTCCTGAGGGTGCCCCGGCGTACCAGATTTCATCGTTGCCTGGGTCAATGGCCATTTGATTAATCCTACCTGTACCTGGGGTGTAGCGAATAAGCCCCGCATTGACCGGCCCAATGTTTGACCAATCCGCAGTAGTATTTACTGTATTGGGCTGTGTGATTTTATCCTTGTATGCTTGATATAGCGTTTCAGCGGGAAGAATATACCCATCCTTATCCGTGAAATACTGCCAATAGCTTTCCCAACGCTTGAAGGGTTTGTATCCGCTCCCTTTTCTATTGGGATCGTGAGTAGTAAAATACTTCTCGGCTGCCTTGCTGATTTGGGAAAGAGTATATAGAGGCTGTTCCGTTTCTGGATCTACTCTTTCGGCCTTTTCATTTTGTAAATAAGATACGAGAGGAGCGTTTGACTTGTATTGAGCTTGAAGGGAAATATTAAGTAGCAATACGCCTAGGGCAAACAACAAGTTCTTCTTCATAGTGTTTTTGTCGCACATAGCTTGTAAAATTACGACTTATTAACATTTTTAACAATAGAATTATCCCTTCTGCTAATTTTGTTTGCCTTTATTTGCAACATGAATCGTGTCGTTCTTTTATTGGGATTATTATGGGGTGGTATGGTGATGGCTCAGTCAGATGCCCAGCTCAAAGCAGTTAACCTTAAAGGCGCCCCAAAAAATCTGAACTTTTCAGATTCTATCGCAGAACGATTCAAAGAGCGCGCAAGAATGCCACTTGCACCAATCACCGAATACCTTATTATATCGAATCGCAGAGATACGATCTCTTTAGATACGACCCTCACCATACAATTGGCACATCGCTTTAATACCGCTCGTCGAGACTTATTTGGTCGCATTCCTTTTTCAAATATTGGCAGGCCAATGGGAGAACTAATCAAAGAGGTTCCCAATCAGCAACCCTTTCTGGGTAATTCATCGCTCTCGTATATGATTGATGAGAAGGATGACATTTCCTTTTACCGAACACCAACACCGCTGACCGAATTGAAGTTTTTGACTACTCATAACAGAGGTCAACAAGCGGATGCATTTTTAGCCACCAATCTATCCCCAGAGTTTAATTTAATGATTGGTTATCGAGGTCACCGCTCAGAAGGCCATTACGCCTTTGAAGAAGTAGCCTCTGGTAGCTTTAGAACCTCGTTCAATTATACCTCTAAGGATAAGCGTTATCAGCTTTTAGGATTTTACACCTATAACGATGGCCAGCAACAAGAAAATGGAGGACTTCTTTTCTCCGCTTCTCAATTTGAATCTGGAGACCCACAATTTGGCGATCGTAAACTGATTGATACGCGGCTTTCAGATATGAACCATCGAATCGTTCAACGAGCTTATTATATTGACCAGCGTTATGAGATTACGGAACATTTTAGCGCGCTCCAACAGCTGCATTATGACTCTCGTTATTTTCAAATGACTCAGGCAAATAACACAGCTGACTTCGGAGAAGCAATAAATGGTGGAGCGATTGATGATAAGCATGCGGTTAGTATGACAGATCTAAGTGGGGGGCTAGAGTTTAAAAATAAAACGATTGGTACTCTTCAGGCTAGATTGAGATACCTCAGAGCGGGACAATATTTGAAAGACACGATTCTCTCCGAAGAAGTAACCCAGAATCGTTCTACTATATATAATGATCTACGTGCCGAAGGTATACTATATAGTAAGTGGGGGTCAGTTGACCTTAGATCAGAAGTTGGCGTTCCTCTCAAACAAGAGACACAAGGTTTATATGTAGATGCGGTCGTAAAAGTTGCTTTAGATTCAACCGTGAGTTTGAAGGCCGGATTAAATCGATCTGAACGTTTACCTTCTTTGAATAAGATTAGATATGCAAGCGACTATCAGCTCTTTCATTGGAATCGTCAAAACACTCAACCTTTGGTTAAGTTCAACAGTTTATATGCTTCGTTAGAAACAGATCGGTGGGGGAGTATGACGGCGGGCTTTGATCGGATAGATAATTACTCCTACTTCGCAGCCATTAATAGAGAAGGAGTCCTTAGTTCAGATGAGACCCTTGTGCGTCCGCATGTAACCGATTCTCCAGTTGAAATTAAATATATAGAGTATCAAGGTGCACTACATTACAATAAATGGACCCTTGATTTAAGAGCTCGTATTCAAGAACCTGGCGCTACTGAATCTTATTACAACCTTCCAAAAGCAATCTTGAGGTCTACTTTATATTATAGTACCGATCTATTTGAAAAGGCGATGTTTGCTCAAATCGGAGTCAAGGCCCATTATTTTGATGCTTTTTATGCGGATGCTTATCATCCTGTTCTGGGAGAATTTTACGTTCAGAATGAAAAAATGATCGGCGGATACCCCCTGGTCGATGTATTCATAAATGCAAAAGTTAGAACGATGAGGTTGTTTTTGACCTATCAACATGTCAATTCAAGTGTTTCTAACAATGACTATTTCGCAGCGCCGAACTACCCCTACCGCGATGGGGTGGTGCGTTTCGGCTTTGTTTGGAATTTTTTCGATTAATTTTTTTCGTACGCTTTTTTGAGCTAACTTGTTGATCCTTTTCGCTTTAAATAAGGGGCGAAAAAAAACTTTGAATTTTTTTAAATTTTTTTTGTCGAAAAGCTTGCATTGAAGAAATAATCGTTCCTATA
>DFQX01000066.1 GCA_002381155.1 Flavobacteriaceae bacterium UBA3478 | reverse complement strand
TAGATTGTGCAATCAATGGTACAATTTATTTCTTACGATCAACTACGTAAGTTACCAAATTTGCGAGTGCCTCCTTATACTCGTTATCAGGATATTTCGATAAATGCTCTAATGCAGCGTCTTTATAATGAATCATTTGACGCTCAGCGTATTCTAAACCACCTTGATCTTTAACGAATTGAATAACCTCCTTGACCCGCTTTTTATCGGTGTTATAACGCTTAACCGAATCAATGAGCCAGTTCCGCTGCTTTTTATCCACCTTATTGATAACATGAATTAGTGGCAAGGTCATTTTCTGTTCTTTGATATCGATACCCGTTGGCTTACCGATTCGATCGTCTCCATAGTCGAAGAGATCATCTTTAATTTGAAATGCCATCCCTGCATATTCTCCAAACGAATGAAAACGTTCAATCTCCTCTTTAGAACTACCAACCGAAGCCGCCCCCATTGCACAACAAGCCGCGATAAGCGTGGCTGTTTTCTGACGAATGATATCGTAATATACAGGTTCATCAATATCTAAACGACGCGCCTTCTCTAACTGGAGTAATTCACCCTGACTCATTTCACGAACGGCCTCAGAAACAATCTTCAAAAGGTCAAAATCGTCATGATCTAAGGAGAGCAATAGGCCTTTGGAGAAAAAATAATCTCCGACCAAAACAGCAATTTTATTCTTCCAAAGTGCATTTATTGAGAAAAAACCCCTTCGACGCTCACTCCCATCGACCACATCATCGTGCACCAGTGAAGCCGTATGAATAAGTTCTATAATCGATGCCCCACGATAAGTACGTTCCTCAATTTTTCCTTCACCCAATAGTTTGGCTACCAAAAAGACAAACATTGGACGCATTTGCTTGCCCTTACGAGAAGCAATGTAATAGGTGATTCTGTTGAGTAATGAAACGTTAGAGGCCATCGCTGCTTTGAACTTCTCTTCAAAGCGATCCATCTCTTCGATAATGGGCTGTCTGATTTTAACGACCTCTTGCAATGTGATGAATTATTCTTTAGTTAAAGGTACCAATTTATTAGCCAGTTGCCCGCAAGCTGCATCGATATCTTTTCCTCTAGATCGGCGAACCGTAACCGTAATTCGAGCAGCAGTAAGAGCTTTTTCATAGGCTGTAATCATTTCTGAAGGAGCAGCCTGAAACTGATCGTCCCCGATAGGATTATATTCTATGATATTCACCTTACACGGGACCTTTTTAGCGTAGCTAACAAGGGCCTTAATATCCTCAGGAGTGTCATTAACATCTTTCCAAATAAGATATTCAAGGGTAATTCTACTCTTAGTTTTTTCATACCAGTACTGTAAGCTATCCATCAGCTCATCAAGCGGAAATCGATTACTAAAAGGCATAATTTGATTACGCACTTCTTCTCTAGCTGAATGAAGACTAAGCGCTAGTTGAAATCTAGGGTTTTCATCCGCTAATTTTCGAATCATCTTTGGAATGCCTGAGGTTGAAACAGTGATTCGCTTGGGCGACATTCCTAGCCCATTACATATTTTATCTACAGCTTTAACCACGTTATTGTAATTCATAAGTGGTTCACCCATCCCCATAAACACAATATTCGAAAGTCCTCTATTGTAATACTTTTTACTTTCTCTATCGAGCGCTACTACTTGATCATAGATCTCATCAGGCTCCAAATTTCGCATTCGTTTAAGCTTAGCCGTTGCGCAAAATTGGCAATCAAGACTACAACCTACTTGACTAGAAACGCAAGCCGTGCTACGAGTTGCAGTAGGGATTAGGACTGACTCTACAGCTAAACCATCGTGTAGACGTATCGCGTTTTTAATGGTGCCATCAGCACTTTTCTGCGATCGATCAACACTGACATTATTGATAACAAAGTACTCTGAAAGGAGTTGACGAGTTTCTTTAGAAAGGTTTGTCATCGACTCGAAGTCGGGAACTCCCTTTTCCCATAACCAACTGTAAACTTGATCAGCTCTAAATGATGCTTGATTCTTTGACTTAAAGAATTCGCGGAGCTCCTCCTTGCCCAAGGCGCGGATATCCCTTTTCTCCCTTAAGTCTTCGGATGCCATAATTATAAGATTAGCATCGCATCACCATAAGAGTAGAAACGATACTTCTCTTTAACTGCTAGTTCGTAAGCTTCGGTAATTAAATCGTGATCTGCAAATGCAGAGATCATCATAAGTAGCGTGCTTTTTGGTAAGTGAAAATTAGTCACCATCGCATCCGCTATTGAAAAATCGTACGGAGGAAAAATAAATTTATTGGTCCAACCTTGGTAGGGATTCAGTAAACCTTCAGAAGATACGGAACTTTCAAGTGCACGCATTACGGTAGTTCCTACAGAACATATTTTACGCTTTTTCATTTTCGCACTATTTACAAGATCTACTGCCTCTTGGCTGATTACCACTTCTTCACTATCCATTTTGTGCTTAGAAAGGTCTTCTACCTCAACCGGATTGAAGGTTCCTAGTCCTATGTGCAACGTTAACTCTGCAAAATCAATACCCTTGATCTCAAGCCTTTTTAATAAATGCTTTGAAAAGTGTAGACCGGCTGTTGGTGCAGCAACTGCTCCCTCATGTTTTGCATAAATCGTTTGGTAACGCTCCTCGTCTTCTGGTTCTACTGCACGACGAATATATTTCGGAAGCGGGGTTTCTCCCAGTTCGCGAAGTTTCTTTCTAAACTCTGTATACGAACCATCGTATAAGAATCTTAGCGTTCTACCTCTAGAAGTAGTATTGTCGATTACCTCGGCCACCAATGAATCGTCGTCGCCGAAATAGAGTTTATTTCCGATTCGAATCTTACGAGCAGGGTCAACTAAAACATCCCAAAGACGCTGTTCTTGATTCAATTCTCTCAACAAAAACACTTCGATTCTTGCACCTGTCTTTTCCTTATTTCCGAATAAACGCGCAGGGAATACCTTGGTATTGTTAAGTACCATCACGTCACCCTCATCGAAATAATCAATCAGGTCTTTAAACATTTTATGCTCAATCTTACCTGAATCACGATGTACTACCATAAGGCGTGATTCATCGCGGTGTTCTGCCGGATACTCGGCTAATAAGTCTTTAGGAAGATCAAAATCGAAGTTGGATAATTTCATTGCTTGTAACTTAAGGGCCGCTAATATACAATCCTGAGCAGGGCAAAGTCAAGAAAAAGCCGAATTATCTGGACTTATGAAATCTGGTATCCGATCGATGAAAGGTGTTTCCAAAAATCGGGATAAGACTTTTCGACCACAAAAGACTCCTCGATGGTCAAAGGAATTAAAATCGCTAGAGGAGCGAACGCCATTGCCATTCGATGATCATTATAGGATGCGATGGAAGCTGATTGAAGTTTTGCATTTTGACCGAAAACACTAAGTGATTCTGCATCAATCTCCACATCAGCACCTACTTTTTCTAATTCACATTTCATAGCAGCAAGACGATCTGTTTCCTTAATCGGTAATGTATGTAAACCGGTTAAGTAACAATCGACCTGAAGACCGGCAGCAGTTACAGCAATCGTTTGTGCAATATCTGGAGCGTCTTTTAGATCATACGAAAGTGTTTGACTTACAGGATCTGAAACTTTCTCAAGAAC
>DFQX01000024.1:63302-64274 GCA_002381155.1 Flavobacteriaceae bacterium UBA3478 | reverse complement strand
ACACTTCTCGCATCGATAGATTCTTCGATAAACTTTACATTGGAAGTGCCTTGAGCTATACGTGACATAGCAGCCAAATTTGGGAAGTAGTCGGATAGAAAAATTTGGGTGTCCGGGTAATCTTTACGCAGGTGCGTACTAAGTTTAAACCATCCTCCCCCTGCTCCCGATCCTAAATCAACAATCTTGTTTTCAGAGGATGATTCTAAGGCCTTCCCAATAATTGGAACTATTGGTTTGAAAATATCCAATTGATTCGAAAGGTGACTTAAAAAATCCGTCATGTAGTTCCTCAGAAAGGAGGGTAACCACTTCTGATCCTCAAACTCAAACAAATGGATTCTTGACATAACCCAATCATCTATATTTCAATAATTTAAACTTACAAATTATAACGATTGGTGCTGCAACTTTGAGTAATAGGGGGAGCAACTTATAATGATATAACCGTTATACTGTTATAGTGTAGCGGTTTTTTTTATATTATAACATGAATTTTAAATACTTCTTTCGTGATTGGGAAGGTGAGATTATAATAATTATTGGTCACAAATAAAAAAATACAGATAATGTTCAGGTTGCTTTTTCTTTTTACACCAATAGTCTTATCTGCTCAGATTCCAAGTTCTTTTGAACCCAAAAAGATTATTATCCAAGACAATGTCGAAAGATATCTATTTGATTACACTCAAACAGATGAATTAGGATTTAATAAAATGCATGCTCCTGTTAACTGGACTGAGCCAATAATTGAAGCTTCATTTGAAATTCGCGGAATTGTATTAAATGGCACGCTCGGTTTAGAATTTAAAGAAGGTGTTGAGTTAATTGAGATGGATCAAGGTTTTAAAATCCCAAAAGGAAAAAGGGTGCGAATTTTTAATGGGGGCAAGACCGAACTTATATTGATCGAAATTCTTCAACCTGCCTACGATTCAAAAAGAGTAAAGCAATTTAATAGTTTTGATTAGT
>DFQX01000024.1:48545-62996 GCA_002381155.1 Flavobacteriaceae bacterium UBA3478 | reverse complement strand
AATAGGGGGAGCAACTTATAAAAAGAGGTCAATTTTGATCTCTTTTTTTATTTTTAGTCCTTTCATCTGTTTATAAATCAACAACTTACGTTTTCAAAAAACCGGTTAGGGCTTTTTTATTTTGAAAATTGATCAAATTGGAAAAGCTGCAGCTTATCCTCGTAACTCTTTATAGGTGTTTGATTCGCCCACTGAAGCGTTCATAAAGTATTTCATTATTGAATCCGTCTACATTCTGACTGTAAAATATTGGCAGTTTAATGCCTTGTGAATGGGCTTTTTTCATTGCCTCTGTGGCAATAAGGTTGACCAGAAAACAGCCCGCAATCGTAGAAGCAGCGCCAGTCAGGTCTCCTCCTATTTTTAATAATCCGTCACCAGTTGGCACATTGTTATCTAAAACGAGATCAGCAATCTCATATAACTTTGGTTGATGAGCAATTCTGGACGGATAGATTTTAGATTGAGCGAGAGAGGTAATCGCGATAACTTTATTTCCATTTTCTTTAGCTAATTGTGCCATTTCTATGGGCATGGCATTGCGTCCTGAATTGGAGATTATTACAAATAGGTCAGCTTTCGCTATCTGATGCTGATCCCATATCACTTTTGAAAATCCACTGATCCGCTCTATCTCAGCTGATCTTCGAGCCCCTTCTGAGGTCATTACGGTAGAATCCAGCATGGCGTTTACATTAGCAAGTCCGCCAGCTCTAACAAAGAGCTCCAAGCCAATCATATGAGAATGGCCTGTGCCAAACGTATGAATCAAGTGATCCGTGATTAAGGTTTCGGCAAACCAATCAATGGCCTTTTCTATGGCCTTTTCATTTGATTGGACAATAGTGTCGAGAAGATGATTTAATGCGGTGTGATAAGGGTAAGGCATGGTTCAGTTGGACGAGCGAGATGTTGTATGAATTGATCTTCCTCCGCGACCGTTGGGGGCGAATAAGCGCAGATGAATCTGAGGTGCATTTGTTGAGTCAATCGCGGATTTATAGATTGGATCTGTAAAGGTTGGTTCTTGATTAGTAAGATTATAATGCACTTCTAATCCGGGAAAATGCGAGCGCACCTGCCATTTGTCCTCTATGATTTTGGTTCCTGGTTTGGGTAAGTGATAGTTGAGGGTGGGATACCAGTGGCTTATCAACGGCAGCAATCGCTGACCCAGCGTATTACTGAAGATATTCCAATCGTTTAAGCTCAATTCTTTTTGCGCGACTGCATCAGTCACCTGATGCCATTCAGGCGACGTAGCCCATGCTCTTTCTGAGAATACCATGAGGTTAGGCATTAGCAGTTCATCGAGTATTTCTTCCTTAAACGCTGTTTCAGTCCAAAGCTGACCTTGTATGCCAAGAAAGTTTGCCCGCTTTTCGGGATCAAGCTTAATACGTTCCGCAATGTAAGATGAAGTCAGCCCATGTTTTTCATTCAATGTCAAATTTGAAAATACATTTAGGGGATCAATCGCCCAGGCATCGTAGTAATCGACATATCCTGACCAGTTCAGTCCGTAGTTTTCGATGTCTTTATCATCGGTCATATCAAAATAAAAGGCCGATGAGTTACTCATTATAGGGGTGAATCCTGCATTTGCCATTTTGTAAATCATATCTTCCCGGCCTTCTCCCCAACTGGTATTCCAAACATAAGGGATTATCTCAAAATTTAGTGTTTCTGAGGCTATTTGAGTTTCACCTTGACTTTTCTCAGAGTGATCTAGTAAAATATCTTCCCATCCGGCTATGGTGATCCCTCGCTCATCAAATAGTTTCTTCAATCGCTTGAGGTTACTCGTATACAGTGCAGATACGGAAGAAATGCTCATTTTATGTTCTTTTAAATATTTAGCGCAAATTGGGGATTGTTGCCACGCACCGTAAGGAACTTCATCTGCACCAATACTGAATTTAGAAAGCGGAACCTCTGCATTTTTGTAATTCTGCACTACTGAGGAAACTACTTTTTCATAAAACGCGTAGGCGCTTTCCAGGCAAATACACGCGATGTTGTCGTTATAATTTTGAGCGGATCTGTAGCTGCTCTTGTCGTGGAAATCGGTGAGAAGAAACTCTTTTGCCTTTACTGGCTCGTTTAATTGCATGTAGTGATAATAGCGGCTCTCCATCGCTTTTACTGCCGCCCGTGCATGCGAAGGAAAACTGATCTGCGGGATGATTTGAACATTTCTCACTTGTGCATAGGATAGAAGTTCTTCGAATTCCAACGTGGTAAGGTAGCCATTGCTCTGAGGCGTACCTGTGGCTCCGGATCCATACATCGGAATAAGTCGATCTCGCTCATTGGTGGTATACCCTCTATTTGAAGCAACTGAAGTCAACTCAGGTAGCCCTTCTATCTCTAACCGCCATCCTTCGTCATCTGTCAATCTCAGGTCTAAGTGATTCAACTTAAACCGACTCATCAGGTCGACGATCTGCTTTAGCTTTGGTAACCCATAGAAATTTCTGGCGATATCGAGCAAAAAACCTCTATAACCGAAGCGAGGCGCATCTTCGATCTGAGCAATTGGCCAGAGTGACCCTTCAAGATGTGCGCTGTCAATCAATTGATGCAGCGATTGAAGCCCATAGACCATTCCTGGGTAGGAGGCACTCTCAAGGGTGATATGCGCTTGGGCAATTTCAAGGTGATAGGCCTCTTTACCCAGGGATGGATTGTGACGAATGTAAAAATTAGCTTTTCCATTCGTTTTAAAATCCAGTTCTTGGTGAAACAGATCGTTCATTAGCGAAATCAGTTGAGGGCTATAAGAGTCTAAGTTGAGATCAAGATCAATGGACCATTGGGTATCTGCATCTCGCTTATTTTCAGTAATTGAGAAAATAAGAGGTTGTGGAACGAGGTGAAGAATAGAATCCTTAGGCAGAAGAAAGAGTCCTTCTAAGCGATCGAAACGACTCTCAGCAGTTGGGATCTCTAATTCAGATAATCCCCTTGCTTTTTGCCAAAGGATGGTGGTTTCAACATCCTGCGTTAAGTCATTTTCAGCAATAAAAGCACCAACGGGCCCCATGGCCAACCGATCCATAACTCCTTGCTGTTGCAATTCAAAGACTAAAGTATCTTTAGGTCTTAAGACCCAGCGACTATCAAACTGCAATTTCATGTAATTGTCTCCATTTATATGTGTGTATTGAATGCCCTTAGGCAAACTCGAAGCTATAACTCTACCTTTCATCTGGTTCCAATGAAGCTCCCAGTAACCGTCTTCGAAAGATTTAGAGGAGTGATTAATCAACTCGAATTTTACATTCATTCTGTCTTGAACAGCATCGATGGATTGAATAACGTAACTCAGTTCTACCTTACCTTTTGAGGCTCGATTGCACGAACAAAACAAAAGGATGATGAAGAGGATAGAATACCGAACAAATGTCATTGCAATATATTTGTAAGTCTTTTAAAATAAGTAATTTACGCTAAAATCAGCTCATAGATGAAGAAATCATACCAGTCCCTAACACTTTTATTAATCGGTATCTATTCTTGCAGTACTCCTGCAGAACAACCTACCGCGCTGCAGCCCATTGAGCAATTACAAGCCTATGTCAAAAACAATACGGGCTTTAGCTTTTCTATAGTTGATTCTCTCGAATACATGGAAGCTAAAGTTTACAGGGCTAAAATGATTTCAGGAGAATGGATGGATGAAGAACAAACTACCCCTTCTGAATGGTGGCATTGGGTAGACATTGCTATTCCGAAAGTATTGGATACCGATAAGGCATTGCTTTTTATTGGTGGCGGCAGTACAGCGGATGCGGTTTGGCAGCTAGATACACTTAATGTAGAAAAAGCTATTTCAACGGGCGCTGTAATTGCACACGTTAGTAACATCCCTTTTCAACCTGTTCATTTTGGTTGGAACGATACAATTGACCGTTATGAGGATGATTTAATCGCCTACGGATGGAAACAGTTCTTAACCCGTGGTGCAACGGATGATCAGGCCGCGTGGTTAGCCCGATTTCCTATGACAAGAGCGGTTTCAAGGGCTATGGATGTTGTTCAAGAGGTAACATCAAAGGGCAGTTTGCCAGTGCAAGAGTTCTTTATTTCGGGTGCTTCGAAAAGAGGATGGACGACTTGGACCACAGCAGCAGTTGAAAATCGGGTTATGGGGATGGCCCCACTAGTTATTGATCTGCTGAATCTCGAGGCTTCATTTGAACATCATTACCGGGTTTATGGAGATTGGTCACCTGCAGTTCAGGATTATGTCAATTATGGAATCATGGAATGGATAGGTTCAAAGGAATTTGATAGGCTACTTGAATATGTGGAGCCTTTTAAGTTTAAAGAGCGTCTCGAGATACCTAAATTGATTATAAATGGAACGATAGATGAATTTTTTGTTACTGATTCATGGAAGTTCTATTATGACGAATTACCAGGTTACAAGCAATTGCAATACGTGCCCAATGGCAATCACGGGCTTGCAGGCTCTTACAATACCTCAAATGTTTTCTCTTTTTTCGACGCCTTAGCCCATGATGATGCGCTTCCGCAATGGAAGTGGAGTGTTGATTCCGATCGTTTTGAAGTCCTAATAGAAGACGCACAATCAGACTATGAAATTGCCTTGTGGTCTATTACAAATCCAAATGCTAGAGATTTTAGAATTTGGGAGGTCGGACAAAATTGGTGGAAGACCATTTTGACGAAAAATGATGAGGGAATATATACCATTAAAGCGCCAGAAAGTGCAGAGGGATATACTGCCTCTTTGATTGAAGTGACTTTTAAAAGTAGATCAGAGTCTTCTTTGGTTTTTACAACGGGGACGCTAGTGCTTCCGGACCACTACCCTTTTAAATCTTATCAATCACCCATACCTATGGGGACACGATGAGGCATTCCTTGCCATCCTTCTATAACTGACCTAAAAGGATATAGATGATTACGGGGTACTGCGCAAAGAATGAAAGACATGATCATGGCCTGCTTTTATGGGTGCATCTCAAGGCGGTGATATCGATTTCGGGAAATGTAAAAAGCTGCGATGTAGGCCCTTTTGATACGGCAAACATTGCTTTGGCTTCTTCTTCGGTTATTTCATTTTCCCTATCGATTGCTCGAAGCTACTGAGATTATCTGTAAGTGAATTTACTTGACTTTCAGTCTGTATCACAACCTTTTTCTTTGATTGCATTAGAACAGTTTACTAATAATTAGTCCACTGTACGATAAAGTTGTTTTGCAACTTTGATTAATAGGGGGAGCAAAAGCCCATCGTTTCCGATGGGCTTTTTTATTTCTTATGTTTCCCTGGGCTGTTTCTAAATACTCTTAACTCTATTCAAATTAATTTTTGATGTGCTTTTAATTTCTGATAATGCAATATGGCTTTGCACATTACCTAAATTTGAAAGTAATGAGAGTTTAGTCAAAATAAAATTCTCATAAGATTCAATATCGGCAACAAGCACTTTGATTAAAAAATCGAAATTCCCCGTAATTCTATAACATTCAACCACCTCTGGAAACATTTTTACTTCATTAGCAAACTTTTCAATAAAGCTTCTAGAATGCTCCTTGAGAGTAAGTTGAATAAAGACCACTTGCTTTAAATCTAATTTACGATGATTTAAAAGGGCTATATATTTTTTAATGTATCCTTCTCTTTCTAATTTTTTGATTCTTTCAAAAACAGGTGTTGTTGAGAGGTCGAGTAACTCTGATATTTTCTTTATAGTTACTCTACCATCTTCTTGTAAAAGATCTAGTATTTTAAAGTCAATTAAATCCAATTTTTGACTCATAATAATTTTGGTTTTAAAAATATTTTAGAATAATATTCTGAAAATATACTCATATATCCTAAATAAATTCTATACGCGCAAAAAAATTTAGTGTAATTATATTTACTGGTTGTTTTTAAATTAATTTAAAAACACTTTGATGATGCAAAATGCTTAAAATCCAAACTAACAACTATGCCATATTATCATAAACTAGGAGATATTCCTAAGAAGAGACACACCGTTTTCAGAAATCACGAAGGAGGATTTTATTATGAAGAATTATTCGGGACCATAGGTTTTGACGGCATGTCATCCCTTCTTTACCACAGTCATAGACCTACACAGGTAAAAGAAATCATAAAATCGTATGATGTAGGACCAAAAATCGCATTAGAAAAGAATATGAAGTCTCTGGCACTTAAAGGCTTTCTTATTCCCCCTAATTCTGATTATTTAAAAAGCAGGAAAACTATATTAACCAACAGTGACTGTAGTATTGTTTTGGCGGCACCAAAAGAATCTCTACGGAAATATTTCTATAAAAACGTCGATTCCGATGAACTAATCTTTGTTCACAAAGGATCTGGCACCTTAAGAACACACATGGGAAATATTTCCTTCAAATATGGAGACTATCTTTTAATACCGCGAGGCATCATTTACCAGATTGATTTTGATAGCGAAGACAATAGGTTTTTTATTGTAGAAGCACGCAACCCTATTTATACCCCCAAAAGATATAGAAACTGGTTTGGGCAGCATTTAGAAAGCTCGCCCTTTTGCGAAAGGGATTTACATGGACCAGAGGAATTAGAAACATATAATCAAAAAGGAGATTTTATTATCAAAGTAAAGAAACAAGACCAAATCCATGAGTATATATACGCTGCGCACCCATTTAGTGTGGTAGGATGGGACGGGTATAATTACCCTTACAAATTCTCTATTCACGATTTTGAGCCCATTACTGGTAGAGTGCATCAACCGCCACCAGTGCACCAAACTTTTGAAAACAGTGGATTTACAATTTGTTCTTTCGTACCTCGCTTATTTGATTATCATCCCAATGCAATTCCTGCACCCTACAATCATAGCAATATAGATTCTGATGAAGTGCTGTACTATGTAGATGGTAATTTCATGAGTAGAAGAAATATTAAAGAAGGCTACATAACGCTGCATCCCGCTGGTATCCCACATGGTCCTCACCCAGGAACTATGGAGAAAAGCATTGGCGAAAAAGAAACTGCCGAGCTAGCAGTGATGGTCGACACCTTTAAGCCACTAATGATTACAGAAGAGGCATTGAATATCAATGATGATTTATACTATCAATCTTGGTTAGACCAATAATAAATAGAATTAAAATTGAATTAAATGACTGAAATAAAAGACTTAAAGGATTTAAAAAACACTGAATACGATTTTCGTAAAATTTTTTCTGATGCAGAGGATTTTTTACCTCTTTTAGGGACAGACTATATCGAACTATACGTGGGAAATGCGAAACAAAGTGCGCATTATTACAAAACAGCCTTTGGATTTCAATCTCTTGCTTATTCCGGGCTTGAAACAGGTATAAAAGATCGAGTCTCTTATGTCCTAGTGCAAGAAAAAATAAAACTTGTTTTAACGACCCCACTAAAAAAAGACGGTCCCATCAATGATCACATTAACACTCATGGAGATGGTGTAAAGGTAATCGCACTTTGGGTTGAGGATGCTTCAAAATCATTTGAAGAAACTGTAAAAAGGGGAGCTAAACCATTTATGAAGCCTACTGTTGAAGAAGACCAATATGGACAAGTAGTTCGATCAGGAATACATACCTATGGAGAGGTCATTCACATCTTTGTGGAACGCAAGAATTACAATGGCCCATTTTTACCAGGCTTTAAAACCTGGACATCTGATTATAACCCACAAGCAGTAGGATTAAAATTCATTGATCATATGGTTGGGAATGTTGAATGGGGAGAGATGAATAAGTGGTGCAAATTTTATGCAGAAATGATGGGGTTCAGCCAGATCATTTCTTTTACTGATAATGATATTTCTACGAAATATACTGCTCTAATGAGCAAGGTGATGAGCAATGGTAACGGAAGAGTGAAATTCCCAATTAATGAACCAGCCGAGGGTATTAAAAAATCTCAAATTGAAGAATATTTAGATTTTTATGGCAGTGCAGGGGTACAACACATTGCAGTGGCCACAGATGATATCGTAAGAACCGTTTCTGAAATGAAACAAAGAGGTGTGGAATTCTTGTATGTGCCAGAAACTTATTATGATAATCTGTTAGAGAGAGTAGGAAATATTGACGAAGACATTGAAACACTCAAACAAAATGGGATTCTTATAGATAGAGATGAAGAAGGATATCTTTTACAACTATTTACCAAACCTATCGTGGATAGGCCAACTCTATTTATTGAGATTATCCAGAGAAAAGGAGCCCGGTCATTTGGAGTAGGAAATTTTAAGTCTTTATTCGAAGCAATAGAAAGAGAACAAGAAAATCGAGGAACCTTATAAGTCTCTCTTATCCATGGGAACAAAAATACTTGAGGATTTTCAATGGAATGAGGTAACAAAAAAACTACCCAGTCACCTCCATGAATTTATCGTTAAGCAACCTTACAAAGAATACACTGCACAAGATCATGCAATTTGGAGGTATGTTATGCGTTTAAATTTGAATTATTTGCCGACTGTAGCACACTCCTATTATATTAACGGAATTGAACGTTCAGGAATTACCATAGATCGGATTCCCAAAATGGAAGGGATGAATAGAATATTAAAGGATATTGGATGGGCAGCGGTATCAGTAGATGGGTTTATTCCTCCTAATGCATTTATGGAGTTTCAAGCTCATAACGTTTTGGTGATTGCTTCTGATATTAGAACTATCGAACACATAGCTTACACCCCCGCTCCAGATATTATTCATGAAGCAGCAGGTCATGCACCAATCATAGCAAATCCCGAATATGCAGAGTACTTAAGGAGATTTGGTGAAATAGGAAGTAAAGCTATTTCATCTAAGAAAGACCAAGATTTATACGAAGCTATCCGAAAGGTTTCTATTTTGAAAGAAGATCCTCAAGCCGATAAGAAAAGTATAGAGGAGTCTTTAGAAGTACTTCGAAAAGTACAAGAAAATATGGGTGAACTATCCGAAATGGCTCAACTTAGAAATCTACATTGGTGGACGGTTGAATACGGATTGATCGGGAGCATAGAAACCCCAAAAATATATGGTGCAGGTTTACTTTCCTCAATTGAGGAAAGTAAATTATGTCTTTCAGATGAAGTTGAAAAACGAGATTTTACAATTCAAGCAGCTCAAGTAAATTTTGATATTACAAAGCCACAACCTCAGCTCTTTGTAACACCAGATTTTGCACATTTAAGTTATGTACTAGAAAAATTTGCCAACAAAATGGCTCTTAGAACGGGAGGACTTAAGGGTCTCGAAAAACTTATTGAATCTCAAAACATAGGGACCATAGAACTTAGTACAGGACTACAAATTTCAGGTGTATTTACAAATGTCATTTCCTTTGAAAATAAGGTAATATATATTCAAACCAAAGGGCCAACAGCACTGGCATCAAGGGAAAAAGAATTTAATGGTCATGGTATTGATCAATATCCTGAGGGCTTCGGAAGTCCAATAGGGAAATTAGAAAATACCAATTTGGCTATTGAAGACATGTCTCCCAAGGATTTAGAAGTATATGGTATTTACGAAGGAAAATATATTAATCTTTATTTCGAAGGGGGTATTAAGGTAAGTGGAAAGATCATTACTGGAAAAAGAGATGTTAGAGGGAAAATAGTTCTTATTTCCTTTGATAATTGTACCGTCACTCACGGCGAAAAAGTATTGTTCAGACCGGAATGGGGTATTTATGAAATGGCTGTTGGGAAAAAAGTTTTATCCGCTTTTGCAGGTCCTGCATGTGCTAATTCCTTTTCAAATTTATATAAGGTATCTCAATCAAAGGGGCTAAAACGAGTCCAAAGCAAAGCACAACTGAAGCTCTATAAAATGTATGAAGAAATAAGATTAATGAGAGTAGAATCGATTATTAAGTTAGATCCTTTAATTATTATACTTAAAGATTTAAAGGAAAAATACCCGAATGAATGGCTTTTAGGTCTTGAAATATATGAGTTGGTATATGGGAAAGGTCTTGAAATCGAAAGCCAAGTTCATTCTCATCTAATTCAGTTACAATTAAAATCTACATATAACAAATTGATTTCAGAGGGAATTAATCTAATAAAACAAAATTAACCTATGTTAGATACTTGGATAGAAATACCGGAAAATTCAGACTTTACTATATACAATATTCCCTTTGGTATTTTCCGTACTCCTGAAACAATGGCGAGAGCAGGTATAGCAATAGGTAATGAAATTTTAGACCTCGCAAAAGCTCATGAATTAGGGATTTTCAATGATTTTTCAATAGACGGTAATGTTTTTAAGTCCAATTTTTTAAACAATTTCATTTCCTTGGGTAAGGAAACGACATCAAGAGTAAGATTGCGTATTCAGTCTGAGCTTTGTAATAAAAATTCTATTTTAAGAAAAAACAGAGAAGTTTTTTTAAGACAAGACGCAGTGCAAATGCAACTGCCAGTATCAATTGGGGACTACACAGACTTTTATTCGAGTATAGAACATGCAACCAATGTAGGTAAAATGTTCAGAGATCCTGAAAATGCTCTACTACCAAATTGGAGGCATTTACCAATAGGTTACCATGGTAGAGCATCTTCAATAGTAGTGAGCGGAACTCCTATTAAACGACCTAAAGGACAGGTAATTTTAGCAAATTCGGACACTCCTGTTTTGGCTCCCTCCTCTAAAGTAGACTTTGAATTAGAAATGGGATTCATTATCGGAAAAAATTCTCCTTTAGGTTTCTCTATACCCACAGAAGAGGCAGAGAATTATATTTTCGGTAAAGTAATCTTTAACGATTGGTCCGCGAGAGATATTCAAAAATGGGAATATGTTCCGTTAGGACCCTTTTTATCAAAGAGTTTTGCTTCCTCTATATCTCCATGGATAGTGACTATGGAAGCATTAGAACCATTTAGGACCGCCGGGCCATCTCAAGAACCAGAAGTACTAACTTATCTTTCGTTTAATGGATTAAAGAATTTGAACATACATCTAGAAGTGTCCATAACTCCACTCAACAAAAAGGAAACTGTAATAAGCCGTTCCAATTTTAAATATATGTACTGGAATATGGCCCAACAATTAGCCCATCATACAATTAATGGTTGTAATTTAAATGTAGGTGATATCATGGCTTCTGGAACGGTCTCAGGTAAAGAAAAAGGATCATATGGATCAATGCTAGAACTTTCTTGGGGGGGTAAAAATCCAATTCAATTAGAGAGTGGGGAAGAAAGAAGTTTTATTAAAGATTTTGACACCATTATCATGAAAGCTTATTGTGAGAAAAATGGAATACGAGTAGGTTTTGGACAAGTAAGTAACCAGTTATTACCCTGCTAATAAAGAATATTAAATGAATAATATACTTACCATAGATCCTAATTCAATTCCCACTAAAGACCTTCATCGGCTACTTCTAACTGCTGTTGCTCCCAGACCAATCGCATTGGCTAGTACTATTGATATAAACGGAAACGTAAACCTAAGTCCTTTCAGCTTTTTTAATGTATTTAGTTCAAATCCACCCATACTAATATTCTCACCAGCGCGAAGAATTTCAAATAATACGACAAAGCACAGCTTAGAGAACCTACACGAGGTTAAGCAAGTATGTATCAATATAGTAAACTTTGATATGGTAGAACAAATGTCCCTCTCTAGTACCGAATATGATAAAGGGGTGAATGAGTATATTAAATCTGGATTAACCTCGATAGCGTCAGAGAAAATAACACCTCCTAGGGTGGCAGAATCTCCAGTATCCTTCGAATGTATAGTAGATCAAATTATTAGCTTAGGTGAAGGTGGCGGTGCAGGTAATCTGGTAATATGTCGGGTGATAAACATTCATCTGAATAAACATTACCTAGGAATAGCTGGAGTGTTAGATACTCTAAAATTGGATTTGGTAGCAAGATTAGGGGAAAACTGGTATGGAAGAATGACTAGAGACAACCTATTCGAATTAGAAAAACCCATTAGCTCTAAAGGAATTGGCGTAGATAATCTCCCACCACATGTCAAAAATAGTTTGGTTTTAACAGGGAATGAATTAGGTAGATTAGGCAATTGTGCTCAAATACCTTCCAAGGATGAACTCTCAAAAATAAAAATGAACCATTCACTCCAAAAAGCTTTTCAAATGACCAATGAAAAAGAAAAGGAGCTAACAGTTCATATTATAGCGAAACAATTACTGAATAATCAAAGAACAGAGGAAGCGCTAGCAGTGCTTTTTAGTCTTTAGTTATTAGTAAGCTCTTAGCTTTTTAGAAATCATCCCTTGTGATTAAAGAATCTCTTTTCTTCTGCCTTCTAAATTTCTTTATCCTTGTGGGCTATATTCTTTCTAATTTTCCCAAAAATAAAAACTTAATTCACTAAAGGATTCAATTATGCTGCAACTTTGAATAATATGGGGAGCAACTTATAATGAAAAAACCGTTACACTATTATAGTGTAGCGGTTTTTTGTTTTCACTATTAAAGATTATTCCGTTTTTATCTATTAGATTTTAAATTAATTTTCAGCCAATATCAGAATTAACATTAATTAAGATGCCCTCTATAAATCAAAAAATTACTTTCCTCGAAAGCCTGCACTTTCCGTTTTGGATAATAAAGGACGCGTCCTGGTTTGCGGCTATACATTTCATACTTTACAAGGAATATTTACAGTCTGTATCGATTATATTCGCAATACCCACGATCGCAATTACTATTTACCTAATTTATTCAGCACCTAATAAACTAAAACGTTTAGAAAATGTATTACTGGGTTTATGGTTGATTGCTAATACTTCGTGGATGTTAACAGAGTTATACGAATTACAATTGATTTGGTTATCCGTAACTTCATTCAGTTTAGGGCTTTTGCTCATGATACCCTTTTTATTGTTTCTTAAAAGAAGTGTTTTGAAAAGCTAAGATTTATATTAAGCTAGTTTTTTATTGATTTTGTAACAGATGAAAATTATTATTTCTCTAATTCTCGCACTAATTTTCAACCAAATCGTCATTGGACAAGACAATCCAAATATTGTTCTCATTGTAATCGATGATATGAGGTATGATGAATGGAGCGGAGGTGGTCATACTTATTTAAAAACACCAAATATTGATTCATTGGCACAAGTTGGATCAAAATTTAATAGAGCATATCATGCTGTACCACTTTGTTCTCCTAACCGAGCAAGTATTTTGACAGGTCAGTACCCTTCGCGTCATGGGATTATTGATAATAGTGCGAGAGATCAAGCGAGCTTCTTACTTGATTTATTTCCTAAAGATCTTCAAAAAAAGGGCTATAAAACAGGTCATGTAGGCAAATGGCATATGGGGAATAGTCCAGATCCTCGACCGGGATATGATTACTGGATAAGTTTTGAAGGACAAGGCAAGGTATTTGATCCAATACTTTTTGAAAATGGTATTGCACAGAATACGAATGGATATATTACTGATATTTTAACAAAAAAATCAACACAATTCATTGAAAGAAATGCTGATAGTCCGTTTTTTTTATACCTCGCTCACAAAGGAATTCACCCAGAGGCTAAACAAAATGATGATGGCACGACTGATCTCTCAATTCCTAAGGAATTTATTCCTGCTTCAAGGCACTCAGGAGCTTATAACAATGAAATCTTTGAAAGAAGTCCCTCTTATTCAAAAGAAGCAGAGGCAGATGTAGACAAGCCAGTAATTAGAGCAGCATTTGAACTAAGAAATGAATTGCTAAAGCGTGATCCAGCTTGGGAGAAGAGCATGGATTTAGGCGTATCTGAAGAGTCGATTCGTAGACGTTCAGAAATGATGCTCAGTATTGATGAAAGCGTGGGAGAAATTGTAAAAACACTTAAAGACAATCAACTTTTAAAAAATACCATTATTATAATTACGAGTGATAATGGATATTTTTTTGGTGAACATGGTTTCTCTCTTGAAAGGAGAATGCCTTACGAAGAGTCAATCAAATCACCATTAATAGTCTTTGCCCCTACAATTAAGAATCAAATTTCTGAAATTGATGGATTAACCCTTTCAATAGATATTTCTGCTACCATTCTTGAATTTGCTAAAATCCCAAAATCAAGTACAATACAAGGACTCTCTTTAGTTCCATTGATATCAGGTAAAAAAAGAAAGATTCGCGATGAAGCTTTTATTGAATATTTCAGTAATGAAAACCCTTTTCCATGGACAGCTCAGATGGATTACCGGATCCTTGTTACCGATCAATTCAAATACCTCAGATGGCTTCGATCCGATAATTCAGAGTTGTATGATTTAGTAAATGACCCTTTTGAACAAAAAAATCTGATCAATGACTCCAGCAAAAAAAACTTAGTTAGAAAGCTTCATTCAAAACTGAAAAAAGAACAGTTGAAAGCAATTGGCTTAGATTAGATGCGGTTTTCGAGTTATGATGAATATTCAGATTTACTTGTGCTGCAACTTCTGTCAA
>DFQX01000024.1:0-48217 GCA_002381155.1 Flavobacteriaceae bacterium UBA3478 | reverse complement strand
TTATAGTGTAACGGTTTTTTCGATTAAATGCGCTATTTTACTGAAAAGGAGAATATCGGATTTGAGGAAAATTGAGATGTAGTTCCCCTATAGACAAATGCATACTCACCTTCTTGAAGATTTGTCTTAATTCTAAATTTAGAATTTGAAATCTCCTCCCATTTGAAATCTAATATATATTTTGAATCAATTTGAAAGCTGGGACCACTTAATAAGCCAAAAGAACCTATTTTAATTGAACGCTGTTCTTTTTTTTCATTCACTTTTAATGGTATCAAGATGAAATTCGCAGGCGATTGGGCACTTGCAAGAACTTGATCATTTGTGATTGTAGATAAAGTGTTACCACTGACATCAACATTACGGTTAATAATTAGAATAATTTCCTGCTTATTTCGGTCTACTTGATTAATAGAAGAAGATCCTGTTAATATTGATTTAGTTCCTCCACCCGCAAGACCGAATGAAAACATTGTGCCTAACATATCTACTTTATGATTGGAAAAGACCTCAGGAGTTATTCTTTTTTCTTGATAATAAAATCCATCTAAATCCTTTGAGCTTTCAGAATTTAGAATCAAATGTTTTACTTCTTTGGCTATAGAATCATACTCTTTCTGTGTTAAAACACCAATAGAAAGTAATTCTTTAGAATTTCGGAGTTTTTCTAACAAAGGATTTTCTTGAGCCTCAAGAGAAAAACTCATAAAGACAATCAAGGATAGAACTACATATCTCATAATCAAAAAGATATAAAAAAATAAATAAAATCAAACTCTCAAAGAGATTGAGTTGGGCTGCAACTTTACATAATAGGGGGAGCAACTTATAATGATAAAACCGTTATACTATTATAGTATAACGGTTTTTTATTTTTTAGTAACGTTTATTGACATTTATAGTGAGTGTTCAAGATTCTCTTTAGTATAATTGTTTCTTGCAATTTAATTTGTAAATTAACATTGTAGTGGACTTGTGACATTCATAAAGAAACTCATATCCGAAACATTATTAAATCTGAAATTAAAAAATTAAGAACATGAGTATTAAAAGAGGGAACCTTGGTTTTCATGTATCATTTGTAGTGCCTAACGATGCCACAGAAAGAATGGATCAATTTATAGCAACACATGAACAGTTTATGCGGGAGACTCATAACCTATCTGGTGATCAAGAACCGGTTGTTTTATCTTATTCCGTGTTTAAATCTCCAGAATTCAACAATCCTTTCGATCCTAATAGTGGTGAAACAGGAAACACCCTTTATGGTTTAACTGAAATTTATAATGGCCCTGAAGGTGTTCAAGCTCATATGACTTTAGGACAGCAACGTGAAGCCATGTTTGCTGAATTAGTAGACTTAACAAATACATATTGTGTTGCAGGAATTCTTGGAGCACCTGTCATTGCAGCAATGGAATAATTAAAATTTATCATAAGTCACAAATAGACTAAGTTGTGCTGCGACTTTGAATAATAGGGGGATGGATAAATTAATCCCTAGTCCATAAAGTTTAACCTACGGAATTGAATAAATCAGAAAAATGAAGAAACTACATTTAATACTAGTGTTTACGAGTTTGCTTATCTCATGTAATCAAAAAACTCAAGAAGATGTGCAAATGGAAGCAGCAATGGCTCTATATGAGCAAAATGCCAAAGTTGTGCACGCACTCTTCGATTCTTTAGAGAATGAAGACTTAGAAACAGCATCATCTTTTTTTACTGAAGAGGCAAAATTTAATCCCCCAGCCTATGAAGGAGAAGATTTAGATAAAAAAGGGATAATTGACAACTATAATGGTTTCATGCAAATACTTGATAATATAAAAGCCAGTGATAGAGATTTCTATCCAACAGTTGATGAGAATTTTATACCTGATGGTGGTGTCCGAATTTATACAACCTGGAGCGCTGATTTAGGAGATAATTCCATGCAAGGAATTAAAGCTTATGAGGTATTTAAGTTCAATGAAAATAATAAGATCATTGAGGTAGATGAATACATGGATGTTTCAGGTCTACTTAGTAAAATAGTTGAATTATCAGCGCAATAAATCATTTCTCGTATTTCAACATTGTAAATTAATTATAGAGCCATCGAGTTTCGATGGCTCTATAATTTCTGACTTTAATTGCGCTGGATTATCTTAAATTGAAATAAATTAATTCTTATGAATAAAATTTTTCTTGTATTTGCTTTAATCATAAATATCAGTTGCACTCAAAAAAAGACCAATCCCTTAATTGAAGTATACAATAATGAAATAAACTCTGTAATAGATGTTTATGCTGAATTAGAGATTTTAGCTGATTCCTTATTACTACCTGAAGGTCCTGTCTGGAATAAAAAATCGAATGAATTACTCTTCGTAGATAATCTACAAAATAGAATTTTAAGTTGGAGCTCAGTTGATGGTATTCAAGATTATATCTTAGAAGCAGGCAATACTGGCTATGCCCCTAATCTAGGCAGTGGACTTCTAGGACCTAATGGACTTGCCCTTGACGATGATGGTAATCTCTTTATATGTCAAATAGGAGATAGAAGAGTAGCTAAGACCTTAATTGACTCCCCTAATCGACAAGACTTTACTACGGTGGTAGATAGTTATGAAGAAAAAAGACTTAATAGTCCAAATGACCTAGTAGTTTCCAAAAATGGGGATGTTTATTTTACTGACCCAGCTTTCGGCTTCTTCGACCCACAAAAATTTGAGTTTATAGATAGCGAATTAAGAGAATTAGATTTCAATGGAGTGTTTAAGCTAGTTAAAAGTGATGGTAAACTAATTGCTTTAAATGAAGGGCCTGGAGTACCAAATGGTTTAGGATTATCTCCAGATGAAAATTTCTTGTACGTAAATAAAATGGGGGCTCCTTTCTCAAACTCTGATTCTGAAATAATAAAAATAGACTTAACTTCTATTCAATCAGAGACCCTATTCAATGGTAACGATTTAGTTACAAAATATAACAATGGAACCGACTTTGACGGAATGGATGTTCATTCTAGTGGACATATATTTACATCAGGTCCAGGTGGTTTACTTATTATCTCTTCAGAAGGTGAGTTAATGGCTAGAATAGATACAGGGCAAATCACTAATTGTGCGTTTAATGAGGATGAAACGTACTTGTATATCACAGGGTTCTTAAATAATCCTAAGTTGTTTAGAATTAAAATGAACAACTGATTAAGAAGCTCCCAAGTTTTAATATATAAATGAGTAAGAGATATTATTTAAAAAAATATTCATTAGAATTTCTAGTTGTATTTCTAGGAATTCTATCATCCTTTGGAATTGATAACTATATAAAGAACAATCAAAAAGAAGCTGATAAAAACACCCTTTTAGATGAATTACATCTTTCAATAAATGAAGATATAGGGCAACTAGAAATCGTAAATGACGCTCTTGAAGACTGCTTAAATTCAATAAATTTATTGTTTGAACAGTCGAAGAAGAATACATTAAGCGATTCAATAATAGCCTACCATATTTCTAACGTTTCAGCAAAAGCAGCCATTTCATTTTTTCCTCAGAAAGGGATTTACAACCAGCTTATCAATACAAATTCATTTGAACTAATTGAAGATCAACAACTCAGAAGAAAAATATCTGATTTATATGAACATTTAGAGGACAGAAAGAATGCTGCAGATTTAAAATTTGACTTATTCACTGAAAGCTTTGATAAGGCTCTATTAGATAAACTGAATTATAGAATTAAAATTGAGGAATTAGATAACTCAGTAAGTATAAATACAATCATCTACGACTACAGAATTCCAAAAACTTTGTTTGAAGACCCTGAGTTTCTGGGATATCTAAGCAATGCTGAAAAAAGAATATACTTTTATAAGGAATTGATGAAAAAGTACTCTTACAGTATGAGTGAAATCTCTAGTTATTTGGAAAGAACTACCTCAAAAAATGAGGACAAATAATTAACTCAAATATGAAAAAAACAGATAAATGAATTCACCATAGAGATTCACTTGTGCTGCAACTTTGAATAATGTAAGGCACAATTAATTTGCCAAAATCTCTCGCATTTCGATAAATTCCTTGAACTTTAGGTAAACAATAATTTTCAGCGATACATGAAAAGAGCATTGGTGATTTCTGGTGGAGGAAGCAAGGGGGCATTTGCTGGCGGGGTAGCTGAATATTTAATAAATCACGAAAAACGCGATTATGACATGTTTTTGGGTACCTCTACGGGTAGTTTACTGATTTCACATCTAGCTCTTCATCAACTTGATGAACTAAAAAGTCTATATACAAGTGTAGATCAACAATCTATTTTTAGCAATAATCCCTTTCGAATTCGAAATGTTGACGGTCAAAAAGTAGTAAGCATCAACCACATTAACACCCTTTGGAATTTTCTCAATGGGAGAAAAACCTTTGGTGAAAGTAAGTACCTCAGAGATTTAATTCGTAGAAATATCACACGCGAAATGTATGAAGAGATTCTCGAAAGAGAAAAAGAGGTTGTCGTTACCGTTTCTAATCTAACAACAAGTCAAATCGAATATAAATCAAATAAAGATTGTACCTATGATGACTTCTGCGATTGGATTTGGGGCTCTTGTAATTATGTTCCATTTATGAGCTTATTAGAAAAGGACCATTGTCAGTACGCAGATGGTGGATTTGGCGCTCTAGTTCCTATTCGAGAAGCCATTTTAAGAGGGGCAACCGAAATTGATGCCATTATTTTAGAAACCGAAGTTACTGTGGTGAATAAGTTACCCGCTAAAAATCCGTTTTCACTTCTCTTTGATGTATTCGATTTCATGCTTACACATGTTGAAAGACATAATATTACCATTGGCAAATTAGCTGCAAAAAGCAAAGATGTTCAACTGAACCTATATTATACCCCAACCATTTTAACAACTAATTCTCTAGTCTTTGATAAAAAAATGATGGGCGAATGGTGGTATTCAGGATATCGGTACGCTAAAGTCAAAAATGAAGAACTAATGAGCGAATTCAGGCCTGATATTTTAACAGATCAGGAAATCAAGAAATCAACTACTTCTCTCCCCGAAGCAACTGCAGAATCTGAGCAATTAGGATAACTAACGCACAGCCCAAAAGATTTAACCATAGGTAAGACATGAGGTCTGCATAAAAGACCATAATGACTAGAATTTGGGTGATGAAAGCGGCATAAAAAACTGCTTTCCCCTGAATACGCTCGAAGAAAAAAGCGAGTAGAAAAATCCCCAATACATTTCCGTAAAAAATAGAACCTATAATATTCACTAGCTGAATGAGATTTTCAAATAGGCTAGCTACAGAGGCGATGAGAATTGCGATAATACCCCAAACAAGTGTAAAGACTTTTGACACTTTCAAATAGTGCCGAGGTGCTGTTGAAGCAGTTGCGTATCTCTTGTAAATATCTAAAGTAGTAATCGTGCCCAGGGCATTTAATTCAGAAGCGGTAGAAGACATAGCCGCCGAGAGAATAACCGCGAGTAATAGTCCTATTAGACCCACAGGGAGGTTATTTAAAATGTAGTGAATAAAGACATAGTCCTTGTCATTGGATGCGATACTTGGATTTGCCTGATTAACCAACTCTTTTGCTCTGCTTCTGATTTCATTTTCTCTAACGTCTAGCTTTCGAATCTCGCTTTCAAGCAATGCTATTTCAGAAGTCGCATCCTTATCATTTACTTCTAGATAATTCAATTGAAGTAACCTTCTCTCCTTTTGAATATCGGATAGTTCATCACTTAATGCCTCGTATTCTTCTTGGTAATCTGGAGCCTGTAGAACTGTTCTAGCAGCCGGATTAAAGTGGATTGGCGTATCGTTAAACTGATAGAAAACAAAAACCATGACCCCTACGAAGAGTATAAAAAACTGCATGGGAATTTTGAAGATTCCGTTAAAGGCTAACCCTAGTTGGCTCTCTCTTTTCGATTTACCCGACAGGTAACGCTGCACTTGACTCTGGTCGGTTCCAAAGTAAGAGAGGGCAAGAAAAAATCCTCCCGTAATCCCGCTCCAGAAAGTATAACGATTGTTGGGGTCAAGACTAAAATCTAACACCTCTAATTTACCCGATTGATCGGCGATTGTTAGAGCATCCGAAAAAGAGATTTCTGAAGGTAGGCCTGAAATGATCATGTACAAGGCAATAAACATTCCGCCCATGATCACAAACATTTGCTGTTTGTGTGTAACATTTACCGCTTTGGTACCTCCACTCACCGTGTAGAGAATTACCAAACCTCCAATGGCTACTACCAATAATTTCAAAGGCCAGTCTAATACCGCAGAAAGTATGATAGCCGGTGCGTAAATAGTGATGCCTGCAGACAGGCCTCTTTGAACTAAGAATAGTACTGCCGTTAAGGTTCTCGTTTTCGCATTGAATCTGTTCTCTAGAAACTCATAGGCCGTTTGAACGTTCAATCGGTAATACAAAGGGATAAAAACCAAGATAATAACCACCATGGCAATGGGAAGACCAAAGTAGAATTGAACGAATCCCATGCCGTCATGATAGGCCTGGCCTGGAGTAGATAAAAAGGTTATTGCTGAGGCCTGAGTAGCCATCACAGATAGCCCTATGGTAGCCCAATTAGCTTCTTTCCCGCCCAGAACATAGTCCTTTATATTTTGAGCACCTCGAGTTTTCCAAATCCCATAGAATACTATAAATAGCAAGGTAGATAGGAGTATAACCCAGTCAATTAACCCCATAGATTATTGGTTTTCTGAAGTATTTGAAGATGATGAACTCGCTCCCAATGCAATCATATTCGCAATTAGTCGATATGCTCCTGGCACACCAGCGGGAAGTTCTCTAAAAAAGCTCAAACCGGTATAAACGAAATATCCATCACCTAATGGCGCCACTAGCAAGCTTCCTTGTTTTCGGGCTTCAGACTGGTCATTCATCTCTAGTATTGGGATATAGGATTTGTCCCACCGATTAGGGAAATACAAACCTCTCTCTTGCACCCAACCTTCAAAATCCTTTTCGGTAATTTTATTTGGAAACGTTAAAACCGGATGATTAGGTTGCAATAATTTCACCACTGCATTCTCTTCAGTTACCCTGTCGGATGAATTGGTAAGGGTAAAGGGCGCAATAGGTATCTCATTATTTCCTCTTCGATTTGCCGTGTTGTACTGACTAATCAGGACGCCGCCTTGTGAAACATAGTCTAACAATTCTTGTTTCTTGAGAGCCAAACCTTCGAATACATTTAAAGCTCTTACTCCAAGAATTACGGCCTCGTACTTTTTGAGCGTACTAGTAGTTATCGTCGAAGGATCTAAGAGATCAACATGATAACCTATAGCTTCTAAACTTTCAGGCACCTTGTCTCCCGCACCCATAATGTATCCTATATATTCACCGCGTTTTCTCAAATCCAAACGTACAAATTTCGCTTCTGCTGGTACCAAAACTTGTTGAGTGGGAATATGGTCATAGGTTATAGAAATAATGTTTTTTGTATAAGACTGAGCATCTATTTTAGCCTCAATGGTGGCAATTGTTTCGGTAGCAGTCTCAGGTGGAGATACCATGAATTTTAATGGGGCTCTTTCTCCTTCTTCTACAAGCTCAAAGGATTGTGTTAAAGGTTCAATCTTCCACTCTTCGGGAAGATGCAGGCTGATTTCACCTTTCTGATTAGTTGCAAACGACTGTACATTCACAACCACCTCCTTAGTCGATTGATCTGAGAATAGAACTACATCATTTGAAAGAGAAACAGAAATCGGAGGCAGCACTTTAAATCTTTCCCATAATTCTCCTTTATCTGGTCTTGCATAACGATATACAAGCGGTAGGTCAAAAGGAATCTGAATATCAGCGAGCTTTAAGGTGACTTGTGCACTTACAGCTGGCAGAGATTCAGGAAGCCCAATCAAACTTTGATCTTCAACTTGGTACATGCCTAAACTAGGTGGCCTATTAAGCCAATAAGGGTTGCTTAAAGGTGTCATCTCTCGAATTTCTAAAGGGATACTAAGTGTCTGGTTTTTATTTAATTCTAAAGGTTTTTTAGCAATCGAAGTAAATAGCTTTGCGCCCTTAATTTGAACCTCTTCTACGCTAAAAAGTGAATGGTTTCGGGCTAATAATTTAAGTCTTGTATTAATCTTTTCTCTTGGGGTGGCATAAGCTGTGTCTGTCTCAAAGGCTAAGTATAGACCAGAAATTTCCTTAATTAAATTGACAATCTGTTCAGTTTTCTGTTCTCTCCAGAACTGATCATCTATTTGTTGAATCAAGGAGTAGGCTTGAAGTAAATCAGGTAAATGGATTGCAGGATTTTTGAAGTCAAAATTTTCTTGAATAGGTCGAAGTATAGCTTGAATTTTGCTTCCTTTTGGGATACGTGTCCATGTAGTATTTATCCCATGAAACATATCTTGATTCTCTAGGGTAGCACCTTTAAGTAATTCTAGATATTCTATCTCTTCTCCCCTACTATTTAGTCTACCAAAACCCTGACAAAGGTGTTTACTACTAGCGAGTGAGGCTATTTCATTATTAGACATACCTAAACTGGGGTAGAACACACCAACATCTAAGCTAATAAGGCCGTTTTTCGAGGCTTTTTTAAAATTCTCTTGTGAACCGTAAAACCACCATGAAGTATTAAAAAATACCCGAGAGGGTTGCCAAGTGTCAAATTCATCGAGCTGTTGGGGATAAGCATTAGGATTAGCGGCTAAGTCAAAGGCTTCCATACTAAGCATTGCACTCGAGGTGTGATGACCATGTGTAGAACCGGGGGTTCTATGATCGAATCGGTTGATTATTATGTCTGGCCTAAAAGCTCTAATTCTTCTTACAACATCTGAGAGTACGGTGTCTTTATTCCAAATTTGCAAGGTTTCCTCGGGAGTTTTTGAATACCCAAAGTCATTAGCTCTAGTGAAAAATTGTTGTCCGCCATCTACGCCTCTAGCGGCTAACAATTCTTGAGTTCTAAGTACCCCTAATAATTCTCTTATTTCTGTACCTATTAAATTCTGTCCACCGTCACCACGCGTTAATGATAAATAAGCAGTGTTTGCGTGAATGTTATGCGTGAGGTACGAGATGAGCCTTGTATTTTCATCGTCCGGATGCGCAGCCACATACAATACATTCCCCAAAAAGTTCAGTTGTTGGAGATCGTTAAAAATCTCAGAACTACTCTTTGGTTCAAAATTCTGTCCTGATGCAGTACC
This sequence comes from Flavobacteriaceae bacterium UBA3478, assembly GCA_002381155.1. Classification (GTDB taxonomy): domain Bacteria; phylum Bacteroidota; class Bacteroidia; order Flavobacteriales; family Flavobacteriaceae; genus UBA3478. Next base: position 38,990 of record DFQX01000024.1, on the reverse strand, counting down.
AACAATGCATAGAAAAAATATATTGGCAATTCTTCTTAGAAACTTAATCATGCAAGGCAAATCTTTGAATTTTTATTTAAAATATAATCGTTCAATTCCATAAGCAAGTTACTTCTTTAAAAATCAGTGAAAGTTCTCGTACATTTAAGAGACCTTAAAACCATAAACATGAACTTGAAAGCAACTCTTTCACAGGTATTTATTGTTTGTTTTTTACTTCTTCAAAGTACTCTTCTAGCTCAAAGAAATTTTGATGATGATCAGATCGAATTGATGAAAGCAAGAGTCTCTGAAATTGTTAATGCAAACAAAAAATTGAGCCAGGTAATGGTCGATAAGATTTTTAGTTTTTCAGAGCTCGGATTTCACGAAAAAGAATCTTCGAATTACCTCACCGGAATCTTAGAAAAAAATGGATTTGAAATTGAGAGAGGACTCTCCGGAATTCCTACTGCCTGGATAGCCAAATGGTCAAAAGGGAATGGTCCTGTTATCGCTTTGGGTAGCGATGTTGATTGCATTCCTAAAGCCTCACAATATCCTGGAGTAGCTTATCATAAGCCTATCGTAGAAGGCGCCCCCGGGCATGGTGAAGGTCACAATGCTGGAATTCCTCTGAACATAACAGCAGCTCTAGCCGTTCAACAAGTTATGAAAGAGAACGATCTAGAAGGAACTCTAATCTTATGGCCAGGTATCGCGGAAGAACTTGTTGCCTCCAAAGCTTGGTTCGTAAGGGATGGCTTATTTAAAGGTATTGATGCTTGCATTTTTACCCATGTAAGCAGCAATATGGGAGTTTCATGGGGAGCCTCTTCAGGTACTGGTTTAATTTCAGTAGAATTCACCTTCGAGGGAGACGCAGCTCATGCTGCTGGTGCTCCCTGGAGAGGAAAAAGTGCTGCTGATGCTACCGAACTCATGAATATCGGTTGGAATTACAAGCGAGAACATCTAGACCCTCTTAAACGTTCCCATTCAATTATTTCTGACGGTGGTGATCAGCCCAACGTTGTACCCTCAAAATCAAGTATCTGGTACTACTTTAGGGATGTAACCTATGAAGGTATTATGGAGATGTTTGAAGCATCAAAAGATATCGCCGAAGGTGCAGCATTAATGACTGGAACAAAAATGAGTTACAAAATATTAGGAACTGCTTGGCCCAGACACTTTAATAAAAGCATCGCAGAAACCATGTATAAGAATATTGAGGTGGTTGGTCTTCCTGACTGGTCAGAAGATGATCAGATGTTAGCTAAGGCTGTTCAGAAAGAATTAGGAAATAAATCTTTAGACGGGTTGACTGATGAACTTAGACCGTTAGGTCTCCCAGTCGAAAGGCCAGTGAGCGGAGGAAGTGATGATATTGGAGATGTTTCATGGACGATTCCTACAGTAACCTTACGTTTTCCCTCGAATATTCCAGGATTGCCAGGACACCATTGGAGTAACGCCATCGCAATGGCTACCCCAATCGCTCACAAAGGGGTAACGGCCGGAGCTCAAGTCGAAGCTATGACACTTATAGACATGTTGACCAAACCTGAGGTCATTAAAGAAGCATGGGATTATTTCAACGAAGTACAAACTAAGGAAACGAAGTATCAACCGATGATTGAGGCAAACACTATAGCTCCGACCTATTTAAATACAGAAATAGACACCCGCTATCGACCAGAATTGAAGAAATTCTTCTATAATGAAAAAAAATACAAATCCTATTTAGAGCAACTCGGTGTTAAATACCCTACTGTAAAATCGGAGTAAATACCTTAACTACTCTAGGAAGAAATATAAAACACTTTTATCATGAGAAATATATATATCGCAGCTCTTTTATTAGCCGGTCTATTTGTAATCAATCCGTTAAATGCCCAAAGAAAAAAGGCATTAGTCAACGAGGAAGTCTCTTTAGATGCTTTAAAATTTAGAAATATCGGTCCTGCATTTCTTTCCGGTCGAATAGCCGATATTGCTATTGATCCTAATAATGAGAATCGCTGGTATGTGGCTGTGGGATCTGGTGGTGTTTGGAAAACGAATAATGCAGGCACAACATGGGAACCATTATTTGACCAGCAAGATTCTTATTCTACAGGGTGTGTGACTATTGACCCTACCAATAATAATGTAATATGGGTAGGAACTGGAGAAAATGTAGGAGGTCGACACGTAGCCTATGGGGATGGCGTCTACAAATCAGAAGATGGAGGTGAGACATGGAAAAATATGGGTCTAAAATCCTCTGAACATATATCAAAAATCGTAATTCACCCTTCAGACCCAAATACTGTATGGGTTGCGGCACAGGGACCACTTTGGAATAAAGGGGGTGAACGAGGGGTCTTCAAAACGAGTGATGGTGGAGAAACCTGGAAGCGTGTACTCGGAAACTCCGAATGGACAGGAGCAACAGAATTAGTTATCGATCCTAGAGATGCTAATACTCTATACGCAGCTACCTGGGACAGACATAGGACTGTTGCTGCTTTAATGGGTGGTGGTCCCGGTTCAGGTTTGCACCGATCAACTGATGGAGGTGAAACTTGGACAAAAATGACTCAAGGCCTTCCAGCCTCTAACATGGGAAAAATAGGGTTGGCAATCTCTCCCCAAAATCCTGATGTACTCTATGCAGCTATCGAACTAGATCGCAAGAGCGGTGCAGTTTATCGATCTGCGAACCGGGGTGCATCATGGGAAAAAATGTCCAATACAGTATCAGGAGGAACAGGACCGCATTACTATCAGGAACTTTATGCTAGTCCGCATAAATTTGATCGTTTATACCTCATGAACGTAAGGGTTCTCACTTCTGAAGATGGAGGTAAAACCTTTACCGAATTGAAAGAGGAGAAAAAACATTCTGATAACCACGCTATTGCCTTCAAGAAAAATGATCCAAACTACCTGATGATTGGGACTGATGCTGGAATCTATGAAAGTTATGACCTTGCCGAGAATTGGAGTTACATCAAAAATCTACCGTTAACACAGTTCTATAAAGTAGCTGTGAATAATGCTGAACCATTTTATCATGTTTTTGGAGGTACCCAAGATAATGGGTCTGCCGGCGGTCCTTCGGCAACAGATGAAGCTCAAGGAATCAGTAATAAACATTGGTATAAGACCTTATTTGCTGATGGACATCAATCAGCTACAGATCCAGAATACAACGATATTATTTATGCTGAAACCCAACAAGGTGGTCTTCATCGAGTTGACTTAACCACTGGCGAACCTTTAGCCATTCAACCACAGGCATTTATCGGTGATCCCCATGAACGATTCAATTGGGATGCTCCAATTTTGGTTTCACCTCACAATGCTGCTCGATTATATTTTGCCTCTTATCGTGTATGGAAATCTGAATCTAGAGGGGATGATTGGACTCCAATTTCAGGAGATTTAACACGAAATGAAGAGCGTTTAAACCTACCCATTATGGGCCGCCAACAATCATGGGACAATGCTTGGGATGTAATGGCAATGTCTAACTATAACACGATTACTTCTCTAAGTGAATCCCCGGTTAAAGAAGGATTACTTTATGCAGGAACAGATGACGGATTTATTCAAGTAACCGATAATGGAGGATCAGACTGGAAAAAGGTTCCTGTGACTAAACTAGGTCTTCCAGAACGGAGCTTTGTAAATGACATCAAGGCTGATCTTCATGATGAAAATACCGTATACGTCGTACTTGACAATCATAAAGAGGGAGATTTTAACCCCTACGTGTTCAAAAGTACCGATAAAGGACAAAGCTGGAAATCTATTAGCGCTAACTTACCTAAACGAACATTGCTTTGGAGAATCGTTCAGGATCACATTGATCCCAACTTACTTTTCATTGCATCTGAATTTGGGATTTACACTTCACTGAACGGTGGGGAGTCATGGCAAAAACTTAAAGGGACTCCAAATATGGCCTTCAGAGATTTAACTATTCAAAGAAGAGAAAACGATCTTGTTGCTGCTTCTTTTGGTAGAGGCTTTTATATTTTGGATGATTATAGTCCTCTACGAGAAATAAAACAACAAGATTTAAGTTCACCGGCTGTATTATTTCACACTAGACCAGCGAAATGGTTTGTTCCTAGAAATAATTTAGGGAATACCGGTGCAGATTTTTATATAGCAGAGAATCCTACTTTTGGAGCGGTATTTACTTACCACCTCGCTCAAGATTTTAAATCTAAAAAAGAATCACGTCAACAAAGTGAAAAAGAGCTAAATAAGCAAAATGCCCCAATACCTTTTGTCGGATATGATAACCTAGACCAAGAACTTTTAGAACCTAAAGCATTAGCTTGGATTCTAATTAAAGATCAACAAGGAAATCTAATTCGAAAAATAAGTAAGAAAGCAGAGAAGGGCAGCCATCGATTAGCATGGGATCTTCGTCATGCTAACTCAGCCCCCTTAATTCTAGATAAAGAAACAAGAGTGTCAGAAACAGGCCCTATGGTGAAACCAGGGAAATATACGGCTTCACTTATTGTTGAAAAAGGTGGGGATGTTCTTGCACGATCAGAAGAGATTGAATTCGATGTAAAATCTATCCGAAATGGGGTGCTTGAAGGAATTGATTTTGACACCTATGAAAAGTTTCGAATGGATTACAATAACGTTGTAACAGACCTTGCAAAATTCAATCAAGGACTGAAACGAGCTGAAGAGCAAATCAATACAATTTCAAATAACAGCTCACGTTTACTGAATTACCTAAAAGATCTTCAACATTTGAAGGAATTAAAGATCGCTTTAGCAGATTTGAAAAAACAATCTAATGTGAGTCCGTCCCGTGATGAAGTCGGTGAAAAAGATAAACAAACAGCTTCTAGTAATTTAGGTATGGCATCGAGAGGATTTTCTACCACCTATGGGCCTACCCCGTTGCATCGAAGATCGTTGGATCAAGCAAAAAAACTACTAGAACTAGACCTGTTAAAGCTAGACGAATTACAAAGAAAACTATCTGAATTCTTAAAAGATTTAGAAGGCAACGGAGTATCGATTATCAAATAATCAAAACACGAAATTCTAAGTAATTATGAAACTAACCCAAAGCCTCATTATTGTATTAGGTCTTTTAATTTCGCTTTCTAGTTGTACTAAGCATCCACAATCCTTTAGCATTACCTATGATCCCTCACTTGGAACAGAAGGATTTGACGGAAGGTTGTTAGTGTTAATTAGTACAGACCCCGATCGAGAGCCTCGATTCCAGATCAATGATTCTGATCAAACAGGGATCGTTTTTGGTATCGATGTCGAAGGTTGGAAGCCAGGAGAGACTATTACGATTGATCCCGAAACCTTTGCCTATCCCGTTGGTTCTGTAAAAGATATCCCGCATGGAGATTACACTATCCAAGCTTTATTACACAAATACGAAACATTCAATTTGTCAACAGGGTATACGGTTAAATTACCCATGGACCAAGGTGAAGGACAACACTGGAATACAAGTCCAAAGAATATTTATAGCAAACCACTCCAAGTAAGTTTAGGAAATAATTCGGCCGTGGCTTTAAATATCACTGAAGAAATACCACCTATAGAACCAGTAGCCGATTCAGAATATATCAAGCATATCAAAATTCAAAGTGAATTACTAACCGAATTTTGGGGACGCCCCATGTATCTTCAAGCGAACGTTTTAATCCCTCACGATTTTAATCCAGAAAGTGAAACTGAATACCCTCTAATGATTTTTCATGGACACTTTCCTGAAACTTTCGGAGGATTTCGAACAGAACCCCCTACCGCCGATCCTAATGATGGGATTTATAACAGCCGATTCGGAATAACGGGTTATGAATACATTCAACAAAAAGAGGCTTTTGACTTGTATCAACATTGGACCTCTGATGATTTTCCGAGGTTCATAGCTATTGAAATACAACATCAGAATCCTTACTACGATGATTCCTATGCAGTAAACTCTGCAAATTTGGGCCCTTATGGAGATGCTATCACTTATGAATTAATACCTCACATCGAAAAATTGTATAACGGAACAGGAGCTGGTTGGGGTCGGTTCGTCTATGGGGGTTCTACTGGCGGATGGGAAGCCCTAGCAGTACAAGTCTTCTACCCAAAAGAATATAATGGCGCATTCGCTGCTTGCCCTGACCCTATTGACTTTCGAGCCTACACCGCGGTTAACCTCTATGAAGACCAGAACGCCTATTACTCAGATGGACCATTCAGACAAACCCTTAGGCCAGGAATGAGAGATGGTAACGGTATGCTAAAATCAAGCCTAAGAGATATGAATCATCGCGAGCTTGCCTTGGGTACTCATGGACGTTCAGGTGATCAATGGGATATTTGGCAAGCCGTTTATTCACCTACAGGTGAAGATGGATATCCAAAGCCCATTTGGAATAAACTAAGCGGCGAGATTGATTTCGAAGTTGCAGCACATTGGAAAGAGAATTATGACCTGCGTTATATTATGGAGCGCGATTGGGAAAAGCTTGGCCCAGACCTTCAAGGAAAAATATTTTTATACTGCGGTGATATGGATAATTACTATCTCAATAATGCCGTTAAATTGACAGAGGATTTTTTAGAATCTACCACAAATCCTTATTACAGTGGTGAGGTAGATTACGGGGATGGCGCAGAACATTGTTGGAACGGTGATCAGGAAAATCCCAATCATATCTCTCGACTACGTTACAACACCATGTATCTTCCTAAAATTACTGAACGTCTAAAAAATACCGCCCCAAAAGATCATCATCTAAAAAATTGGAATCTAAACTAAAATGAAAAAGTTCTTTTTACTTTTTATTCACTTTAAATCTGCAGAAAATTTAAGCTAATTCACTTGTTGAGAGAAATAAAATTTAAATTTCAGTTCCCCATTTTCTTTTACCAGATAAGCACTTTCTAACCACTCATAGTATAAATAAGTCTCTCCCTCTGGTGTTGGCGATTCTTGGGTAAATTCAGCAATGTGCTCAAGAGAAACGTGTGCTGAATTTTCATCTAAATCAATTCGTAGATTTTTAAACGTGCGGTTTGATTTAAATTTCCCAAGGCCTTTCACAAAGTCAAGAAATTCGTCAAGATTAAACTTTCTTCCAATCTCATAGATCAAAAAATCATCTGTTACATAGTTCTCATAGCTATCAAGATCGTTGTCGAGTGCATAAAACATGTCATTAAAAACCTGCATTACTTCTTCTTTGGTAACTGTTTGATCGTCGCTTTTAACCAAATCGCAACTTACAAGTATAAATGCGCAGAGTAATATGGTGTAAATTTTATTCATGTATTAGGTTGTTTGTTGCAAAATACCACTTATATTAGAGATAAACCTAAATCCAATTAAAATGAAAAAAATTCTTTTACTCGTACTGCTAGGCACATTTATCTCGTGCATTAATCAAGAAATTGAGCAAGCCAAGACTGAATTAGCTACTGTAGAAAAACAGTTTAAACCTACTTATACCGATAATTTCAGAATTGGTGACCCAGAGAATATCCTAATAATCGAAAGGATGCATCAGGGAATGATCGCAAAAGATTTTGAAGCAGTCGGAAGTTTTATAGCCGATAATGCTATTTTTTACATGGAAGATGGATCAACTATAGAGGGTAAATCAGCTCTATTAGAATTCATGGAAGCCAACTTTACCCAAATCACATTGAAAAATTATTCGGTTGGTGTGAGCATCTCTGTGGTTGGTGAAAACGGTCATGAATGGGTTTTAATATGGGATCAAGCTGACATAGAAACTCCTGATGGAAACCTTCAAAAAGTGGATTGGATGGATGCCTTTCAGCTAGAGAATGGAAAGATTGTAGCCATGAATGGGTTTGTAAAATCTCCTAAATAATTTAGACCTATATAATTTGAAAGCGGTTGCACTTTAAGAGTGTGACCGTTTTTTTATTTTTAAAAAGAAAATTAAGGCCATTAACATGAGTTTTACATTGGGTATCAAAGGGGCTGAGATTGCATGGTTTGCACCAATTTGCGATGGTGACGACGACTTCTTAGGAAATAGAAATCCGCTTTATAAAAGCAATTGGCAAAATACATCTCAGATTGTAAAATCCGCCGATCAACTAGGGTATCGTAACATACTCTGTCCGTCTTCTTATCAAGTTGGGCAAGATACCTTATCCTTTGTTGCAGGAATGGCTCCGATAACCAATCGAATTAATTTTTTAGCAGCTATCCGCTGCGGAGAAGTACATCCTCCAATGCTAGCACGAACAATAGCGACACTAGATCATATGCTTAATGGCAGATTGACACTAAATATAATCTCATCTGATTTGCCGGGAACATTCTTATCATCTGAAGAACGCTACCACAGATCCAAAGAAGTAATTGAAATTCTTAAGCAAGCATGGACTCAGGACAGAATTTTATTTAAAGGAAAGTACTACGAGTTTGATCTGCCTACACATCCCGTAAAACCCTATCAACAAAATGGCGGACCACTTCTTTATTTCGGAGGATACTCACCGCAAGGCCTTGAATTATGCGCAGAACACTGCGATGTTTATCTAATGTGGCCTGATAAAGAAATCGGATTACAAAATTTAATGGCGACAATGACCGAGAAGGCTTCGAAGTATAATCGTAAGGTTTTATTCGGTCTTCGCATTCATGTTATTGTGAGGGAAACAGAAAAAGAAGCCCGTGAATATGCAAAAAAATTACTCTCAAAGTTAGATTTAGACCTGGGAGATAATATTCGTAATAGGGCTCAAGATTCGAAGTCTTTGGGAGTTAGTAAACAATCTCAATTACGTGATGAATCTGACTCAGAACATTATGTAGAGGCTAATCTTTGGACAGGTATTGGGTTTGCCAGATCAGGATGTGGTGCGGCTATCGTTGGAAATCCAGACCAAGTGTATCAAAAACTCAAGCGATATATGGAATTGGGAATAAGTTCGTTCATCTTATCAGGTTATCCACACAAACAAGAATGCGAACTCTTTGCAAAATATGTCTTACCCAGACTAAATAATGTATCATTACCAGAACTCTTAAATAGAATACCTCATGACACTCCTGACACGCCGTTAGGTAAGGGAAATCGATATTGAAAAATGATAGACTTTCTTCTGGTTTTAGCCTATTTCTCGGTAATAATGTTTGTTGCCCTTCGAGGAAAAACAGATTCTAATAGTACAGCAGACGCGTATTTCTTGAGTTCTAGAAATCTTCGCTGGTATTCAGTAGCCTTATCCACAATTGCCACTAACGTACAAGGATATCAGTTCTTAGGAATGATGGGGTCTGCCTACTTATATGGTCTAGCGCAAGCTAATCTTGAGATTAACGCCGTACAAGGAATCTTACTCGGCACCTTCTTATTTGTTCCTCTTTTTCTGAAAGAGAAAATAACCACTATCACCCAATTCATATCTAAAAAATTAGGAGAACGAATAGCGGTCGTATATTCTGTAGCTAACATTCTATTATTCTCGACTATAACGATTGGTGCAGCTCTTTTCTGGGGAGCTTATGCAGCCGATTTAGTATTTGCTGAAGAGTTATCGATACTTCATGAAAATCGAGTCATACGGATAGGTATCCTGATCATAATATTAGGGGTCTTTTCAGCAATTTACACCTATCTAGGAGGTCTTAATGCTGTTGTGAAAACGGACATCATTCAATTTGTAATCTTGATTCTAGGAGGAACAATTGTTTGTATCGTTTCTATAAAAAATTTGGGAGGTTGGGATCAGCTGTATGTTAAAACTCCAGAGAAGATGCATCTGCATTTATCTGCCGATCATCCGACCCTGCCCTGGACTCATTTATTTGGATTATTCTTTTTGAACATTAATTATTGGTGCGCTAACCAAACGATCATGCAACGAGCATTAGCTGCGAAGAGTATTAAGCATGCTCAAGTAGGACTCATTGCCGGTGGATTCATTAAATATATCATGGCAATAATTATTATTATTCCAGGTATAGCTCTTTATGGTAAACTTGGTGATTCTCTTGCTGAGCCAGACCTTGCATTCCCATATATGATAAAAACATTTTTACCGGTAGGCATAAAAGGGATCATCTTATGCGGTCTATTCGCGTCATTGATGAGTACGGTGGATTCCACTTTTAATTCATTAGGAACACTTTGGTCGACTGATATTTACTCAAAATACATCAACAAAAAAGCTACAGACTCTGAAAAAATCAATGCTGGACGAAATGCTATTTTATTCAGTCTAGGTAGTGCACTACTAACTGGTTTTATACTACTATACTTGAAATTCAACGATCCTAGTTCAGCCTTCACTCATACACTCAATAACTTGAGGTATTACATCAATTGCGGAATTGTAGTCTTGATTTGTAGTGCAATAGTGCTTTATAAACCAAATAAGAAATGGATTCTATGGGCTTTTATTTTAACCTTACCCCTAAACATATTCTTACAGTATTTCTCCCCTAACCTAAATTACTTCGTTAGAGCCTTCTTTGTAATTATTGCAGGACTATTTATAGCGATTTTTTCTAGTCGATTTAGGCTAGCAAATGTAATTATCCTGTTTTATGGGGCCAATAGCAATGCTCGATATTTAGGATGGTTACTTCTTTTTAGTTTAATCTCTCTGCATATTATTTTTCACTAGTAGAAATTAGATACTAGATGATATATGATCTCAATCGATAAGGATATCATACACCACAACCTTACTCCATAAATGACTATAATTCTTAACAAATAATTGATGAATCGGATCTATTTGATAGGCATCTTGGTCAGCAACACTATCGAAGTAAATGACCTCGGAGATGTGCCAATCACTAGCAATAACTTCTCGATCAAATGTAGGAGCTGGCTCACCTATAATCAGATGCCTGACCTCTTGTATAGCCGCTAACGACTGTAACCCCTCTTTGAGATTTTGCTTGTTTTGCACAGAATCAGGATTCTTAAGGGTAAAGTACACATGATGAATCATTTGTTTTCCATCGTTACGAGATACATGGGTATTCTGAGCATTGATGGTATATCCGACAAGAAATAGGGCAATAAAAAGTACTTGCTTCATATATTAAGTCTTGGTCTTAATTCAATTCAAGCTAGACAAAAAATATTACTTCATTACCGAAAGAAAATAATCAGGTTGTTAAATTTTAAAAGCGTAAGCGCAATTCTTGTAACTTAAGGGAATGCGACCGTACCTTTTAATCGAAAATAACTGGAAGAATTTATCAACAGACAGGCATGACCTAGTTGTGATGTCATGGGGTGCTACAGAAGCACACAACTATCATTTACCCTACGGAACAGATGTCTATGAGGCAGACGCCATTTGTACCGAGTCTGCGCGTAAAGCCTATGAAAAAGGTGGCAAATTGATTGTACTACCTCCACTTCCTTTCGGAGTCAATACAGGACAGAGAGATATCTATTTAGACATCAACCTCAATCCTAGTACCCAGCTAGCAATCATGCGAGATATCCTAACCGTTTTAAATCGGCAGGGAATAAAAAAACTATTACTCATTAACGCACATGGCGGAAATGACTTTAAACCTATCCTCAGAGAGTTAGGTGCCGAATTTCCTGAGATGCTTCTTACCTTCTGCAACTTTTTTCAAGTTTTGGACAAGAAAAACTATTTCGAAGAGGAAGGTGATCACGCAGATGAAATGGAGACTAGCATAATGATGCATTTAAAACCCGAGCTGGTATTACCTCTAGAACAATCAGGATTAGGAAAAGAAAAACAACATCAAATTAAGGCAATTAGAGAAAAATGGGCTTGGGCAGAAAGAAAGTGGTCAGAGGTGACTGAGGATACCGGTATTGGTAACCCAAGAAAATCGAGCAAAGAGAAGGGTGAGCACTTTTTTAATGACCTAACAGATAAAATCAGCGAGCTAATGCTCGATTTATGTGCTGCAGACTTGAACCGATTGTACCAGTAATAAACTCTTGAAATATGCGAATACTATCTCTATTAATTCTTGCTCTGATTCCTATCAGATTGACGAGCCAAGAGATACCAGCAAGATGGGATGAATTAACCTTTTCAGATTGGGATTTAGCCTTAGAAAAATCGAAAAACACCTGTATTCTTCCCATTGGTATTTTAGAAAAACACGGTCCAGGTGTTCCAATAGGATCAGATCTTATACGGGCTAGAGAATGGGCCAAGAGAGCAACAAAAGAGGAATATGCGGTCGTTTTCCCAGACTATTTCTATGGTCAGGTCAATGAGGCCCGGCAGCATTATGGCACTTTCTCCTTACCATCTGATTTAGCAATGGATTTGTTAGAAGCAACCACGGATGAAATCGCTAGAAACGGATTTGACAAAATCATCATCATTAATTCTCATGGAGGAAATCCACAGATGATCAGATATTTTATCCAAAATCAATTAGAAAAGAAGAAAGATTATGTAGTCTATTTCTTTGAACCTGGAATGTCTAAAGAAGTTCGAGCTAAAATGATGAGAATTCGAAAGACAGAACTCGCAACAGATCAACATGGAGGTGAAAGAGAAGCATCTGAAATAAAATATCTCAGACCTGAGCTTCTAAAGCTAGAACGAAGTCCCGATGAATCGGGTGAGAATCTAAAGAGGCTAAAACTTCCAAGCACAATCTACACTGCCATATGGTGGTACGCCTCCTATCCTAATCACTACGCCGGAGATGCGAGTTTTGCATCAGTAGAATTAGGGAAATTAATCACTGATAACACATTGAATGAACTGATAACAGCAATAAAATCAGTTAAGAATGACAGTCTGACTCTCGAAATTCAAAGAGAATATTTTAAAAATGTCAAGCAATAATTAGAAGTTAAAATGAATCGTAACCACTTCTTGAAAGTCAAATTTTTAGCTCTTCTAACTTTGCTTATTGCCTATAGCTGTCAACAAAACGAACAGAAAATACCGATTCGAACAGTTGAAAATCACCAAAACCAACAAGATTTTTCATTTGCAATAATTTCAGATTTAAACGGTGGAGAACGTCCTGGAATTTTTGAGAAAGCGGTTGAAATAATTAACCGACTAAACCCAGAGCTCACCCTTAGTGTTGGGGATCTTATTGATGGGGGAATTAAAGACTCTACAGAAATACAAAATCAGTGGAAAACCTTCAATAATAGACTGAATGAATTACAATCCCCTTTCTATTATGTAGGCGGTAATCACGATTTATCTAATATTCAAATGGTACAATCTTGGAATAATTTATACGGCCCGACTTATTACCATTTCGTCTACAAAGAGGTGCTATTTCTAATGCTTAATTCAGAGGATTTCAGTGAAGAAAGGTTTGAAGAAATTTTTCAGGCAAGAGATTATGCAATCAAAATTCTCTCTGGGGAGGAAGAGGGTAAATTTGAAGAAACCGAATATTATACCATGCCAGAAAGATCTTTTGGGTCAATAAGTGAAAATCAACAAACCTATTTTGAAAATGTTTTAGAGGATTACCAAGATGTGCGATGGACCTTTCTTTTCATGCATAAACCTCTTTGGAAAAACACCAAAAACGATCGTTTCAATTCTATTCTTGATCAAATGAGTGGAAGAAATTACTCTGTTTTCAGTGGTCATGAACATTCATTTTCGCACCAATGGATTAATGATAAATCATTTACAGTTCTCGCTACCACTGGAGGAAGCCAAAATGGGCAAGATCCAAACGCGTTTGATCATATCACATGGATAAGCATGAAAGAAAAACCGGAGGTTTCTCATATTTTATTGAGTGGAGTTATGAACGAACAGGGTAATCTAGATTAAATAATTTTATGTACAACAGAACTAAAGCCACAAGCGTTGAAGAATACATAGAGTTAGCTTCAGACCCTCAAAAAACCCGGATCAAAATTATTAGAGACTTAATTCACGCTTCTGTGAAGAATATTGAGGAAAAGATTAGCTATGACATGCCAGCCTTTATCTTTAAAGGCAAAATCCTTCTTTACGTAGCTGCCCAGTCAAAACATGTAGGACTTTACGCTTTGCCCGAAACAAACATTGAATTCGCTGAAGAATTAGCCACATTTAAAACGGGAAAAGGGAGCATACAATTACCTAATAACCAAGACCTGCCTATCGACCTGATTCGTCAAATCATTGAATTCAGAGTGAGGAAAATTGAGGGATTAAACCAAAGGAATCACCCACCCCATTAACTGCAGCGTAATTAAGCCCCAAAAAGTTCCCGTAACCATACTCACAATGGCTAATATAATGGCATGCGGCATCAGTCGTTTATCATAGGCAGATGCTACTGCGGGGGCGGTAGACACTCCTCCTACGTTAGCCATAGAAGCTAAAGGCACCCATACCAGAGAAATATTCATTCGAAGGGCAAGCCAAAATGAAAGTCCGAATTGAAGAACCATCCAGGTGCTGAGAAAAGCGATCAACCGGGGACTAAACTCTAGGTAATTCAGATTGAGTTTCAACCCCAAGATGCTCATTACAGCAATAATTAGCAACTTACTAAGTTTCTGCAATGTCTTATGATCCCAAAAACGAAAGAGATTTGCGAAGAGCATTCCTAAAAGACTGAAAAAGACAATCTTGAAGAGAAAAGAAAAATTGAAAAGCGCGAAGCACGCAACAACAAGTATAATAGTGCTTATACTCCAGAATCGATTAGGCTTTTGCTTTTTATTAGAAACCTCAGTGTTAAAGGTCACTTCCTCGCGATCAAATCTCTGATTCAACTGGGGAGTCTTTTTGATCCACTGAAAAAGAAAAAGAGTCCAAACATTTACAATCAGATTATCAAGCACTAACACGCTGAGAAAAAGAGTCTCTGGAGTTTCGGCTAACTCTTTCAATACAAGCATTGAGCTACTCCCCCCTATCCAACTACCCACTACGGGTAGGGTTGAAGTATAGCCTTGATCGACAATCAAAAATTCATGAAAATCAGGGATCAAACTAAATGCTAAAAGCAGTACGACCGGGCATACCGCTATAATCGCTGAACTCAATAAGAAATAAATCAAAGGCCTACCCGCTACAATTTTTATATCGTTAAGAGATATTGAAGACATCGCACAAAGCACGGTTAATGGAAGTAGATATTCTTTACTTAGGCTATGAATCAGATGATCCTCAGAGATCCTTAAAAGAAAAGGATTTACCATTGCAGGGATCACATAAGCGAGTAAGATAGCTGGTACCCATCGGGTAAATTTTTCTAATCGTGAAGAGACTTCAACCTTTAAAATGAGATAAACGCAGAGCGGTATAAAAGCAAAAACTAAGAAGTTGTCAAAAATCATCAGACTGCGTAAGTATTCCTAATAGTGATCGTATACCCTCAAACAGATTCTTCAGACGAATGTTCTCATTAGCTGCATGAATATATGCGTCTGGATTAGGAATCCGCAATGCGACACCTTCAATTTGGAGCGCATCAATGAACTTACCTATGGGTTGAGAACCACCTGTCGTATTGAGCTTTAAGACTTCGGTCTTTCCTATGCCCCTTTGAATTCCGCTCACTAACCAGTCACCAAATTTCGAGTCAATCGGGGTTCGAAAAGCCACCGAACCCACAGTGGTTTCCATAGACAGTAACTTCAAATACTCCTTGCGTTGTGCTTTAGTTGGCGGATATGGAAGAATTAAATAACCTTGCTTTTGAATATGTTTTTGAATCAAATCAAACTGTCGCTCAGCAGGAGTTTCAGGAGTTAGTCTCAACTCAAATTCAGCGGTAACCTCAGTAGGAATTTTCGTCTTCACGCTAGCTGAACTCGAAGAAATACCTCGAAGAATTAAGCTCGGATGCTGATATACCTGTTGAGGGTGCAAGCGGTCATTATAAAGTTTTGATTCAAGTCTTGATTCGAGTTGCTCGAAGGTTCCAAGATCAAGTGATTCAAAATAGCGAAGGTCAGTGGCAGACTCTTTATATGGATCAAACTCGTCAATAAGGATTTCTTCATGGTCTCCAACCATCGAGGCCACAAGATGGTTCATGAGATACCATGGGTTTGGGCTAATGCCTGAATACTGTCCACTATGAAGTTCTGAAGGTGCTCCGTAGACCGTGAGTTTCATTGTCGCAATTCCTCTAGCACCAAAAGTTAGGGTTGGCACGTCTGCTAGAGACCTTGTTCCGTCCAAGATCAATAGCGCATCCGCCGCAAGTTCATCAGATTTAAGTGCCAACAGTGAGGTTAATTTTTTTGAACCTTTCTCCTCCTCAGTATCTCCAATGATTTTAATATTTACCTCGGGAGTAATCCCTTTTCGATCAAGATACTTTAAGGCGTAAAGCAATGAGAAAGCAGGACCCTTAGAATCTGAAGCCCCACGGGCAAATAATGCCAAAGAATCGATTGGCTCACTACCCTTTTCAATTGCTTTCCAGGCACCTCCTACCCTATGTTTTAAAACGGGAGAAAAAGGATCTTTCTGATCCCAATTAGAGTTATCTGCTGGCAGGGCATCTAATTGCAGATATATTAGCAGGGTTTTCTCAGCCCCTACATCTAGATCAGCATATAAATAGGGGGTTTCTTCTACTTTCCATTTAGTTACCTCAAAGCCAAGAGGAGTCAAATAATTAGTCAGAAAATCTAGATTATTTTGAATGCCTAGAGCATCATCTGAAACATTTGAAATCGATAAGTAATCGTTAAACTCTGAAAGGATTTCATTCTTTTCTTTTACCGAAAGATCAAACTCTTGTGCACTTACCGAACCCATCGATAGAACGACGAGCGAAAAAATCATAGATACTTTGCCAGTGAAATACCTCATCAAAACTGAGTTTATAATCCATCTAACATACGTAAAAATCGCATCGGTTTTAAGAATGCTTAACCCTACCTTTAACTTTATACATTAACTTGGACGCTTATGAAAATTACCTTTTTAGGACACGCATCCCTGCAGATCGAAGTAGGCGGCAAACACCTTGTCGTAGACCCATTTATAACAGGCAACCCTATCAATTCAGTCATAAATATTGAATCGCTTCAAGCAGATTATATTTTAATCACTCACGCTCATCAAGATCATATCCTAGATGTTCAAGCGATTGGGGAGCGAACTGGAGCGACGATTATTTCTAATTTCGAAATCGTTAGTCATTTTGAAAAAATGGGATTGAAAGGACACCCCATGAATCATGGGGGAAATTGGACTTTCGATTTCGGTGACCTTCAGTATGTAAACGCTATTCATAGTTCTAGTTTTCCCGATGGTTCTTACGGTGGTCAACCTGGAGGTTTTATTCTCTCTACCTCTGAAAGCACCATTTATATCGCTGGTGATACAGCACTTACCTACGACATGAAACTATTCGGTGAGTCTCATCGAATTGATTTAGCGATTTTACCGATCGGAGATAACTTCACCATGGGATATAAAGATGCGCTCAAGGCCTCAAAATTACTCGGATGCTCCAAAGTACTCGGATATCATTTCGACACTTTCGGATTTATCAAAATCGATCACGAAGCAGCCAAAAACCACTTTCTAGACCATGGAGCTTCTCTAGAATTATTAGAGATTGGAGAATCCCTTTCATTGTAATTCATGGAAACTCGAATTAATAAATATCTAAGTGAAATCGGTTATTGCTCCCGCAGAGCTGCGGATAAACTTCTCGAAGATGGTAGAATCACCATCAATGGAGTAAAACCTGAACTTGGAACCAAAATTACTGAAAATGACATCGTCGCTGTCGACGGTAAGGTCGTTCGTGAACGAAAAGAACAACACGTTTACATCGCTCTAAATAAACCTCGTGGTATTGTTTGCACTACAGATCGCAGAGTTGAAAAAGATAATATCATCGATTTTATTGGTCATCCACAGCGAATCTTTCCGATCGGACGCCTCGACAAACCTTCAGAAGGACTTATACTTCTAACCAGCGATGGTGACATCGTTAATAAGATCTTACGGGCCCGAAACAATCACGAAAAAGAATACATCGTCAAGGTCGACAAGCCCATCGATCAAAAATTCATTTCGAAAATGAGTAACGGTATTCCCATTCTGGGTACTGTTACCAATAAGTGTTTTGTGGAACAAGTGGGCCCAAAAACCTTTCGAATCATTCTGACCCAAGGTCTTAATCGTCAGATTCGACGAATGTGCGAGTATCTTGACTACAGGGTAACCCAATTGAAACGTATCCGAATCATGAATATTGACCTAGATTTACCGCTAGGCAAATGGCGTGATTTGCGCCCCGAAGAACTAAAAGAACTAAACAAGCTTTGTGAAGAAAGCTCAAAAATATTTTAAACCTATGAAAGCACTCAAATTATTCTTTGTTGTTATCCTCCTATCTAGCTGCGCCACAAAAACAACCACCCTAGACGAGGTACAAAAATTTATTCAACTTGAAGAAACCAGAGATATTCTATTCACCCTTGCAAGCGACGAAATGAAAGGTCGAGAAACTGCTAGTGGTGGATACCAATTAGCTGCAAGTTTCGTTACCAACTTCTTCGAAGAAAATGGAATTGAACCTTTTTATCCGGCTTATAAAGACTCTTTACAAACCAAAGAGATATGGAGTTATAACCTAGTTGGTCGTATAGGATCTTTTGATAATGAAAAACCAACCATACTCATCGGGGCACATCTCGATCATATCGGTATCAACGAAGAAAATCTTGAAGATTCTATTTTCAACGGCGCCAACGATAACGCGACGGGCTCTACCGCAGTTTTACAAATTGCCAAATTCTTAGCCACAAAAGAGTGGAATCAGAATGTTCTAGTATCCCTTTTCGCAGATGAAGAGAAAGGACTCAGAGGTGCCGCACATCTCGCAGAACGTTTGAAGGAAGAAGGTGTTTCGCTTGCTTATATGGTGAACTTCGAAATGCTTGGTGCAACCTTAACTACAGGAGAAAATCAGGTTTACATGACCGGATACAACCTCTCCGACATGCCCGAAAAAATGAATGCCTACGCTCCAGAGTTTGTACAATTTCTACCCGAGGCAAAACAGTACAATCTTTTCAGACGATCTGATAATTACTCCTTCTATAAAATCCATAACATCCCAGCACAGACTTTATCTACCTTCGATTTTAAGAATTACGACTTCTATCACAAGGCAGGTGACGAGGCTGAGAAATTGGATGTGGGCAATATGAATAAAGTGATCAGTACTTCTGCTTATGTATTGGCAAGGATGTTTGAGGATCAGGTATCCGTTAATTTGACCAACGAAGAGTAGTAGTTTTATAATACTTGAAATAATGGTCTAGGACCTATTCTGGTCATTTGTTTTGTATCTTTTTGATTCAAAACAAAATAGCTGTGAAAAAGATTGTAACACTCCTGGTTATTAGCTTGGTTTTATCGTGCAGTAAAGGTGAGGATGTGGAATCCCCAACGTCTGTCACCTTTGAAAATTCAGGCAAAATTTTCTTTGAAAATGGTATTTGTAAATGTCCGCAAGGAGTACTTGGCGATCAAGACAAAATTGACGGAATCGTTTATACTGCAGTCAATAACACTTCAATAAGAACAGAACTTGCTAAAGGAAACATCTACCTCTGCACAACACTTGTGACAGATATGTCTGGAACATCAAACCCCCTAGCTAACTTTTTTAACGACAACTCATTCAATGGGAATATTGGCTTTTGGGATGTATCAAACGTAATCAATATGGATGGTATGTTTTTCAATGCAGATTCATTTAATCGAGACATAACCAACTGGGACACTTCTAATGTTGAAAATATGGGCAGTCTATTTAAGAACGCCTCGTCGTTCAATCAAGATATCGGTGATTGGGACACCTCAAAAGTCACTAAAATGCTCGATTTATTTGCACTAGCAAAGGCCTTTAATCAAGATATCAGCCAATGGGACACTTCAAGTGCGACGAATATGGATGGAATGTTTAGAGAGGCTGTTTTGTTTAACCAAGACCTATCATCTTGGTGTGTAGAAAACATCAATACATTACCTGAAAACTTCGCTTCAGATTCGGGTCTAAGTGAAGAATACTTCCCTGTTTGGGGGACATGCCCCTAACCTATTGATTTTTAAACAGTCATTATCTTAAATTTTATTTTTGTTTAGATTATTTTAAATATCTTTAAACAAAATTACTTATGAAATACTGGATACTTTCTGTTATAGTTATTGCATCATTTTTTTACGTTGATAAAATAGAAAAGCCTATTAATCAATCAGTATCAGGTAAGGCCTATTACTACTCTAAGACCAAAATGGACTTAGGGAATTGGGGTGCACGGATGAGTGAGGCTCAAAAAAAACAGATGGCAAGTCGATTAAAAAATCGGTTAGAAAAAACATATATCCTAACATTTAATCAGTACGAATCTTTCTTTAAGGAAGAAGAAAAATTAGATGCTATCGGAGGTGCAACCGATACTTGGGGAGCAAATTTCTCTAGAGGTGACCAGTATAAAAACCTAAAAGATTCTACTCTTATTCAATCACAGGAGTTTTATGGGAAAAGATTTGTCGTTAAAGATAAATTACCAAAAATCAATTGGGTTAAAGGAAATGAAACGAAGCAAATAGGTAACTATCTCTGCTTCAAAGCCGTTGCAACAATACCCACTGAAACGCTGAATTGGCACAGTTTTGATTGGAATGACCTTACTAATTCTAGTAGTGATGAAGTTCCTATGTCTACCATTGAAGCTTGGTATACCCTACAAATACCTTTAGCCCACGGCCCAGCAGAATTTTGGGGGCTACCAGGCCTTGTACTCGAAGTTAGTACAGGTAATACCACCATCTTATGCTCTGAAATTAGTATCAGTACCAATGGTCTCGACCCAATAGATATTCCTAACAAGGGAGAAGAAACCTCTATAGCAAATTATCGCAAGGTAGTTAAAGAGCGTATGGAATCGATGAGAAACAGTTATAGCCGAAGAAGAAATTAGTATGAAGGCATCATTTTTGAGAGAAAAAGTTCTAGTACTTGCTCTCGTTTGTCTTTCTTTCAAGGCACAAGCTCAACTTAAATTCGAAGGTGTTGTTAGAGACAGTATCAGCCAGCCTCTAGAGATGGCTAGTATTGTCTTATTAAATTCTCAAACCAAAGAAATGGCTAGTTATGGCCTAACTACAAGTGAAGGTAAATTCTCCTTAAAAGTTAGTCCTAACACCAATTACAATGTTCAAATAAGCTTTTTTGGTCTCAGAACTCTTAAGGATAGTATAGAGATTAAGGAAGTAGATTTCTACAAAGAATATGATCTTCGAAATGATATTGTTCTCGAAGAAGTGGTCGTAAAACTTCCGGTTTCTGTTAGAGGAGATACTATCGTATACGATGCAGATTCCTTTAAAAATGGATCTGAACGGAAACTAGAAGATATTATCGCCAACTTACCAGGGGTAGAATTAAATGAGAACGATCAAATTGAAGTAGAAGGCAAGGTGGTCAACAAGTTGCTGGTCAATGGGAAAGAGTTTTTTGAGGGGGATACTAAACTTGGAACAAAAAATATACCCTCCAACGTCGTCGATAAAATTCAGGTGTTAAGAAATTATTCAGAAGTTGGTCAGTTAAATAGTGTAAGAAGCAATCAAGATAATGTCGCTATCAATATCCAACTAAAAAAAGGTAAGGATAGTTTCATTTTTGGAGACATTAAAGGTGGATACGGTAAGGCAATTGAGGAAGAGTTATACCTAGCGCAACCCAAAATATTTTATTACAGCCCTGATTTTACTTTAAATTTTATTGGAGACCTAAACAACCTAGGAGAAATAGCGTTATCAAGAAGAGATATTAGAGGGTTAACCGGAACTTTTAGACAAGTTGATAACCGCAGTGGTAGTAATATTAATCTTGGCAACAACGAGATATCATTTAATACTAATGAAAATAATGCTCAAGAAATAACTAATCGCTTAGGTTCTACTAGTTTTAGTTATTCACCTAACCCTGAATTAGATATTACAGGTTTCTTAATTTATAACCAAAGTAATGTAACAGGTAGAGAGCGGAGGCTAATTCAATACACGAATTCTCTAGTAGAAATTCCTGACGAATCGACTGATCAGATTAGCGATGAAGTCACCACTCAGGCCATTATCAAATTGGGGACTAGTTACAAACCCAACTTTAATAATCAGATTGATTACGATATCTACGCACGAATTTCTGACGATAGTCAAAACCTTTCAACGTTATCATCAGTTCTGGGAAATACCATAGAAAATCAGCAAGTTTCTCCTCTTAGAATTAATCAATCACTCAACTACTATCTCACTATTGACGAAAAAAACATTCTATCGTCAGAGACTCAATTACAAATAAGCGAAGAGGACCCCTTTTACAATGCAATAATTCTGGGCATAGATGGGGAGCCATCCGTTTTTAATAGTACTGCACAAGCTTTAGGGTTTAAATCTACTGATCAAGGTTACGACATCGGACAAAGTAGACTCATCAAAAGCACTCAAATCGATTCTAAAATAGAGTATTATCACATACTCAGTAATAAAGCCAATTTAAACTTTACTGCAGGAGTCATTCGAAGCCATCAAGAGTTTGATTCTGATTTATTTCAGAACATTTTAAACGCTGAATTCAGACCTTCACTTGAGGATAGCACCTTAAATTTGAAAAATAAAACTGTATATGATTTTAGTGACTATTACCTAAGTGCCCATCTAAGACTACGTGCAGGTATATTCACCATTGTACCGGGTATTTCTTTAAGACGTTATAAATTATCTAACGAGCAATTTGGAGAAGCAAATTCTCAAGCGTTCACCCAGGTTCTGCCCGATTTTGAAACTAAAATGCAATTTAAGACTAGTGAATCTTTAACCTTTAATTATCGAATCATCAACCAATTCACCGACGTTTCAAGAATCGCACAAGGTTTGGTGATGAATAATTATAATAGCTTTCAATATGGAGCGCCCGAATTAACCAATGGCTTGTCTCACAATTTAAGTTTACTATACAACAGCTTCAACTTATTTAATAATACCAACGTATTTGTGAGAGCTGGTTACACAAAAAATTTAGATCAAATTCGATCAATTACGGACTTTGATAATATCATTCGAACAAGTACATTTTTCAACTCTCAATTCGCTGATGAAAGCACTAATCTTTCGGGAAGAATTCAAAAAACCATAGGTAGGATTAGGCTGAGTACGCGAGCAAATGTTAATTACAGCAAGTTGAATCAATTTATACAGGGTGTTCAATCATTAAACACCTCATTAAATCGAAGCATTTCTCCATCGATTAGTACGAATTTTCCATATGCTCCAAACTTAAGATTAAGTTATAATTATGGTTTAACTACAAATAATCAAGGAAGTCGAGAAACCGAATTCAAAAGAAACTCAATCACTAGTTCCTTTGATGCTTATATCAAGAAAAAAATAACCTTCAACCTTGATTATAGTTATAACGCCCAAGACGATGGTATTAATGAACGACAATTCTTTCAAAGTTTAAATGCCTCTTTGCTCTATCGAAAGAATAAAGACGCAAAATTCGAATACGAAATTAGGGGGTCCAATCTTTTGAATATCGATGCGCAAGTCAGAAATAGTGCCAATAATCTTCTAGTGTTTTCTGCCGAAACCTTTATCCAGCCAAGATTCATAAGCCTTAGATTTATATACAATTTATAGGCTATATAAGGCTTTAAATAATTCATTTCTGACTTACCTTTGTTACGTTCTCAAAAGGGGTGCTTTTTTAAGGCTGAGATCATACCCAATGAACCTAGAACAGGTAATGCTGTTTAGGGAAACCGAAGCAAATGCTTCAAACAATTATTCATTTACTAATCAAGAATAATTACCTCTTTTTATTCGTTTTAAATTTCTTTAAAATGAAGAAAAATCTACTTTTCTTATTCTTGTTTGTAAACCTAGTTACAAACGCACAAGAACGACTCTTATCTGGAAAAATCGTTAATCAAAGTAGCGAACCATTAAGCGGTGCAACGGTAATTGTCGAAGAATCAAACAAAGGTGTAGCCACCGATGAAGAAGGCAACTTTAAATTACGTCTGGTCGAGGGGCGTTACACTCTCCAGATTTCCTTTATCGGCTACCAATCGAAAGAACAAGAAATCAATCTAGTAGCCGATGACTCGATTCTAATTATTCTTTCATCGAATGAATTTGTTCTTGATGAAGTATTAGTAAGTGCGGTTCGAGCCAATTCAAACACGCCAGTTACTTTTACCAATTTTGATAAAAAGGAAATCGCCAAACGAAATCTGGGACAGGATATTCCGGTCTTGTTGAATTACCTCCCTTCAGTAATTTCATCTTCTGACGCTGGCGCTGGTGTCGGATACACCTACCTCAACGTTCGTGGATCTAACAGTGAACGTATCAATGTTACAATTAATGGTATTCCCTATAACGACGCTGAAAGTCACGGAACTTTCTGGGTAAACTTGGGAGATTTTGCCTCTTCTACCGAAAATCTACAGTTACAACGAGGCGTAGGAACTTCAACTAATGGATCTGGAGCATTCGGGGCAAGCCTAAATATTTTGACCGATGCAATGGCCGATCAGGCTGGAGGTGAAACCTCGAATTCATTTGGGTCATTTAATACCCGTAAACACACCGTTAAATTCACTACAGGAAGAATTAATGAAAACTTTGAACTATCAGGTAGGCTATCTAATATTTCGTCAGACGGCTACGTTGATAGAGCCTTTGCAGATCTAAAATCATATTTTTTACAAGCTGCCTACAGCGACTCCAATCGACTAATCAAAGCCATTACTTTTGGCGGCAATGAACGTACTTATCAGGCGTGGTTTGGTCTTGACCCTCAACAACTCGCTGAAAACCGCAGGCAAAATCCATACACCTATGAAAATGAGGTAGATGATTATGAACAAAATCATTATCAACTACATTGGAATGAGATCATAAACAATCACTGGTCAACTAACCTTAGTTTAAACTACACCAAAGGGTCAGGGTTTTTCGAGCAATATAAAAACGATGAGAGTGCTTCTGATTTTAATAACCTGATTATTGACGGTAGTGACCTTGTGGTAAGAAGATGGCTCGACAACGACTTTTATGTAGCCAACTTTAATGCCAATTACTCCAGAGAAGATATAAACATGATTAATGGCATCTCATACAGCCACTATACCGGCGATCACTTTGGCGAAGTGATTTGGGGTAGTGATCTAGTAAGTAGCACTTCGATCAGAGATCACTATTACTTCAGCGTTGCTTTAAAAACGGACCTCAGTTTCTTCTCTAAGGCAACCTTTAAAATCACTAACAAGCTGTCGGGTTATCTAGACCTTCAAGGGAGATTCGTCTCTTACCAAACAAAAGGATTAACCTCTGATCGAGCTCCAATCGATGTTGATGCCAACTTCAATTTCTTCAACCCTAAAGCTGGTTTAATCTATCGTTTAGCTGACATAAGTGATCTCTATTTTTCATTTGCTCGAGCACATAGAGAGCCAAATCGAAACGATTTTGAAAACGGAGTGAGCACAGCTGAAAGGCTAGATGATTTTGAATTAGGATGGCGCTTTCAAAACGAAAGATTACGCTTAAATGCCAATGGATATTTCATGAATTATACCGATCAACTGGTTCTTACAGGAGCTATTGATGACGTGGGTGCACCAATAAGAGCGACTAGCGGAAAAAGCTACCGATTAGGACTTGAGTTAGATGCTGATTATAGAATATCTGATAGCTTTAGTGTCCAACCTAATGCAGCATTTAGTGCCAATCGCAACCAAGACTTCAACGCCCTGGTTTTCGGTGAACTAAAAAACCTTGGAGATACACCTTTATCATTCTCTCCTGGGTTAATTATGGGTAACCAATTCACCTATACTCCCAGCGAACATTTTCAATTAGCCTTCTTGTCTAAGTATGTCGGTGAACAATACATGAGTAATCTAGGGAGCAAAGTTTCAAGCCTAGATGTACTCGAGGCTTATTTTACTAGCGATTTGAATTTGATTTACCAGATTGAGTCAAAATCAGTGTTTAAGTCTATTACTTTCACCGCACTTATCAATAACATCTTCAATGCAGAATATGTAGATCGAGGCTATTACTATACTTATGACTATCCCGGAGCAAATGGTGAGACGGTCACCGCTGATGGGGCGGGTTATTATCCGCAAGCCACAGCAAACTTCTTAGCAGGGATAACCTTTAAATTTTAATTATCCTACTACTATCAAATTCGATTAGGCCGGTGTGTTTGGCCTTCTAAAATTCCATACTTTGGTTATAGAATTTTCAAACTCATCGGCTTTTTATGGCAAATAGAGATCCCTACGCCGCGCTTAGAATAAAAGAGTTTAATATTTTTTTAGCGCTTCGATTTGTTTTGGTTTTTGCTTGGTCGATGCAATTTATTGTCGTTGAATGGCAAGTTTATTCGCTCACTAAAGATCCTCTTTCTCTCGGTCTCATTGGACTCATGGAGATTATACCTGCATTAGGTATGGCTCTTTTTGCAGGTCATATAGTCGATCAAAAAGAAAAGCGTAATCTATTTCTACTGATTATTGCTTTATTCTCTCTGATTAGCTTGGGCTTATTTTTCATCTCCAGTGATTCAATTTCCTGGGATAAAAAAACAATACTTTACTCGATTTACGCCTTTGTATTTTTTGGGGGACTATTACGCTCTTTCTTTGGGCCAACTATTTTTTCATTAATCGCGCTGATTGTGCCTAAAAAAGTATATCCGAACGCTGCGACGTGGAGTAGTTCAACTTGGCAAATGGCTTCGATTTTAGGACCTGCGATTGGAGGATTCACGATTAATTGGATCGGAGTTCACTGGTCACTCTGCATCATATTTATTCTAGTGATGATTGCCTTATTTCTAGGGTCCTTAATTAGCCGAAAACCGGTGATGAATCCTAAAATTGGGGAGCCTGTTTTACAAAGTTTAAAAGAAGGTGTGCGCTTTGTCTTTAACACTAAGGCCATCTTAGGAGCACTCACCCTAGATATGGTTGCCGTACTTTTTGGTGGGGCTGTAGCACTATTACCTATCTTCGCTCAAGATATTTTAAAGGTCGGATCTGAAGGCTTCGGAATATTAAGAGCGGCCCCGGCAGTAGGTGCTTTTTTAACCATGCTTATTACCGCCTACATTCCTATTAGTAAAAATGCTGGCCTTAAGCTATTAGTTGCCATTTTTGGGTTTGGACTATCCATTATCGCCTTTGGCCTTTCAACGATTTTCTGGGTTTCAGTGGTAGCGCTCTTCTTTAGTGGAGTAACTGATGGGGTGTCAATGGTGATTCGTCAAACCATCTTACAACTCAAAACTCCAGATCACATGAGAGGAAGGGTAGCCTCAGTAAATACTATGTTTGTGGGTTCTTCAAATGAACTGGGAGCATTTGAAAGTGGAGTGACTGCAAAATTAATGGGCACCGTAACCGCTGTTGTATTTGGAGGTAGTATGACCATTTTAACCGTGCTTACCACTGGTGTTATCTCTCCAACCTTTAGAAAATTAGATTTGGAGAGTGACCTTGAAGCTCACGAAAAGAGCGAGTAATTAAGCAAAGTCTTTGATAAGATCAAGCGCCGCCTCGGCCTCTGATTCTAATACATGAAGTTCTACCTCATCGGGTAAAGTTCCGAAACCAGCTAAACGCCCAGACTCATTGATGTTTTTGATAAGAGGTATAATTCCTTGCTCCTTTAAAGATTGTGCAGCCCCTTGAACGATAATGGCACTACTTGTCAAAATTTTTACATGTTTATTCATACCCTTAAGATACAAGGATTATATCGACTACCTTAATCTTGTAAAAGATAACCTGTGAATCAACGAATCACTTTTCACCTTACTGAATCTCTCGATGAACTTCGACAGATTAAGGATATTCAAAAAAGACATCAGAAAGAAACTATTGTTCCCGAACTTAGGGAAAGGACCGGTTTTGTTACAGCAGAATATGATGTTTCACTACTTGTAAAAATGCATGAGCTACTCCCTGCAATTATCGCTAAAGATGGTGATAAAGTAGTCGGATATGCCCTAGTCACCGATCGCAGGATTATCGGGAATCACGACTTACTCGACGATTTATTTAATCAAATTAATCAACTATCGTTTAAGGGGTGTCCGCTCGCAAAGACCAACTACACTGTAGTTGGACAACTTTGTATAGATAGAAACTATGGAGGACAAGGTATTGCGCAAGGGATCTACAAGAAATATCAATCACAATACTCAGGCGCCTTTGAATATTGCCTAACAGACGTGGATTGCAAAAATCCACGGTCACTTCGAACACATTTAAGGGCAGGGTTTCAGATCATTCACAAAATCGAGTATGGAAATGCTGAGTGGGATATCGTACTTTGGGATTGGAAAACAGAATAATGATGGAAAAGAACCTCAAAGACCACTGGGAACATATTTACACCACCAAACAACCTCACGAGGTAAGTTGGACACAAGAAATTCCTGCCACTTCTCTAAAACTGATCGAAGAACTCAACCTTTCGAAGAATGCTAACATCATTGATGTAGGTGGAGGTGACAGCCACTTAGTTGATCACCTACTTAAAATGGGATTCACCAACTTAACGGTTCTAGACATCTCAGCTGCTGCTATTGAAAGAGCAAAAGAACGATTACAGTCTGATGCAGATAAGGTGAAGTGGATTGTTTCAGATATTTTAGACTTTCAACCTAATACTACTTATACGCTTTGGCATGATCGGGCCTCGTTCCATTTTCAAATCACAGAGCAAGCGATCGGTAAATACCTCAGCATTCTCAATAAGGGCACAAAGGATTATGCCATCATTGGAGGATTCTCTTCAGATGGTCCAAAAAAATGTAGCGCTCTTGAAATCAAACAATATAATGAACAGACCTTACAGCAGTGTTTGAACAGTACGGCATTTGAAATGATCAAAACAACAAGGGTAGACCACATTACTCCGATGGGAGGATCCCAAAACTTCTTATTTGGAGTATTTAAAAAACTTGACTAACAGAAGTGTCTCAACCTTCATCTGCATATAATAATTCAGAATCTATCTATTACAGTGCGTATAGACCTCCATTACACGAGCTTATTCTATCTGAGGTTTTAAAAGGTCGTCATTTCAAAACAGCTTTAGACATAGGATGCGGAGTGGGCGCTTCATGTATAGCATTAATACCTTATGCAAATACAGTGATCGGTTATGACCCTAGTCAAGCAATGATTGAAAAAGCTACATCTCATCCGACGATAACCTACACTAACCGGCTTGAAGAACTTCCTGATTATTGCGATCTACTATGCTTTTTTGGCTCCCTTGAATATATCGACACCGTGATGCTAAAAAAATACACTCAAAGACTAAACAAAGGAGGTTGTTTAATTTGTTGTGATTTTGAAGTAGACTATGCATCTATTTTGAAGTTAGTAGATATTACCATTGAGACAACCGATTACAACCACGCCAAAAATCTCAGTAACTATCAAGATTTTCAAGGCTTTAAAGAACAAGTTGTAAAGGTAGAATCTACCTCATTTAACTGTAATTTAGAACAACTCAAATCACTGATAGGTGCCGAATTTGAGCATATGGGCAAACCGAAAGATCTTCTAGATAGCATTCAATTTGATCAGGAGACCTACGAACTAAAGGCAGCCCTTTATTATTCAATGTATATCAAACACTAATGTGATGAGAAGCCTTTTTATTCTACTCTTCAGCCTATCGATACAACCTGCCATCGCACAACTTAATACCCAACAACGCATCGATAGCATTGTAGAAAACGGTATTAGAAATGGTGCTTTCCCTGGAGCACAAGTTTTCCTAAAAAAGGGAGAGAAGATCTTAGTAAATAAGGCCTATGGATTTCACACCTATGACAGTATTACAACGGTAAGCTTAAGTGACTTATACGATTTAGCGTCTATTACCAAGGTAGTTGGCTCAACCCTAGCGCTTATGAAACTCTACGATGATGGGCTCTTAAATCTCGATGCTCCTTTTAGCAGCTACTTTCCTGATTGGAAGAAACACTCTAAGAAAAGAAAGCTAACGGTTAGAGAATTACTAGCGCATCACGGGGGAATCGTTCCCTACATCGTTTACCTCAACAAGATCACGAAAAGAAACCAACAGTTGAAAAATCGATGGGTAAGCGACGAGCATTCAAAAAAGTACCCAACCAAGGCCTACGAAGGAGTCTTCATTCACCAAAAATTTAAATCTTACGTTTACCGCAAGGCAAGAAAATCAAAACATTCAGACAAAACCTATCGCTATTCAGGTCTTACCTTTTTGATGATTCCAGAGGTCGTTGAGCGTTTGAGCGGTAAAGACTTCGAAACTTATTTAAATCAAAACTTCTTTGAAAGGCTAGGTGCGAGTGAGCTTCTATTTAATCCAGCAGATAAAGTTTCTATAGAGCGCATCGTACCTACAGAGCAGGACAACCTCTTTAGAAAAACACTAACTCGAGGTTGGGTTCACGATGAAAATGCAGCATTACTAGGAGGCGTTTCAGGTAACGCAGGTTTATTCGCCAACACCCACTCATTACTCCCAGTCTTAGAAATGCTCTTAAACGGAGGAGAATACAAAGGAGAACAATTTCTAAAGAATTCGACCGTAGAGACCTTCACACAAATTCAATTCAAAGAAAACAACAACCGAAGAGGACTGGGCTTTGACAAACCAATGATCGATAATGATACCCTTTCCTATGAAGATTCATACCCTTCACCTTTAGCAGATCCATCAGGATATGGGCATTCTGGCTTCACCGGCACTTTCTTTTGGGTAGATCCCGCCACTGAACTCATCTATATCTTTTTGTCTAATAGGGTCTATCCGACAAGAGAGCAACAGGCGATCTATGACTTAAATATCCGAAAGGCGATTCTTTATGAGGGTTTGAAGATGAAGTAACCAAACTTTAACAGTTTTACTTCAATTATTCTTCTAACTTGAAAAGGTTAAACAACCAACACTATGCATCTTCATAAAATCAAAGGGCTTGCCTTTATCTTGGCAATCATTTCTATAAATACCATTAAGGCTCAATTTCAAGTTAAACTCGCAGATCTCGATCATGGAAGCATCAAAGTAACACCTGCAATTCCCGCTGACGGGGTTGTAGCAGGCGGTACTAAACTTACCCTAAAAGCTATTCCAGAGTCAGGGTTTGAAATTGATGCCATTTACTATACCGTTCAAGGTGGTATGTGGGGAACGACTAGCTATGAGTTTTTCTCGCCAGAAGAAACGATAACAGTTACCAAGGACATGACGATCGGAGCCACCTTTGTGGACCGCTCCCTAGTAAGCAACCTAAAAATCTATAGAGACATTGTCTATGCTAAGCCAGGAAAGAAAGAACTGAAATATGATGTGTTCGCACCCAAAGGGGGTAAAGATTTACCAATGGTAGTCATTATTCACGGGGGCGGATGGTCATCAAACAACGAAGACATTATGCGTGCCTTAGCGTGGGAACTAGCAAAGGAAAATACCTATATGGTTGCTAGCATAGATTACCGTTGGATCAATTCCCTAGACGGCGATGAGACTCCCAATTCTATGCACCATCTAGTAGAGGATGTTTTTGGTGCAATTGCACATCTTCAAGAGAATGCCTCTAAGTACGGAGCTAACCCAAATAAAATTGCCGTAACAGGTGATAGCGCTGGCGGACATTTATCAGCAGCCGTTGCAACTCTCTCTGATCAGATAGGAACGGGGAATTATCCGATAAATTTCAAACTAACACCCACCTACTTGCCTGAAGGTAAAACCGCTGAACAAGTGGGTCTAGAAATCAGAAATGCCATCAAAGCGGCAGCCCCTAGCTATGGTGTTTTCGATGTAAACCCATTAAATCAATTTATCTCGCAGACAGATATCGCTTATCGAAATGGTCTGTCTCCGATCAAAAATGTACCCTCTAGCAACTCAAGAAAGGTTCCACATTTTCTTACAAGAGGCACCAAGGATGGCTTGATTTCTCACGAAATGGTTCAAGCCTACGTGGATGCCTTAGAGACCAGAGGACAAAAAGCCATCTATCTTCAGGTTGAAGATGCAGGCCACGCTTTCTTTGACTGGAAACCAGACTCTACGACTCGAGCAACATTCGATAAGTACGGAGTGCCTTATGCTGCTAAAATGAGAGCCTTCTTCGACGAGTTATTTTATTAAAATAGCTATTGCCCTTACCTTTATAAAAAAAGGTGCTATTGAAAAAGAGTAGTTGGTGTGTACCTCTCATTCAAGAAGAACCAATAAACTTCGCAACAGAATCACCCCTATCGCCTGGTCAGTTGCCTGTCTGGGGTGAATGCCCAGAATAATTACTTACGCTTCCACACCTGGGTTCTACCCAGTAGAGAAAAACCTAAATAACCTCTAACATTAAGAGTATTATTATCTTCTAGGGTAATGGTGCAGTCGTAGTTTTTACCGTTAGCAGGGTCCATAATTCTACCCTTAGTCCAAGAGTTATCGTCTGGTTTTAAACCCTTAACAATGACTAGACCTTCGATGGGTTTATTATAGTCAGCGCCCTTACAATTCACACAAGTTTTACCTTGGTCTTCAGGTAAAAGAAGTCGTTCAATTTTTCCATAAAGCTTTCCATCTTCAACATAAAGAAGGATTTCAGATTTCTCGATTCCTGTCTCATCATCGATAGTTACCCAACGACCCTCAATATCTGGAGTCTGAAAAAAGAGGGCTAATGAAAGTAATAGTGATACCATTTTTTCTTTCTAAATTAGGTAAGATGTTAAAAACCAGCAGTATGAAATTTAAAAAATTAACCCTTTTAAGTCAATCGCTCTTAGTAGTAGGGTTATTACTGCTAACCCCGCCTGCTTCAGCTCAAAAGGAAAATAAATTTGAGTTAGACCCCTCTACAAATATGCTTATGACCGGTAAAGGACCAGGTCAAGATGGATCTATAAATCCATTCGCAGGCCAAGACTGTGTGGCTGTGGTAGAAAATCTAGCAAAGGCTCCATTTTCGGTTAGAATTCAACAAAACGGAGTGGTTTTAAGAACTCTTGAAATCGGTGCTAAAGAGACCAAACGAATTGAACTTAAAGGCTCAGAAGAACTTTATATTGATACTCAAAAGAAAACTACTCGATTCACCATAAACTATAAACAAACTTCTAAATCCTAAAACAATGAATAAACTATTAACTGGGCTCCTAGCTATTATTCTATTCTCATGTACTAGTAGGGCACCTCAACCAAAATTATCTCTAGCGCAGTGGTCATTGCACCGAATGATTTGGGAGAAAAATATTTCTCCTTATGATTTTGCAGAGTACGCACACAACCTAGGCTTCAAAGGCTTAGAGTATGTAAATCAATTGTATCCAGAGGTCATGCTTGCAGAAGACAAGGCTGCAGCCATCGATGAGTTTGTAGCCAAGAACAATGAGCTAGCCAAGAAATATCAACTACAAAATGTACTCATCATGATTGATGGAGAAGGTAGTCTTTCTGTAGCCGATGAAACCGAGCGTGCTAAAGCTGTTGAAAACCACAAGATTTGGATAGATGCCGCCTCAGCAATGAACTGCTCAGCAATTCGTGTAAATCTTCACGGGTCTAATGACCCTAAAATATGGAGCGAAACTTCGGTGAAGAGTTTAACTGATCTAGCTAACTATGCTTCAGACAAAAATATCAACGTGCTCGTTGAAAATCACGGTCGATTAAGCTCTAATGGTGAAGCGCTAATGCAAGTCATCAACAGTGTTGATCTACCGAATTGTGGAACCCTTCCCGATTATGGGAACTTTTGTATCGCTGAGGATGGCTATGGGTCAATCACTGATGAAAACTGTAGCGAGGTATACGACATTTACAAAGGCGTTGAAGAGATGATGCCGAAAGCTATGGCTCTTAGCGCAAAATCATTTGATTTTGATGAAGAAGGAAATGAGACGAATATTGATTTTACTCGAATGCTGTCCATTGCCAACCAATACAACTATCAAGGTTTTATTGGAATTGAATACGAAGGAAATAACCTCGGTGAAATTGAAGGTATTGTTGCAACTAGAGATCTAGTACTAAAGAATCTTAATGCCAATGAAAATTACTAACCTATTAATCGCGTTATTATTTTGTGTTTGCTTAGGTAATGCTCAATCACCTATTGGCGGATGGCAAGCAAAAACTACAGACACAAACGGTAACGAATTAAACGTATCGGCTATTGTAACCGAAACGCACCAAGTGATTACTTGGTACGACACCAGCGGAGACTTTATTAAAACCATGGGCGGATCATGGACCCTCTACGGTGACCGTTGGCAATTAAACGTTGAATTCGACTCTGAAACCCCCGACAATGTAGGGAGTACAAAAGAGTTTACTATCATTCCCAACGCAGAGGGTTATCATCTTTTGCCCTTAGGTCTGACCTTCAAACAAATAGACAACGGCTATCCAGGCAAACTCATGGGGGCCTGGCAAATGACTGGAAGAAAGCGAGGGGAAGAAATGGTATCCAGACCTATTAACCAAGCGCGAAGAACTCTAAAATTGCTCTCAGGAAAGCGATTTCAATGGATTGCCTTTAATGTAGAAACTAAAGAATTCTCTGGCTCAGGAGGAGGGACCTACACTACTAAAGACGGTACCTATACTGAAAATATCGAGTTCTTCTCGAGAGATCGTTCAAGAGTTGGAGCCTCATTAGCATTTACCTATGAGCTCATTGATGGGCAATGGCATCACTCAGGCTTGAGTAGTAAGGGGAGCCCCATTTATGAAATCTGGAGTAAATAATATGGGGAGCTAACGAATGAACTGATCGAATGTTTCGAAAATATTGGTGGCTCCTACTGCTTATTGTAATCGCTTATTTATCCATTAAGCTAACTACAGCTTAGTCTTCTTATCGAGTTCTAAGAGCGAATTCAGTAGTAGCTGTGTTCCTTTTGCAATATCCTCAGGGGTGGAATACTCCAAAGGGGAATGACTTATTCCCTCATAACTGGGGATAAAAATCATGCCTGTTGGCCCTATCATCGCCATATCTTGAGCATCATGACCAGCTCCACTAGGCAGGCTCAATTGAGAATACCCTAGACGTTTAGCCTGATCCCTAATCACTTTACGAATACGATCATCCATCATCGCAGGTGGACTAGTTGCATCAATAGGAGAAAATTCAAAGGTGGTTTGATATTTTTCTTCGATGTCCTTTGTACTAGAAACAATAGCCTCATAAACCTCCTTGATGCGCTCCGAACTCAAATCCCTAATTTCTAGACTCATTCGAACCTCACCAGGGATAACGTTAGGTGCCCCAGGAAGTGCCTGTATGCGCCCGACAGTAGCTACCTGATTTCCTTCAATACTCTTTGCTATTTTGTTGACGTTTAAAACAAATTCGGCCGAGGCCAACATCGCATCTTTTCGCTTATTCATCGGGGTGGTTCCGGCATGATTCGCAAATCCTTTAACAACAACATCCCACCATTTGAGGCCTACAATTCCTTCAACTACACCTACATCAATACCTTGATCGAATAGATTTGAACCCTGTTCGATATGTAATTCAATAAAGGCATGCAGATCTTCTTTACTGCGTTTCACTGAAAAAATGGTAGACGAGTCTCCACCCAAGCGATCAACACCTTGAGCATTGGTATAGCCTGAAGAGGTTTTCACTTTAAGAGTCCCTTCATCAATTTTACCAGCGAGTGCGCGACTACCAAACACCCCTCCCTCTTCATTAGTAAATATCAATAGTTCGAAATCATGATTGGTTTTCACATTCTGTTCAACTAATGTCTGCATTACCTCTAGGGCAGCCATACTACCCACCTGACCATCGTAATGGCCACCATTAGGCACTGCGTCGATATGAGAACCGAAAGCAACGACCTTTGAAAGTCCTTTTCGACCTTTTCTTAACGCTGAGATATTACCGGCTGCATCGATATAAACTTCAACTCCAAGATCCTTCAGACGTTTAATCACATATTCTCTTGCATCAAGTTCATGATCACTGTAAGCAACACGATCATTACCACCCTTCTCGTTGATTCCAAAGGTTTTTAGCGTTTCTAAATTTTGATTCACTCGTTCTGCATCTATTTGATACTGTGCAGAAGAGATCGAGAAGAAGGAAAACAAAACAAAGGTGAATAGCGCTGATCTCATGATAAATTTATTTTCGAGCGTTATAGTTCTTTCGAGCGTCTTTGAAGTGATTGAATACCGTGTTGACAAAGGTTAAAATTAGGCCTACTCCAAGGCCGATATAAATGATGGTGAATATCTTACCCAAATCGGTCTTTGGTGCGAAGTCTCCGTACCCAATAGTTGTTAAAGTAATTGATGCAAAATAAAGCGCATCGATGAAACGCCATCCCTCCGCATACATATATACAAAAGCCCCACCAAATAAGATGATTATCGAAGCCCCAAGGAGGCTCCGATAATCTTTGTCTTGAAGGAATTCAATAAAGGTTCTTATAAAGAATCTCACTTAGGGTATTATTCAAGGCTATTCTACAATTTTTACATCCACCGAAGTTCTTGCCTGCCATCCTGTAACATCTGTAACCGAAAGTGCTAAATGATAGTCACCCGTATCTATAGTTGTTGGAATGGTGACAACCGCTTCTATTTCAAAATTGGTTAAACCTTCGGGAACATTATTATTTGTAGAAAAATTAAACGGATTTACTGCCGTAGTAATCGGTTCTAATTCGCAAGGATCCTCCTGGTCATCATGAGTGTGATGATCAAAATTATGATGCATCTCAATAGAATAGCTTGCCAATTCTAGGTTGTCGGCAACCTTAGCTTTGATCGTATAGCTCTGCCCTCGACTAAGATTTTCACAAGTCTGTGGAAAGCCTCCTGCATAGTTAACGGTTATTATTGGCTTTTCTTCATCAATCTCTGTTTCGGTACAAGAAACAAGGGCCAAGGCAAAAAAACCAAGTAATAAACGGCTCAATTGATTATAACTTTTCATAAACCCTTTTCACTTTTTAGGTGTTCTAGTCTAAAATAAGCATTTACTAGACTCCCTCTTCTAGAACCAAATCAAAATGTGCTTCAGCTATTGTGCTATTACCTGCCTCATCAACAACGATAATGTACACATGATATTCACCGAGCGCAGCGTCAGCAGGCACCATAATGTCTTCATGAAGCTCAGCATTTAGTACCTGATATTTAGCATCAGTGTAAACCTCTTCAAACTCCCAAGCAACTTCACCAGCGGCTGGAGTGATTTCATCGCTATGAATATCAACGGTAATACTTTCGATTCGAGCAAATGCTAGAATGTCAGCCCCTATATGCATAGACTCGCCTGGGTGAGCAATACCTACGTCGGCATGAATATCTTCGGCTCCTTCATCGTGAACCGCTCCCACTTCTACATTAGAAATTACAGGTGGTTGAATCTCATCATCAGTACATGAAATGAATAAAAGGATTGTAAAAAAAGATAAAAGGATGGGTTTAAAAATCGCTTTCATAAAATGTTGTTTTTAAAAATTATAAGTAATTGATAGAGAAAAATTTCGTGCAGGTTCAGGAACATCGATCAGGCGGTAAAAACTTGTGTGATCGAAGTACTTAGTATTAAATAAATTATTAATCTTGAAGCGAAGATTGATCGGTTCAGCGTTATTGCTCAGGTTTAACTCAGAGAGAAGTGACAGGTTGAAGAGTTGATATCCTGGGGTTTTTTCTTCGGGTGGAACAATTCGATTCTGCGCAGCGGTTATTCGATAATCGGTAATTAGTCTTGTATTCCTAAATAGTTCACCTGTCTTAAAGCTTTTAGAAAGCGAAATTAAGCTAGATAATGGCGGGTTAAAAGGAAGTGTGAATCCTTTTTTAGGACCATCTAACTGTTCTGCATATACATACTCTACCGAACTATCCAAACTCAATGATTGATTGATCGTAAGCCCTAAAGAGACCTCCCCTCCATATCTAAGAACAGCCGCTTGCTGATAGGCATATACCTGAAGGGTTTTATAGTAATCAGCGGTCGGATTTAAATAAATGAAATTGGTGAAATAATTTACAAAAGGGCTAAAACCAAATTGTAACATTTCACCAGACTGATTCCATTCAAAATCGAATTGATACGACTCCTCGGCATCTAGATTTAATTGACCGCGCTCAAATCGATACATATGATAATTCACTCCATCAGACGCAAGCTCATTGGCTAATGGGATTCTAAAGCTCTTTCCTAGATTGAATTTCAAAGCTGTACGCTCCTTTAGGAAACTCATACCAATAGATCCACTATAACTTCCGAAACTTAAATCCTGATCCGAAGCTCGTTGAAGATTTTGAAACTCCAGAATACCTGATGAATTTTCAACGGGTGTCTGAAACCAGTCTACGTAAGAATCGGTAGTAACTCGACCGACATCATATCGAAGTCCTCCTTGAAGGTGCAGATACTCTGAAAGTCGAATATGATCAAAGGCAAATAAGCCAGCTGTGAATCGTTTAAAGGAAGGAATTAAAAAACCCCATCCTCCAATTCGATTATTTTGTATCTCACCATTAAACCCAAATGACAATTCATGGGCTCCACGATTCTCTATAGAATTATGAATATTTAATGTATACGTATTCTTCGAAAAAACTCGCTCACCACTACTTGATGGCTTGGGCATATAACCATGTGGAACAGGCTCTGACTGCTCAGTACGTTCATTATTTTGGAATCCAAAATCAACCTGCAAAGTGCTATTCGGTCTGAAAAACTGAAAATTCTGAATCCATTTGAAATGATTTACCTCGTGAAACGGGAGATCCACATCTCTAAAAGAATCATCATAATCAATCGTTGACGAACGGACCTCAAGACCATGAGCATTAGCAAAGAAGCCGTTATTGCCATTCATGTTACTCAGCGAAGTTTCAGCCTTAAAATGTTCAACTACAAAACCAAAGGTCAGTCCGAAATTTGTCTCATTACCAGCTGTGTTTCGAATGCG
>DFQX01000090.1:9110-16196 GCA_002381155.1 Flavobacteriaceae bacterium UBA3478 | reverse complement strand
TTGGAGCGAATACATTCATCAATAGAATTGCTAAGAAAACTCCTTCTGGATAACCTGGGTTGAATACGCGAATCATCACAGAGATGAATCCGATAAAGAACCCGTAGAACCACTTTCCTTTATTCGTTTGAGAGCCGGTTACAGGGTCAGTTGCCATGTAAACAATACCAAAAGCTAGACCACCGACAATCAGATGTTTCCAAAAGTCAAAGGCCATCAGGCTATAGAATTTGCTGTAGGTACCGATCCATCCGAAATCCACTACTGCGTTAAAAATAAGACCCATTGTAAGTGCCCCTAATACGGCACTTAACATAATTCTCCAACTCGCAATCTTAGTAAAGATGAGGTAAAGACCTCCTAGTAAAATAAGAAAGGCTGATGTTTCACCAACCGAACCAGGAATGAATCCGAAGAACATATCTGAAATGGAATAGGCGTAATCCTCAGCTCTATTCTGTGCTAGAAAACCTAAAATGGTCTCACCAGAGATTGCATCAGTAGAGTTTGCTTTAGTTAAGCCATCAACTGCACCATGAACCCAAACTTTGTCCCCACTCATCCAGGTTGGGTATGCGAAGAACAAGAATGCACGAATCGTCAATGCCGGGTTTAAGATATTCATACCGGTTCCTCCGAAAACTTCTTTACCGATGACTACACCAAAGGCTACAGCAATTGCAAGCATCCAAAGTGGAGTATCTACCGGTACAATAAGCGGAACAAGAATACCTGTTACTAAATATCCCTCTTCGACTTCATGTCCTTTAATAACAGCGAAAACGAATTCGATGGCAAGACCAACCCCGTACGAAACAATCAATAATGGTAATACAGTGGTAAGACCAACTACAAAGTTTCTCCAAGTGATAAAGTGCTCAAGTACTGAGAAATTTT
Organism: Flavobacteriaceae bacterium UBA3478; assembly: GCA_002381155.1. Lineage (GTDB taxonomy): Bacteria > Bacteroidota > Bacteroidia > Flavobacteriales > Flavobacteriaceae > UBA3478. Next base: position 15,299 of record DFQX01000090.1, on the reverse strand, counting down.
CAGGAAAACCCTCTATAGCACTGTAGTGCTGGTAGCCCGCATTAAATATTCCAAAAAGAAGTACAGGGATTAGCGCCTGTATTACCGTATTCATGGTACGTTTAAGATCGTCAGCTGCCTTAACGTGAGTTCCTGAATGAGTCACCTCATTAGGTGTATATAAGAACGTGTGGATTGCATTGAATGCAGGAGCCCACTTATTGCCCTTAAAACTTTCTTTGATTTCGTGAAGTTTCTGTTTCATAACAAAAGTTAACCGAGTTCTTGTTGCATTAAATCAAGCCCTTTTCTGATGATCTCCTGATGAGGCTGTTTTGAGATACATATAAATTCAGTAAGAGAAAAGTCTTCAGGAGCTACCTCATAAAGACCTAAATTCTCCATGTCATCTAGATCCTTTACCATGCAAGATTTCAGTAATTGCATCGGGAAAATATCTAACGGAAAAACCTCCTCATAACTACCTGTAATTACAAAGGCACGATGTTCCCCGTTGGTGTTGGTATCTAAATCGTATTTCTTCTTTTTATTTAACCATGAGAAAGTAAGTGCTCTGGTTGGAGAAATCTTATTGAAAACAGGCTTATTCCATCCGAAAAATTCGTAGTCATTTCCTTCAGGGATCACTGTTAGTTGCGTATTGTAGAAACCTAAAGAGCCTTCTTTAGAAGTTTTCTTACCGGTAAGCACATCTCCATTGATAAATCGCTGATCACCCTCTTTAACTCCTAAGGCCTCAAAAATACCTGTCAGCTCGGCTCCGATTTTTGATTTAATATATTGCGGTGCTACTACTGAAGAACCCGTTACCGCAAGCGTTCTTGAGGCATTGTATCTGCCCGTTAAAAGAAGCTCACCAATAATTACTAGATCTTGAGCGGCAATAGTCCAAACTAATTCACCTTTACTGATAGGATCAATGGCAGCAATTTGAGTTCCTACCAATCCTGCCGGATGAGGACCACTAACGGTATGCAAATTAATGTGATCAAGAGTTCCGAAAACAGAGTTTTCTTTAGACTCAACTCCTACATGTATAGTACCTGGCGTTAATTTCTTCAATGCTGTAAGTGCAGCCTGAAGCTTTTCCTCTTGTCCTCGTAGAACAAAATCGAGATCAGGATTTAGAGGCCCTGTGTTTAACCCTGAGATAAAAATCGCTTTAGGAATTCCCGCTGGATTTGCGATTACATCATAAGGACGTTGTTTCACGAAAGGCCATACACCAGAAGCTAACAAATACGCCTTCAATTCAGCGGCAGAAGCTTCTGAAAGTGAAATAGTTTTTTTCTCAACCGCTTTCTGATCCTTGTCGGCAGCAATCCTAATACTCAACACTCTTCTTCGTTCACCTCTAGCGATTTCTGTAATCTCACCACTTACTGGAGAAGCTACAGTTACCTCTGGTCTGTTTTTATCAAAGAATAGGGTTTCTCCTGCTGTCACATGAGCGCCTTCTTTGATTACCAATTTAGGGGTTAAACCATGAAAATCTGTCGGATAAATAACATAAGTAGACGAAGCTACTTCCTTGTGAAAGGTATGCTCAGCACCTCCTGAGAGATTGATTGAAAGTCCTTTCTTGATTTTGATGTCTTGAGACATGTCTTTAAGGCCGTTAATATTTGGTTGCAAAAATACAGCTAAAAGCTTACTTAAGGCAAACCTCAAAGAAGAAAAACTTATAATTAAAGTACCTTTGTTAATAACGCAGATCATTAACTTAAAAATTGCCCTTATGAGTAATGCTATTTTCCAAGTTCCACTACCCGTTAATGAGCCCGTGCTTAGTTACGCAAAAGGAACAAAAGAAAGAGAAGAAGTTTTAGCTTCTTACAAAGAACAATACAATAGCCATGCCGATATTCCAATGTATATCGGTAAGGAAGAAATCCGCACCAGTGATCAGAGAGGATTGTATCCACCACATGATCACCAGCACCAAATAGGTTCTTATTATTACGCTGAACCTCAGCATGTAGAGCTGGCAATTGATGAAGCATTATCTGCAAAAGCGAAGTGGTCAGCGCTACCTTGGGAGCAACGCGCATCTATTTTCTTGAAGGCTGCTGATCTCATCGCAGGTCCCTATAGAGCAAGAATCAATGCAGCAACCATGTTAGCTCAGTCAAAAACAGTTCACCAAGCTGAAATTGATGCCGCTTGCGAATTTGCTGATTTCCTACGCTTCAATGTATACTTCATGACAGAGATATACAATGAGCAACCTGAATCAAGTGAAGGTATTTGGAATCGCCTTGATTTTAGACCGTTAGAAGGCTTCATTTACGCGATTAGCCCTTTCAACTTTACAGCAATAGCAGGAAATTTACCTGCTGCACCAGCGATGATGGGTAATACTGTCGTTTGGAAACCCAGTGATGCACAAGTGTTTTCAGCAAGAGTAATTGTTGAAATCTTCAAAGAAGCTGGACTCCCTGACGGTGTAATTAATATGATTACCGGTGACCCTGTAATGGTAACTGATAAAGTTTTATCCTCTCCTGATTTTGCAGGGCTTCACTTTACGGGCTCAACTTTTGTTTTCAAATCACTTTGGAAACAGATTGGATCAAATATAGAAACCTACAGAACTTATCCAAGAATCGTCGGAGAGACTGGAGGAAAGGATTTTATCATAGCCCATCCTTCAGCTCACCCAAAGCAAGTGGCTACAGCAATTGTCCGAGGAGCTTTTGAATTTCAAGGTCAAAAATGTAGTGCAGCCTCGAGAGTTTATTTACCGCAATCAAAGGCAGAAGAAATCTTAGGATACGTTAAAGCAGATATTGAAACTATCGGCGAGCCAGGAAGTCCTGAAGATATGAGTCGATTTGTAACCGCAGTAATTCACGAAGGAGCCTTCGACAAACTCGCTGCTGTTATCGATCGTGCGAATAGTGATTCGAATGCTGAAGTTTTTGCGGGTGGAAGATATGACAAATCGAAAGGATACTTTATTGAACCTACCGTTATTGTCACTACAGATCCGAAATACACTACTATGGAGACCGAACTGTTCGGCCCAATAGTTACCGTTTATGTCTATCAAGACAAGGATTGGACAAATACCTTAAAACTAGTTGATGAGACCTCAGAATACGCTTTAACAGGAGCCGTTTTCTCAGAAGATCGATATGCAATGAATGAGGCGATCACCGCGCTTCAAAATGCAGCAGGGAACTTCTATCTAAATGACAAGCCAACTGGAGCCGTTGTAGGTCAGCAACCCTTCGGAGGAGCTAGAGCATCTGGCACCAATGATAAGGCGGGATCAGTACTGAATCTTACACGTTGGGTATCTCCAAGATTAATTAAAGAAACCTTCCTTACCCCTACTGATTATAAATATCCCTTCTTAGGATAAGGGCAAATAAACGAGACGTTTCGTTTCAAAGAAATCTAACGGTATGCGATCATAGAGATCGTATACCGTTATTTTATTTTTAAAGGGAGCTAATTCTTCGGTTAAATCTCCTCCTTTCAGATACAGAATACCATTAGCCCGCTCATGTTTGTTTTCTGAACTAATTTTTCCTTCAACCCAGTGAACAAAAGTGGGCATTGCAGCTACCGCACGACTCACGATAAAATCAAAAGTTCCCGCTACATTCTCTACACGGTCGTTAATTGAAATTACATTAGTTAGTTTAAGACCTGAAACAACCTCATCTACTACTTTAATTTTTTTACCTATCGAATCAACCAAGGTGAAGGAAACCTCGGGAAAAAGTATTGCTAAGGGAATACCAGGAAATCCGCCCCCAGTGCCTACATCAATAATTCGTGATCCAGGTTTAAATTCTTGAAACAAACCGATAGCTAAAGAATGCAATACATGACGCAGATATAACTCTTCAATATCTTTTCGTGATACCACATTGATTTTTTGATTCCAATCCTGGTATAATTCACCCAATAATTCAAATCTTTCTTTTTGAATATCAGTTAGTTGAGGGAAATATTGAAGTAGATCTTGTGCTATCATAGTAGTCGTTATGAAAGCAAAATTATCACTAACATTGCAGTCTGAAAACTGCATAGTAAAGAAAATTATGAATTCACATCCGTCAGAACGCGTCCAAAAAATGGAAATTTCAGCCACTCTAGCAATGGCTGCAAAAGCAAGAGAATTAAAAAACGAAGGCAAAGACATCATCGGCTTAAGTCTTGGTGAGCCAGACTTCACCATTCCTGAATTCATTAAAGAATCAGCAAAACAGGCCATTGACGAAAACTACAACAGCTATTCTCCAGTTGACGGATATGCAGATCTAAAACAGGCCATCGCTTTGAAGTTCAAAAGAGATAACGGTCTGACTTATGGCCTAGATCAAATTGTAGTTTCTACAGGGGCAAAACAATCGCTTTACAACGTTGCAATGGCAATTATCAACCCCGGTGATGAAGTTATTTTACCTGCTCCTTACTGGGTATCGTATCGAGACATTGTAAAGCTAGCTGACGGAGTACCTGTAGAAGTTAAAACTACTATTGATGCTGACTTTAAAATGACACCTGAGCAGTTGCGTGCGGCAATTACAGATAAAACACGTATGCTTTGGTTCAGCTCTCCATGTAACCCTAGCGGGTCTTTCTATCACCAATCTGAACTAGAGGCGCTTGCAGAGGTATTACAGGACCACCCAAATATCATCGTCGTTTCTGACGAAATCTACGAGCATATCAATTTTAGTAAAGAATCACATGCATCGATTGCGTCGATTCCATCGCTTTACGATCGAGTAGTGACTGTTAATGGTGTTTCAAAAGCGTTTGCAATGACCGGTTGGCGTATTGGGTACATCGGTGCCCCAGCATGGATTGCAAAGGCTTGTAACAAACTACAAGGTCAAGTAACTAGTGGGGCAAATGCTATTGCCCAAAGAGCAGTTATCACCGCCCTAGAGGCACCTGTATCAAAAATTGATTACATGATTGAGGCGTTTCACCAAAGAAGAGATTTAGTCTTAAAACTTTTAGGTTCTATTCCAGGGTTTAAATTGAATGTACCTGAGGGAGCATTTTACGTTTTCCCTGACATTTCTGAATACTTTGGCAAAACTCTTCGAGGTAAAACCATTAACAACGCTTCTGACTTCTCACTTTACCTATTAGAGGAGGCTGGTGTTGCTACCGTTACCGGTGAAGCTTTCGGTGATTCGAACTGTATTCGAATTTCTTATGCCGCTTCTGAGGATTCGCTAAAAGAAGCGATTCGTCGTATTTCTGAAGCACTGTCTTAAAAGGGTAATCGTATCTTTGTAGCCTATGAGCTCAGAGAAACATCAGAAAATCGTTCCCTACAAAGAGCGTAGGGATTCGAAAAAGATACAAGTATCAACCATGTTTGATACCATCTCTAGCGAATATGACAAACTGAACCGAATGATTACTTTCGGTGTTGATTTGTCATGGCGTAAAAAACTGGTTCATCATATTGTATCACTAGATCCCGAAACGGTGCTTGACGTCGCCACAGGAACCGGAGACTTAGCTATTGCGATAGCAGCATCAAGTAAGGCAAAGGTAACTGGCCTAGATATCTCCCCAGGGATGTTAGAAGTGGGTAAACAAAAGATTCAATCTCAGCAGCTGAACCATCAAATAGACATGGTCATCGGAGATAGTGAAAACCTAAATTATACCGATCAAAGTTTCGATGCAGCTACGGTTGCTTTTGGAGTGAGGAATTTTGAGAATCTCGAGGTCGGCTTAGTAGAAATTTTTCGAGTTTTAAAACCTGGAGGTACCTTAGCTATACTCGAAACTTCAATGCCAACTAATCCGATCCTTAAATTATTGTATAAGGTTCACGGCAGAATCATTCTACCCCTTTTCGGAAAACTCTTTTCAAGAGACCCAAGAGCCTATAAATATCTTTCTGATTCTGCTGAAAAATTCCCGTATAACGAAAGGCTAACCGAGGTGCTTATCCAGGTAGGTTTTTCAAAAGCAAGCTATCATCCACAAACCTTTGGCGCAGCCTGTATCTATTATGCGGAGAAATAGATTTATTCTTATCGTCCTAATCCTTTTCTTTACAACGCTCAGTCAAGCACAGAAAAGATACCCTTCTGGCCTTAATTTAAAAGGAGCAGATGAGGAACTTTGGAATTTTGGCATAATGCCATATTACCATTCCTTCGGACTGAATTATGAATTGACGGATAATAAATTAAATGAATT
>DFQX01000090.1:0-8842 GCA_002381155.1 Flavobacteriaceae bacterium UBA3478 | reverse complement strand
AAAACAATCTATCTCAAGAATCATTTTTTGGATTACGTCTTACCTCAGAATACACCCTTACAAAGGCCTTCAATTTGAGATTTGAGCCTGGATTTATTCTAAACAAAACCTTTTATGGATCATTAGATTCTGAAACCAACGTTGCTCAAGGAGTTTCTGAAATTCAATTACCTATTATACTTAAATATCAAGGTGAGCGAAGTGCTAATTTCAATCCCTTCATAATTTTAGGTTATTCACCAAGTATCAAACTTCTGAGTGAAATTGAAAGAGATGACATAGAATCTTCTACAGGTATGGCGTATAATAAAATTTCTCACTCATTAGAATTTGGTCTTGGAATCGATTTCTATCTGACCAAGGGGAAATTAGGAATTCATGCTCGAGTATTAAACGAATTGAGAAATTATAAATCAGAAAGTGAGAATCCTTTAATCTTGGCAGAAAACATTAAATGGAGAGGGATTATGTTAGGGGTCAGTTTTGAGACGAAAGACGGTTGGAAATTGTATGCAAGATAACCGCCGTTGAGATCGCAGCATTCAAACTCTCAGCCTTCGACCCTTCTCCTCTTTCAATAGTGACTTTCGTATCGAGGAGTTTCTCTACGCTACTCGACAGCCCTCTACCTTCGTTACCAATTACTAGCACCCCTTTAGAAGGCACATCGTAATTTTTTAAAGGAATACCCTCAAGATCCGCTCCGACAACGGCACGCCCTTGCTGTTGCAAACAGGCTTCAAGATCGATTGAATGACATTGTATCCGAGCATACGAACCCATTGTAGCCTGAATCACCTTAGGATGAAACGGATCGACCGTCCCCTTACCACAAAGAATGTGTTTAAAGCCAAACCAGTCTGCCGTTCGAATAATCGTTCCCAAATTTCCTGGATCTTGAATCTCATCCAATGCCAACACCCAATCAGCATCTTGCCAATCGTTGATTTCAGGGAAATTAAAGACCGCTAAAGTGTCTGAAGGAGTGGTAAGTTGTGAGATCTTCTTCATCTCCTTTTCGGTGATTACTTCAGCATCAGAAAAAGAAATTGAAGATTGGTCAGACACAAATAGTTCTCGCGCAGTTAGACCTTCCTCTAATCCTTCCTTTATTCCTTTGTTTCCCTCAACAATAAAACATCCCTGATCATGTCGTGTTTTCTTGCGACTAAGTTGATTAATGAAACGTATTTTGGCCTGAGACAGCATCGTTTATTTAGGCTATTTTTACACTATGATATCGAACGTATCGAGAATAAGTTCGCAAGCCACAAAGGTAATTGTTATTCTCTTAGTCTTTCTTTTATCTGCCTGTAGCAGTACTAAAAAGCTTGAACCAGAAACCCTCTGGTTGAAAAAGCAGCGCGTTTATATCAACGGTATTCAATCGAAAGACCCATCAGTAATGAATCAGCTGGTGCAAAAACCTAATCAAAGAATATTGGGATTACCCGTAAAACTCATACTCTACAATTCCTCAGGGCGTAATTCGAATTTTATCAACAACTGGTTAAGGCGCATAGGAGAACCACCAGTCATCTACACCGATGAAATTTCAGAGGCCAGTGTCAATCGACTAAAAAACTTCTACAAGAGAAAAGGCTACTTAAATGTAAATGTCAACAGCGAAATCGAGGTCAATAATAAAGCCACAAAAGCAAAACAATCAATCACTATTGAGACCAAAAAACCTTTTGAAATCGACGAAATTGACATTCAAAGTCCTGACGATAGATTTGATTCATTGATTAATAAGAACGAAAGTGTCTTACCCTTAAAAAAGGGAATGATACTCAACCTTGCTAATATCGACGATGATCGACAAGAGCTAACCTCCCTTTTAAGAAATCAAGGTATCTACGATTTTCAAAAAAGTTTGATTTCCTATGAGATTAGAGGAGACACCACCGCTCAATCAGAGTCGAAAAAATTAAGGGTTAGAAGAATCATTGATAGCAGTGCAGTTTACAGACCTTTTCAAATTGGTAGAACGAAAGTATTTAGCGAAGGTGCCACTGAAGATGACTTTACGCTAGCCATTATAGGCGGAATTGAATTCTTTGGTTTTGATGAACTATCCTTTGACCCTAAGGTAGTAGCTAGAAGAATCAGCTATAAACCTGGAGTAGTTTATAACGAAAAACTTTTAGCAAACACCGTAGACCTTATCGGTGATCTCAATCACTTTCTTTATCCCAATATCGAACTAGTAGCAGAAAGTGACCAAACACTTACCGCTTCCATTTATTTAAGAGATCGAAAGCGATATGCTCTGAATGCCGATTTAGATTTAACGCATTCTAACATTCAACAACTAGGTACAACGCTTCGATCTTCTATCCTCGCACGTAATGTTTTTGGCTCTCATGAAAACCTGAGCCTTGCACTTAGTGGTAGCATTGGAAATTCCTTACTTCCCAGCGATAATCTAACCACTGAATTAGGGGTAGACATCAACCTTAGTGTACCTCGATTATGGATGATTTTGCCAGCAGCGAATCTTGTTTCTGAACAAAAACATCCTCAAACTACCTTACAGATCGGAACCAATTTTCAAAAAAACCTAGGACTTGACAGGCAAACATTTAATGCCATTTACAGATTTAATTATCGCACCGATAGAAGAAGGTATTCTTTCGAATTTCCGAGCGTCACCTATGTAAACCATTTGAATCCAGACAATTTTTTCTCCATTTATCGAAATACCTTTGATCAGCTAAATCTACTAGCAGATCCCCTCAGGGGAGATAGTGCGTACACCAATTTCTTCAATACAGATCAAGCGATAGAAGAAGCTGAACTCAATGTTCCTGAAGGTGCTAATGCATTTATTGAGGCAGCCTTACAAGGATCGCTACCGATCTCTCAGGAAGAAACCTTAGAAGTTCGAAGAATTGAGGAGCGCAGAAACCGCCTCACAGAGAATAATTTCATCGTATCCTCAAGTTTCAATTATTCGTTTCAAAACTCAGAAAACAGAAACACTCCCAATTACTCACAGTTTGGTTTGAAATTTGAACTCGCAGGAGCACTTCTTGATTTTATTGATTCATCCCCTAGTGAATCGATATTTAAAGTTCCCTTTGCTCAATACATTAAAACTGAAATCAACACCATTAAACATTTTGAATTGAGTGACGATACTCGATTCGCTACCCGTTTCTTTGCCGGTGTCGCAATACCCTTTGGGTCTGGAAACAATGTTCCATTTGTAAGGAGTTACTTTGCAGGAGGATCAAACGACATCCGATCTTGGAACGCTTACACCTTAGGACCAGGAACAACCAATCAAATCAATGAATTTAACGACGCCAATTTCAAAATCACTTGGAGTAACGAATTGCGTTTTGACCTTAGTCAAAGTATTAAAGGAGCACTATTCACAGATATTGGAAACATTTGGAACGTTCTTGACGATACCGAGGTAGAAGAAGCCATTTTTAAGGGATGGTCTTCTTTCAAAGATGTAGCCGTGGGTGCTGGGGTCGGGCTACGCTATGATTTCGACTATTTCTTGTTTCGGGTAGATCTAGGTTGGAAGATTTATAATCCTGCATTTTCGGGAGATAATCGTTGGTTTTATAACCAAACAAACAATCGCCCCATTTTCAATGTCGGAATCAATCATCCTTTTTAAAAGCATTTCTTACATTTGTCGACTAACATAATCAAAAAACCAAACGAATGAGTTTATCATCAATCCCTGCAGGGGTAGCCACTGGAGACCAAGTTCAAGCTATTTTCAAACTGGCTAAAGAAAAGTCTTTCGCCCTACCTGCTGTTAACGTAGTTGGTTCAAACACGATCAACGCCGTTATGGAGACTGCTGTAGCGTTAAACGCCCCAGTAATTATTCAATTTTCGAACGGAGGAGCACAGTTTAATGCCGGAAAGGGATTATCTAACGAAAACCAAAAGGCTGCAATTGCAGGGGCTGTAGCTGGAGCAAAACACGTTCATCAACTAGCAGAAGCATACGGTGCTCGAGTAATCTTACACACTGATCACTGTGCTAAAAAGCTACTTCCTTGGATTGATGGTCTTTTAGATGCTAGCGAAGCATTTTACAAAGAGACGGGCAAATCACTTTTTAGTTCACATATGATCGACTTATCTGAAGAGCCGATCGAAGAGAACATCGAAATTTGCAAAGAATATCTGAAAAGAATGTCTACAATGGACATGACTTTAGAGATCGAACTAGGAGTCACCGGTGGTGAAGAAGATGGTGTAGATAATAGTGACGTAGATGTTTCTAAACTATACACTCAGCCTGAAGAGGTCGCTTTCGCTTACGAGGAACTTTCAAAGATTTCACCTCGTTTTACCATTGCTGCTGCATTCGGAAACGTGCATGGGGTATACAAGCCAGGAAATGTAAAGCTAACTCCAACCATTCTTAAAGATTCTCAGGCATACATTCAAGAGAAATATAATATCAGCGAGCATAACCCAATCGATTTTGTTTTCCATGGTGGATCTGGTTCGTCTGTTGAAGAAATCAGAGAATCGATCGGATACGGTGTGGTTAAAATGAACATCGATACCGACCTTCAATTCGCTTTCACAGAAGGTATTCGTGACTATATGACTGAAAAAATCGATTACTTAAGAACGCAAATTGGTAATCCAGAAGGAGAAGAATCTCCAAACAAAAAGCATTACGACCCAAGAGTTTGGTTACGAAAAGGAGAAGACACTTTCTCTTCTCGTCTGAAAAAAGCGTTCGAGGACCTGAACAACGTGAACACTCTATAACAAAAACAACAAAGTATGGCATCTGCTTGGTTTAAAAGAACAGAAAAGGGAATACAAACGGCTACGGAGGAGAAAAAAGACACCCCAAAAGGGCTTTGGTTTAAATCTCCTACCGGAAAAATAGTTGAGTCTGACGAGTTAGCTAAAAATGCGTTTGTAAGTCCTGAAGATGATTATCATGTACGCATTGGAAGTAAGGAGTATTTCGAATTACTTTTTGATAACAACACATTTACCGAGTTCAACCAAGAACTTTCTTCAAAGGACCCTTTAAATTTTGAAGACACTAAGAAGTATAAGAACCGTCTGGTTGACGCTAAGAAAAAGACCAAATTAAACGATGCAATCAGAACAGCCTACGGATTATCTGCAGGACGCGAGATTGTTGTCGCTTGTATGGATTTTAGTTTCATCGGAGGCTCAATGGGAAGTGTAGTTGGAGAGAAAATCGCGCGTGCGGTAGACGTCGCTATAAAGAGGAAAGCGCCATTTGTAATCATTTCAAAATCAGGAGGAGCAAGAATGATGGAGGCGGCTTTGTCCTTAATGCAAATGGCTAAAACCTCTGTAAAGCTAGCTCAACTCGATGAAGCTAAATTGCCTTACATCTCACTTTGCACCGATCCTACTACTGGAGGTACAACAGCATCCTATGCAATGTTAGGAGATATCAACATTGCTGAACCTGGAGCTCTAATCGGTTTTGCAGGGCCTCGAGTAGTGAAGGATACTACAGGACAAGATTTACCTGAAGGTTTTCAGACTGCAGAGTTTGTAAAGGAGCATGGTTTTTTAGATTTCATCTCTCATAGAAAAGAATTGAAGAAAAAGATCAATTTATATATTGACCTGATCCTCAACCTACCACTGAGAAAAGTTTCTGAAAAAGCAGAAGAGCTATCTTAAAAAATAACCTATATTTGCCGCCTGATTGAGCGTCAATCAGGTACATAATAATCATTAATGAATATTGGCATGTATTTATCACAAGAAAAAAAAGCAGAAATCTTCAAGCAATACGGGGGTTCTGAAACTAACACGGGTTCGACAGAAGGGCAAATCGCTCTTTTCACTTACCGAATCAATCACTTAACTGAACACTTAAAGAAAAATCACAAAGATTTTAATACCGAGCGTTCATTAATTCGCTTAGTAGGTAAGCGTCGTAGTCTTCTAGACTATTTAAAAGCTAATGATATCGAGAAGTATCGTTCGCTTATTAAAGATCTAGGGATCCGTAAATAATCTATTAAGGGCATTCCAACGAATGCCTTTTTTTTTGAAACGCTCGTCGTTTCTCAGTTTTTCATTGGTCTACCACACTTCACAACAACACAACTATTGACCAATTGTTTAACTCGTGCCACAGGCACAAAACACTAGGATTTATCCTAACAATTTTATGATTCCAAAAACATTTCAAGAGATCATTGATCTCGGTGATGGCAGAACAATCAGTATTGAAACTGGTAAACTTGCCAAACAAGCGCATGGCTCGGTAGTCGTACGCTCAGGAAACTGTATGTTACTATGTACAGTAGTTTCAAATTATCAAGCAGCTGACGTTGACTTCCTTCCACTTACAGTGGATTATAGAGAGAAATTTGCTGCAGCAGGTAGATACCCTGGTGGTTTCTTCAAAAGAGAAGCTAGACCAAGTGATGGTGAAGTATTAACCATGCGTATCGTTGACCGTGTACTTCGCCCATTATTTCCAAAAGATTACCACTCAGAGACTCAGGTAATGATTCAGATGATGTCTTACGATGAATCGATCACTCCTGACGCCCTTGTAGGTCTTGCAGCTTCATCCGCACTGCAATTATCAGATATTCCATTCGAAACTGCTATTTCAGAGGTTCGTATCGGACGTGTAAACGGGGAATTTGTTCTTAACCCTTCCCTAGCACAATTAAAAGAATCTGATATCGATATGATCATCGGAGCCTCTTACGATTCAGTAATGATGGTTGAAGGTGAGATGAAGGAGATCAGCGAAGAAGAAATGGTTGAGGCCATTAAATTCGCTCACGAAGCTATTCGCGTACAATGTGATGCTCAGCACCGCTTGGTGGAGCAAGTAGGTAAGAAAGAAACCCGTGAATTCGAAGAGGCTGCTAAAGACGAAGCGCTTTATCAAAGAATTCATGAACTCGCTTACGACAAAGTTTACGCTGTTGCGAAAGCTGGATCTTCTAAAAAGGAACGTGGTGCCGCATTTGCTGAAATCAAAGAAGCGGTTAAAGCGAGTTTTTCAGAAGAAGAATTAGAAGAAAAGGGCAAGCTAATCGGTAGCTATTACAGTAAAGTTGAAAAAGAGGCAGTACGTAATCTAACCTTAGACGAAGGCCTTCGTTTAGATGGAAGAAAGACCGACGAAATTCGTCCTATCTGGTGTGAAATTGATTATTTACCATCTACCCACGGTTCAGGTATCTTTACCCGTGGTGAGACTCAGGTTTTATCTACTGTAACCCTAGGTACTTCTCGCGAGGCTAATATCATCGATATGCCGTCATTAGAAGGAGAAGAAACGTTCTATCTTCACTATAACTTCCCTCCTTTCTCCACAGGAGAAGCGAGACCAATTAGAGGTACTTCACGTAGAGAAGTTGGACACGGTAACCTAGCTCAAAGAGCGTTAAAGAATATGATTCCTGACGACTGTCCTTATACGGTTCGTGTAGTGTCTGAAGTATTAGAATCTAATGGTTCTTCTTCAATGGCTACCGTATGTTCGGGGACACTAGCTCTTATGGATGCCGGTATTCAAATCAAAAAGCCAGTTTCAGGTATCGCAATGGGACTTATCACTGATAGCGAGAGTGGCAAGTATGCAGTACTTTCAGATATCCTAGGTGACGAAGATCACCTTGGTGATATGGACTTCAAAGTGACAGGTACAGCAGATGGTATCACCGCATGTCAAATGGACATTAAGGTAAAAGGTCTTTCTTACGAAATCCTTACTAAAGCTTTAATGCAAGCTAAAGACGGAAGACTACATATTCTAGGCAAGCTGATCGAAACCATTGATACTCCTAAAGCAGAAGTTAAGGCTCATGCTCCTAAAATCGTTACTACTAATATCCCTGGTGATCTTATCGGAGCGTTTATCGGAAGCGGTGGTAAAAACATTCAAGAACTTCAAAAAACTACCGGATGTACCATCGTTATTAACGAGAATGAAACCGGAGAAGGTGTTGTTGAAATTCTAGGTACTAGCCAAGAAGGTATCGATAGTGTAATCGCTTCAATTGAATCATTAATGTTCAAGCCTGAAGTTGGATCTACCTATAAGGTTAAGGTAATTAAAATGCTTGAATTTGGTGCAGTAGTTGAATACGTAGATGCTCCTGGAAACGAAGTACTACTTCACGTATCAGAGCTTGCATGGGAACGAACTGAAAATGTCAGCGACGTTATCAACATGGGTGATGAATTTGAAGTTAAGTACTTTGGATTTGACCCAAGAACCAAGAAAGAGAAAGTGTCACGTAAAGCTCTTTTAGAAAAACCTGAAGGTTACGTAGAAAGAGCTCCAAGAAACGATCGCAGAGATAATAGAGGTTCTAGAGATTCGCGCCACGGCCGTGACAATAGATCTAAAGATCGTAATCACCGATCAGATCGAGATCAATAAGAAAGCTCTGAAGACTAATTCAGACTAGCTAGTTTTAAAGGGGAGTTAAAAACTCCCCTTTATTTTTTTACAAATAATTGTAACCTTTCGAAACTTCCTGCGTATAACTAAGCGACATCATTCCAAAACGCACATGAGACAGTTAAAAATTACAAAGCAGGTTACTAATAGAGAAACCGCATCCCTAGACAAATATTTACAAGAAATTGGTAAAGTAGATCTGATCACCGCTGAAGAAGAGGTAGAATTAGCTCAGAAGATCAAAGCAGGTGATCAACGTGCTTTAGAAAAACTTACTAAGGCTAACCTTAGATTCGTCGTATCGGTAGCCAAGCAGTATCAAAACCAAGGATTAACCCTACCCGACCTTATTAATGAAGGTAACTTAGGACTAATCAAAGCGGCTCAACGATTTGACGAGACTAGAGGATTTAAGTTTAT